>VSMX01000035.1 GCA_009773975.1 Desulfovibrio sp. | reverse complement strand
ATCCACATTTTCTGCAAATGACATAGTATCATTAAAATCAAATTGTATTCCATTTGGAGGCAACAAGGTTATGGAAGAATTTGTTTCTGCAAGAGACAAAAGCTTTTGAGGATTAACCGAACTTTGGCCTTTTGACCAAAATATTTTGATTGTAGAACAGGATATATCGGCTTTTTCAGCCTGCAAAGCAGAAAGAAATTGTTTGAAGTTTAGTATATCAACAAAATTTTGTAATTCTTTTGGCAAAGGCCCAAATCTGTCCCTTATAGACAAGACTGTTTGTTCCCGTGCAGTCATATCTTCCGCAGAAGTTAAAATCTTGTAAAAACGAAGTCGTTCCTGACTGTTTTCTATATAAGTATCGGGGATATGGGCCGGGATTCCAAGAGTGAGTTCAGTTTCAACCATATTATTTTGTGGTTGTCCTTTCAATCTCGCGACTGCTTCTTCAAGCATTTCGAGATAAAGTTCCATTCCTACCCTGCTCATGTGACCAGTCTGTACCTCACCAAGAATATTCCCTGCTCCTCTCAATCGCAAATCTTCCATTGCAACCTGAAATCCGGCTCCAAGAAAATCCATTTCCAAAATAATCCGCAAGCGTTCCTCTGCAATATCAGTAAGTTTTTTTGCATCAGGAACAAGAAAATAAGCATACGCCTGTCTATCGCTTCTCCCTACTCTTCCCCTGAGCTGATAGAGTTGTCCCAGACCAAACATCTGGGCTTGATCAACTATCAGCGTGTTGGCTTGTGGGAAATCCAGGCCAGATTCCACTATTGACGTGCTCACAAGTATGTCAAGCTCGCCATGCCAGAATTTCCGCATTGTTGTTTCAAGTTCGGATTCGGACATCTGTCCATGTGCTATTCCAATTCTGGCATCCGGCACAAGCTTATGCACATATTCATAAACATTTTCAAGCCCCTGAATACGATTATATACCCAGAAAACCTGGCCTTTTCGTTCAATTTCCCGAAAAATAATTTTACGCAACATATCGTCATCTCTCTGCAAAACAGCTGACGCCACAGGCTGCCTGTCTTGTGGTGGAGTCTCAATTATCGAAAGGTCGCGTATACCTGACATTGAAAGCTGAAGCGTTCTGGGAATTGGAGTGGCTGTAAGTGTGAGAACATCGACATTTTTTTTGATTTCTTTAAGTTTTTCCTTATGTCTTACTCCAAAACGTTGTTCTTCATCCAGTATTAACAAAGCAAGATTGGGCAATTTTACATCATTGGAAAGAAGCCTGTGTGTTCCCACAAGTATATCTATTTGCCCCGTTTCACATTCTTTTAAAACTTGTTTTTGTTTGGCTTTGGGTACAAATCGACTTAATAACCCGACATTTACAGGAAAACCGGCAAGTCTGGATCTGAATGTTTGATAATGCTGTTCGGCCAGAACAGTGGTTGGACACAATAAAACAACCTGGCGTCCCTCTGAGGCTGCCCTGAAAGCGGCCCTCAAGGCAACTTCTGTTTTACCGAAACCTACATCTCCGCAAACTAGCCTGTCCATTGGTTCTTTTTTATCCATGTCATCCAGGACATCCTGAATGGCTTTGTCCTGATCGGGTGTTTCCTCATAATTAAAGGTTGCTTCGAATTCTCTGAACAATTCTCCGGGTGGATCGTAATGAAAACCTTTGGTAACTTTTCTATAGGCATACATTTCCACAAGATCCGCAGCGATTTTCTCAATTGCTTTTCTTGCTTTTTCCTTTCCTTGCGTCCAGGCCACACTGCCAAGCCTGTCCAGAGAAGGAGTTATGCCTTCGGTCCCCTTGAAGCGTTGAACCAGAGCTATACGATCCGCAGGGACATATAATTTGTCCTTCCCTGAGTATTCGAGTAAAAGATAATCGTTGGCAACATTATTTATTTCCAGATGATGCAAGCCTGCAAACTTTCCAATACCATAATCTCTATGTACAAGGAGATCCCCGTTTTTCAAATCATCAAATCTGTCAAGCCCTTTGAATGCCTTGCGTGACTGGACATGTTTCTTTTCAGCCCTGGGATATATTATATCTTCACCAAGTATGATACTGTCATTCCATGTGATATCCATACCTTTGGAAAATGGCGAAACCAAAGCGAAGATACCATTTTGTTCCGGAGAGTACCGTAGAAAAGGTATAATATTTTCCTTTTCAATGAGCTTTAGAAATTTTTTTCTCCCCCGTTCCGATGAAAAACTTAACAAAATCTGCTTTTTTTCATACTGCCACTTTTTCAGTGCAGTTAAAAATATCTGCCAGGGACGTTCCCTGGCTTCCTGACCGGGAAATAATTCCTCAAAATTGCTAATGCGATGCTCTGGCAAGTTCTCGCCTTTGGCATCAATACCTGGTACCAGAGCCTCATTTAGAGGTTCATTTATAATACATTGAAAACAGTTCCAGGGAGATGGCTTGGAGGCTTTCCTTAAAGCAACGTTCGAAGGTTGTTGTAGATAATTGCCCTCATCTTCAAGTTCTTTTTTCAGGTTGTTTCTTGTAAGCGTCAATTCTTCTACGCTATCAGCTTCACCAGGAATAATCCAGAGCGTTTCAGCAGGCAGCCATTCTTCAAAAAGAGTGGGAGAATTCCAGATTAGCCCTGGAAGGATGCCAGGCTTCCTTTCTTCAAGAGCTTTATTTAATGAATAAGCCTCATTTTCATTTAATTTCTTCTCTTTTTTCAATTTTTTCAGCAATGCGCCGGCTTCATCAAAGTATTTTCCTGAAAATGGGATTGGAGAAATTGGCAAAATGGTCAATGTTTCCATGCTTGTTATGGAACGCTGACTTTCGGGGTCAAACAATCGCATTTCTTCAATGCAATCCCCAAAAAATTCGATACTTGTGGGGCGCGAATAACCACAAGGAATAATATCAAAAATATCACCTCGCCGAGAAATTTCGCCCGGTCGCGTTACCATGCCTGTTCTCTCATAGCCCCACTCTATTGCCTGCTCCATTATAAGTTCCGGAGACAAATCCATTTGAGTTATAATTTCAAGAGTATGACAGGCAAAATAGCCCAGGGGCATATACTTGTATAGTAATGACTGAATATCACAAACAATACAAAAAGTTTTGCCCAATGATAATCCATAAAGGCAGGAAATGAGACCCTCCCATGAATTTTTGGATTTAATCTCGTCGCGTCCGGATAATGAGATAACTTTTCTTTCCCAAAGGGGCATTGCAATGGAAAAACCAGCCATGGAAGCTTCAGGAATGAATAATCTTGTCAATGCATTCAAATTGTGGAGCATTTCTTTGGATGTTGCTACCAGAACAACACTCCGTCCCATATTTAAAGCCTGGGCAGCAATTGCAGCAGATGCAGCATTGCTCGCCCGATGCAAAAAAATTCTGTTATCTTTAGAAAGAATATTTTCTATCTTGTTCATACAAAAACAAAAGGCGGCCCAGGGGCCACCTTGATTATTTGTCAATTAATTTGAACCACATCCACCGCAGCAGCCGCCGCAACCTCCTCCACTGCCCGCAGGCAATGGAACTTCAGGCTCGACTGCAAATCCAAGTGGAGTGAGGTCTATTTCAGCACTTTTAATTTGGGAGAGCAGATCCTTGTTAATGCAGAAGGTATATCCTGCCACCTCTTCTTTTTCATCTTCATCTCCGGCATCATCAAGTGCCAATGCAAGACGTGGTCCGGAGCAACCTCCAGGAGCCAAAAAAACCCTGATTGTACCTTTATCCTTTCCTTCGAAATAGGCATCAAGTTCCTTTTTGGCACTATCTGATAATTTTATCATGTTTCCTCCGTATGGAATTAATTGCGTCAAGCTAGAATTAAATTTTCCAAATATGCTTGTCAATGCCTGCAAAAAGTTTTCTTCTTATTATATGCTAATTGTTATTGTTTTTTCATTATAACAAGGGAGAATATATGGCATCACGCGTGTTGATGACAAAAAACCAAATGTCTTCCATTATAGACAAATTGGCATCCGAAATCTTGTCCAATCATCAGGACGAGCAAAATCTTGTTCTTGTCGGTATCAAGCGGCGCGGCGCCGACATTGCAACACGAATTTGCAATCTGCTTGAAAAAGCGCTTGGACGAAAAGTGCCATTGGGAGAGCTTGATATTAATCTATATCGCGATGACTGGACGAAATTATCAGGTAAGCCACACATAGGCATATCTCATATTCCTGTGAATCTGGACAATAAAATTGTGATTCTCATTGATGATGTCCTGTTTAGCGGCAGGACAGTCCGTGCTGCCCTTGAGGCGCTTTTTGATTATGGGCGTCCTGAAAAAGTCGAGCTTTTAACATTTGTTGACAGAGGCCACCGGGAATTGCCCATTTATGCCAAGTATATAGGATCTTGTATAGAAACCCGAAAAGAAGCACACGTTGATGTGCTTCTTGAAGAAAGGGATGGCATAGAAGCCGTAATGATTGAATGATGCGTTATTTTGCTATTTTTTCTTTTTGTTTAATCGAATCCTGATTTTCCACCAAAATGAAAGCACGAGCAAGACTGCAATTCCAATAAAAGCCCTTAATGTTCTTGCCGCATTAAATGGTCTTTCAAAACCCCATGAAGCAGCCCTGTCCCATGATGGGTGATAAAGAAACCAGGCCAGAAAGAAAACAATGGCAATAACAGCAAGCGCACTTAGTGCCCAATGCAAGGATATTTGGTCTTCCCAAAAAGAAGTTCCTCTGTAGAACCGTTTTTTGGCCAGGCAAATGGCAAGAAGAACCACCAGAATCATGATGGCAGTTTCCCAGGCGAAACCTTTTAAAAGCGCGCCCATAATCCCGCAGATCATCAAGATCACTGTCAATTTAAATGCGCTGGCCAGTCGTCGTTCGAGACCATAGGACACAAACAACAAGGCTGCCCCGCTTAATGCGCACACAAAATGTCCTGCGCCAACAACACTTTCTGGAAACCATTTTAAAAGAATGGCAATGTTGTGGGAAGAAGTAGGAAGAGTTGCGGAAACCAACAATATGAGCCCGGCAACAAAAACAAGATAAGCCGAGATTGAATGGGATAGAACCGAGAGCCATCTCCCGGCTTCTCTTAACATATTGCTTCGCTGTCTCGCTTCGTATATGGTCAATAATACGGCTGCGGCAAGCAAAGGAATAATATAATATATTAATCTGAAAAGCAGGACAGCTGCAAAAACTGCCTGAGCTTTGGGAGTATGGGTTAATTCCAGAATTACCAACTCAAATATGCCCACTCCTCCAGGAATATGAGTCAATACAACCGCCACCTGCGCCATCAGATAGCTCGGTAAAAACTCCATGAAACTCAAACCGATTTCACTGGGCAAAAGCACATACATGCAGGCAGCGGCAGCAACTATATCTATTCCCGCAACAATGCATTGGGCAATCGCAATCTTCGGACCGGGAAAAACGAATTCCTTGCCAAAAATATGTACAGGCTTGCGAACACAAAAACACAAGGCCAGATAGGAACAGGCAAACAAGGAAAGAATAATGCCCAATATCCTGATATCCTTTATGGGCATATTCTGCAAAAGTTCGTCAGGAATGACAGGAGGAGAAACAAGAAAGATAATTCCACATAAACCCAGCGCGCCAACCCAGAAGGTGACTGCCAACATCAAGACAAGGCGCACAATTTCCGAGATTGAAAAACCCCATGCCGAATAAAAGCGATAACGGACGCTTGTTCCACCCAATAAGGCGCCGAAATTATAACTTACGGCTTGTCCAACAAATGAAACAAGGCCAACCCGCGGCAAAGGCAAGGTTTTATGTATGGCTTTTAGAGCAAGCCAGTCATAACCTACTAAAATTATATAATTGATAACCATCAGGATAAGGGAAAAACCTATCCTGTAGTAAGAAATCTGTTCCAGACTTTGGCGAATTTGCGCAATGCTGTAAGATTTCAATTTATTATAAAGAAGATAAACAGCCAGAACAAAAATTGCCGAAATAATTACGGGACCAAGGTATCGAAGATATTTTTTCATGATGTCACGGAAAAAAGGATTTTTGCAATTCCTTGTTTATAAGCTTTGCCATCAACATATACGCCGTAACAAGATGGCGCAAGCATCAATGATACCCAAAAATCCAAAAAACAATGGTTGAATGCGCGCCAAGCCGTTGGAAAATAGGGAATGAAACTTATAGAGCGTTTGCGTAATGAAATTGGGCAAACGCTCTGGTGGCTGTGGCAGCAGACACCCGCGCCGGCCAGCCGAAGCCCGTCCCGCAGGGGCGTTTGCGCTGCCAGCTTCGCTGGTATACAGAAATCGACAGCAACGCAAAACCACGGCTTTACCTTGCGATCTTCAGGCTTTTACGACAGTAAAAGCCTGACATCCCAATAGTAGCTTTTGCATAATTGGAATTACTGAAAAAGCATTGTCAATCTTGACCATCAATTCATCTGATGGTATAGTAGATTTTTGCTTTTATTGGTTTGTCCAGTCAGCATCAAATCTTTTGCCATCTTCTTGTACTTGCAAACGATAAAAATAGGCTCCCTGTAATAAGTTCCGGGAGCCCTTTTGCATGAGGTAAACATGAACTCAATTCCAATTTCAGTTCAGGGATATAAAAAACTTGAAGAAGAATTGGCCAAGTTGAAAAGCGAACGTCCTCAAATTATCCAGGCCATCAAAGAGGCTCGTGAAGAGGGTGATTTGCGTGAAAATGCCGGTTATGACGCAGCCAGAGAACGGCAAGGAATGGCTGAAGCGCGTATTAAATACATTGAATCAAGACTTGCATTATACCAGATTATTGATTTGGATAAAATTTCCGGTGAAAAAGTTATATTTGGCTCTACAGTAGATGTTGAAGATGTTGATAGTGGTGAATCAAAATCTTTCATGATTTTGGGACCTGATGAAGCTGAACCGTCAAAAGGATCTATCTCCTTTCTTTCCCCAGTGGGGCAAGCGCTTTTGGGAAAAGAGGAAGGTGATGAGGTAACGATTGATATTCCCCGTGGGCGAGTGACATACGAGATTGTTGGAATCCGTTTTGAAGGAAGCAAGGCCCTGGAAAAGAATTAATATTAACGTCTTTATTGTCCTTCCATGGTATAAAAAACTCACAGATTTTTTATACTCATAAGTATATAAATCGAGTAGGGAGGAGTCTCACGACTCCGCCCTACTCGGTTTTATCGTAATAGAGATTTAGTAATTTATTTCCCTGGATTTGATTTTGGCGTTTTCCTGTTCTTCAAAGTTCATAAACCCTGCCTGGTGCAAGGCATCCAATACCGTATCTTCCCAGTTCCAGGTGGCATATATAACGGGCTTATGGAATTTTGAACGGAAATTTTGAAGTTCTGTTCGATAAAAATCTTCTTTGGGCGTACCAAGATGTTCACGCAGTTGTTCATGATGCCTCTGCAATTCGCCTTCATACCATTCCTGGATATCCTGGGGTTCGGTATACTTCTTTAAAATATGTCCGTAACCCGATTTTTCCATCAATTCAGCCAAATGTTTGTGATGTTGTTGTATCAACCATTGGCCAAGCTGGGATGTCGGAATGTTTTCATTTTCTACCGCTGAGATGTCAAAAACAGTCTGATAGTATGTATCAGGAACAACCGAAGCAGATGTTATGCCAGCAATGGCAACGAGTCCTCGTAGAATGAGGCTGTTTGAAACACCCTGTCCGCAAAATCCGATTTTCTTGCAATATTTCTGACCAGTAAAAATTGTTACCAGTATGGCCCAGATCACAGCAGGATCCTCTTCATCGTAAATGTGGGAAAGCCTGGAGTTGTCACGGTCTGTGGCCAGAACCATCTGGGTCATGTCATTTGATCCGATGGAAAAGCCATCGAATTCCGAAATAAACTGTTTTGAAAGAATTGCATTGGAAGGCAATTCTGACATCAAAATAATTTTCAAGCCATCTTCATCGCTTTTTAATTTATGCACCTGGTCGAGATAACAGCGCATTGAACGCGCTTCTTCCAGGGTACGAACAAATGGCAACATCAATCTCAAATTACGGCCGCCATAAACTCCCCTGGCAAGCTTGAATGCCTCGATTTCCCAATCATGAATATTTCTGGATACTCCGCGGTAGCCAAGCATCGGATTTGCTTCAATATGTTCAAACAGGTTACCGCCCAAAAGATTACGATATTCATTACTTTTAAAATCTGTTGTGCGGTATGTGATTGGTTTGCCATAAAAAGCCATTGCGAAGAGAGCAAGATTCTGGGCGAGAGTTTGAACATAATGTTCTTTGCCTGTTCTGAAACCCCGCGATTTGATAATTGAACGGATTTTGTCAGGCAGATTTTGAATATCATCCATCTCTTTTTTCAAACCGCTTCTCAGCCCGACTTCCTCACGCAGGCGTCTGATATTATCCAGTACGTGTTCGACAATTGGCAAACTTTTTACTTTTCCCACCTGCTCTTCTATGCTTGCTTCAATTTCAGCTTGCCTTTTTGGCGCTTCTGGATCACTTGGAGACAACAATGCAAGCTCATTGTCATATCCCATAATTATCTTGATATGTTCAGCAAGATCAGCAGATGTCTTGATAATTTCAAGTCTGTTTGAAGCAAGTTCCATATGTTGATCAAGTTTATGGTCAAGCTCACGCATCCTGCGATGCTGAATCAATATTTCCTCGGGCCCGAGATTCCCGTCCGTCTCTGCGACATCGGCCAATTCTTTCGATATGCCGGTAATTTCACCCACATATTCGCGCACATTGAAATTGAAAACAATTAGACCGGCCGCCATTTGCTCGCGCATGATTTTGGAAAGCTTCGTGTCGAGTTCCTTCAATTTGGCCTCAACAACAGAATTTAGTTCTCCATTATCAAAAGCTTCAAGCGCTTTTGGATGCACCCCAATATTGCCAAGCATGAATTCGGCTCTCAAAAGGCCAACCTCAAATTGGGGATAATCACGCAGGCGGGAAAGGAAAAGAGCTTGCCCTACATCCGCCAAAACCAGGCCCACCTTTGTTTTTGTAATGGGTAATTTGGAAATATCCATTTCCCCGCCAACCTGATTCAGGGGCAGCAAACCGCGATAAACACGTCCACGGGTGCCATCAACTGTAACTTCCGTGCCGTCGAGCGCGCGGAGTATATGAGCGCGTTGAATTCCAATGACTGCTGCGATGCCAAGTTCGCGTGATGTAATGGCTGCATGGCTGGTATCACCGCCCACATCTGCCATGATGGCAGAGGCCACCCTCATTCCTGGCACCATATCAGGATCGGTCCTTTCCGCGGCCAATACATCGCCTTTGGCCACCTTGTTCAGTTCAAGGGCGGAACGCAAAAAACGCACGGTTCCCTGGCCTGCGCCCCTGGAAGCGCCGTTCCCTTCCAGAATAATTTCAGCATTCGCTGCGGCTTTGGGATCAACTTCCTTGCGCCTCATGAAAATAGTTGTTGGATGAAGTTCAAGTTCCTCATTCCAGCGCGTTTCAGGACGAGCCTGAACAAACCACAATCTGTCACGAGAATCGATACAGAATTCTGTATCCATAATTATTCCGCCATACGCCTTGCTGACCGAACGGACGCCTCGCGCAACCTTTTCAGCCTGACTCAAAGACAATGCCCAGCGCAAAGCCTCAAGTTCAGGAACCGGAACTTCTTTTGTGCCGCCTTTTTCATCGTAGATAATTTTCATGGTTTTGGAGCCCATTTGCCGAATGACAACTTCGCTACCATCATCACGCTGGAAAACGTACATTTTATCTGGCGTAACTTTTCCACCAACAACTGCTTCTCCAAGACCATAACTTGCATCAATGCTGACAAGATCCTTGCGATTTGTTCCACGGCATCCTGTTGCCGTATCTGCCGAGAAAGCTGTTCCCGAAACAACAGGATTGATCATCTGCATCATGCACACAGAAAGGGAGGTGTTTTCTATTGCCCATTCAATCTTGGCGTTTTCCGCAATTGAATCATCACCCGTTTCTTCCGCTTTGGCAATTGCATCCAAAATTGCCTCGCGGCGATATGTCATGGAACGGAGATTATAGGCCGATGCGCAATCCCAATGGTAGGCTTCCGCTACTTTATCCTCTCCCACCATATTCAAATATGTATCCTGCAGACCAGCAAAGGCTTTCTTGCGGGAGTCTTCACCCGCTGCGGATGAACGAACCGCCACAGGCGTCATGTCATCTTCATTTTCCTTGCAGATGGCATGATAAGCGCCCTTTACCGCTATGCTAACCTCTTCCGGCAAATCAACCGAAAGAATGCCAGCCTGAACAAGAACAGAGCGTTTGCGAAGCTGGTCAATGCCTTCGGGAGAAGTAGCAAAACCGTCCACAATATTATTGATAAAAGTCCTTAATTTCGTATGACCTTCATCCCCTTCGGCCCTGGCCTGGGCATGAATTTGTTTGCCTAGCTGGCGAACAAATTTTTGCAAAAAATCCGGATCCTGGTTGATTTCAGGGTCTTTCCAGTCTATGCGGCCATACTCCCTGTCCACAATTGTCCGTACAAGGCGTCCATTAATCTTTGTTTCATCCAGCAATTTGTGAAATGCGATAGAAGAAATTGCGCGAAAATGCGGAGCCTGTATGCCGTCAATTTCACTTATCAGCGCGGTGTTGTAGTTTTTTCCACCTACAAGAAGCTCTGCTTCCGGGCCAATTCCAACAATATCAGCACCCGTCAAAACCAGTTGCTTGTCAACTTCATGCCGGGTTGGGGTTTCAGATTCACTGGAAACTTCATTCGGAGCGGAATTTTCAGCCATGATTTCCTCCAGTAGGCGGAAAAATAGTGCATTAATGATAAAATCATGATATACGCCTTGTCCGGTTCTGTCCACAACAAGCCTGTTGGAATGCCCGGAAAGAGTTAAATGCAATATCCAATATATTGGGGGAAGATATTAAAATTTTTATGACCCGGATCGTGAAGAAGTGATTTTCATCGTAAAAGATTAATATTTTAATTGTGGCTTGCGAATGACATTCTCTTATCGTAATTTTTGCCAATGCGCACATCCATTAAACAAATTCTAATCGTTTACAAAAAAGACAATGGAAAAGCCCATGGTCTTGGAAACGAGATTTTTGACTGGTTAAAAGAACATGCCCTGGATTGTTTTCTTGCTTGTTCCGGTCAAAACTACAAAGATTTTTTTCAAAACCCTGGCATCGTTCTTGTCCTCGGAGGAGATGGAACGATTCTGGAAGTTGCACGTTATTTTACCGGCACAGGAACTATCATCCTTGGTATTAATTTTGGCAGAGTAGGATTTCTTGCATCCGCCGAACCTGATAATTGGAAGGAGATTTTGAAGAAAGCCCTTGAAAGGCCCGAAGATGCTCGTAAATGCCTGGCCCTTGAATGGCAGCTTCATGGAAAAAACTGCAGCCAAAAAGGTTTCGCCATAAATGATCTTGTCGTTAGTCATGGCAAAGTTGCCAGGTTGGTAAACCTTGAATTAAATATTGACGATAATAATCTTGGCTGTTTGCGAAGTGACGGCGTAATATTTTTCAGCCCTCTGGGAAGCTCAGGTTACAACTATTCCGCTGGTGGCCCAATTATCCACCCGGCAAGCGTTGTTTTGGGCATGACGCCTGTATGTCCTTTCATGTCATCTTCCGCTAGTCTGGTTTTTCCCGCAAAAACCACTTTCAGCGTAAAGATGGAAAAAAATTCACCGGATTGTTATCTGACTGTGGACGGACAAGAAAATTGGCAGTTACAGTATGGAGATGTGCTTTATGTAAGGGGCCAGACAAATGCAGTCCGGTTATGGGGAAATGACCAGAAATATATTTCCCATTTGGCAAGATTTTAAGAAAACGCTGATTAAATCCAGTTTTCCCCAATCAAGGACACACAAAATGTTATTTTTACGACAAATGCTTTTCGAAAAACGCAATTAATCAACGGTTCCTTTAATATAAAATTCTCCATGTAATTGGAGCGACTTTATTAATTACGATATTCCCGGGAGATATGGAAAAATGTCCGAATATGAGGCAGTCATAGGCTTGGAAGTTCATGTTCAACTGGCAACGCATTCCAAGCTCTTTTGTGCATGTTCCACAAGCTTCGGCAATCCTCCTAACACCAATGTATGTGAAGTTTGCTCCGGAATGCCGGGCGCATTGCCTGCGCCAAACCAGCAAGCAATACATTTTGCGGTATTGGCTGGTTTGGCAACCAGATGCACTATAAATCGGCAATCAATTTTTGCAAGAAAGAATTATTTTTATCCCGACTTGCCATCGGGCTACCAGATTTCCCAGTTTGACCTGCCGGTTTGCGAACATGGTCACCTTGATATCAGAGTAGATGCCAATATCAGAAAAATTGGAATTACAAGAATACATCTTGAAAATGATGCCGGTAAAAATATTCATGTTTCCAATGAAAATGCAAGCTATGTGGACCTGAATCGAGCGGGTACGCCGCTAATAGAAATAGTCTCCGAACCAGATATGCACACTCCGGCAGAAGCTGCAGCATATCTTAAAACCTTGCATGGTCTTGTTACTTATCTGGGCATCAGCGATGGGAATATGGAAGAAGGCAATTTCAGATGTGATGCCAATATTTCATTAAGACCCAAAGGAAGTGGGAAACTGGGAACCAGGGCGGAGTTGAAAAACCTTAATTCATTCAGAAATGTTCAACGCGCGCTGGAATTTGAAATAGGGCGACAGGAAGATATCCTTGAAAGTGGCAAGGAGATTATTCAGGAAACACGTTTATATGATGCTGCAAAAAATATCACCATGGCTATGCGTGGCAAGGAAGAGGCCCAGGATTACCGTTATTTTCCTGACCCGGATCTGCTCCCTGTCAATATTTTGCCAGAAGATCTGGAGAAATGGAAAAATGAATTGCCCGAAATGCCATGGGAAAGATCTGTTCGTTTTGGCAAGATGACTGGCTTGCCAGAAGCGGAGATAGATGTTTTGCTGCAAAACAAAAATTTGGCTGATTTTTTTGAAAAAGCTTCTGAAAAATCTGACCCTCATAAAATTGCGGCATTAATACTTGGTCCATTAATGAGAGAATGTAATGCCGGAAATATTCCGCCTGATCCCGCATTTTGGAAAATGACATCAGAAAGCATGGCAAAACTTGCCGGAATGATAGAAAAAGGACTGATAAGTTCAAAAATTGCCAATGATATATTCCATGATCTTTTTAGCATGGGCTACGACCCGGAAATTTATGTAAAAGAAAAAGGTTTGGCCCAAATATCTGATGATTCGGCTCTTGAGCAGACAATTGAACAAATTTTGCAGGAAAACCCCAAAGAGGTGGAAGCATACCGCGCAGGCAAGAAAAAGCTGATGAGCTTTTTTGTAGGACAGGTAATGCGCGCAACGAAAGGGAAAGCCAACCCGGCAATTGTGAACAAATTGCTCGTAAAAAACTTGGAAGAGAATTAAGAAATGGGCCGATTACCGCTCTGTGAATCGGCCCATTTTTTAATTGTTATCTATAGCATTTTACGCATGAAAATATCTCTTAACGGCAAAGCAAGCTTGTCTCGAGATATTCTCGCGCGCGCCTTTGCAGGCAAAGCCGCGTTAGAGCGTTTACGCAATTCCATTGCTCAAATGCCTAATTTATATATTCAAATTAAGACCTGAATAAAGGGAAAGATTACCGTTATTATAGGCGCCAAAATAGGAATTGGCATTGCCAGAACCAGCCCACCAGGCTGTCATCGACTCAACCTGAATACGTTTTCTCATTTCAGATGGGGATAACTGCATTGCCTTGCGTGCGTCATCCACTCCCGCCAAGGTATCTATCTGGCGATATTTTTTTATCAGTTCGGGATTATCTTCAAAAAATTTCTGCACTTTTGCAGCATCTGGATGGTCGCTTATAATATTATAAGTTCCATCAGCATTTAATTGGATGGAAAAACTGATATTGGGATCTATACCAAGATCATCCAGGGAGGAATATATTTTTTTGCCCAATTCGGTTTCTTTATCCAATGCAGCCTGTAAGTCTTTCAACCCGGAATTATTTATCGAAATCTGGATATTTCCTTCATTTCCCAAACGTAAGCCGGCCGAAGACAAATCAACATCATTTTTTTTCAATTCTTTTTTTACGGCGTCAGCCAATTCCGTATTTTGAGAAAGGAATGAATTGATGGTTTTGGCATCGTTATGATCTCCCTTGACCACAAGATTGCCATCTTCATTAAACATGAAATCAATGGGCGCCGAAACGTCAACGCCAAGCTTTTTCAATTCTGAGCGCAAATTTTCGGTAAGAGAAGCATTTTCATCCAGGGCAAACTGAAGATTATCCTCCACTGCATTTCTGACCGAGAATTTGCCATTTGAATTTATATCGAAAAGTACTTCCTCCGTTATCTCAATATCAGCATCATTGAGGGCCTTGAGCATATTTTTTCCAATATCGGAATTTGCATCAAGCCATTCCTGGGCTTTTTTTCTGTCTTTTTCATTCGCGCCAATAGCGTTGATCTTACCGTTTTTATCCAGGCTGAAACTCAGTCCGGAAAGGTCGGAAATACCAGAGTTGGCAAAGCCATCTTTAACACCCTGGTTGAATTCACTTTGCAGCTTCTGGCTATACTTGGAAATCTGATTGAAAGTAACCCTGCCGTTCTTGTCAACGCCCATTGCATCCATGGCATATTTTGTCAATTCAACCATGCTTTCTATCTGACTGGTAATTGAGGCCTGCCCAAAAAGAGATGTAATGGCGCCTGATTGGCTTGAAGAACCTTTACCTGTATTTTTTAATTGCTGTCCCTGCCACTGAAAAAGTACATCACGATAATTATTCACACTTGAAATGCTCATGCCAGCTCCCTGCAAGTTTTTCCTGTATATTTTTTGTCATATTTTATGCAAATACTGAGCCAATATGTTTTCACGGAGAATCTGCCTTTAGTAATTCATCACTCTGACCGATAAATCATCAGAGATTTCATAATCAATGGACATAAGCAAGGAAATAAGCTAGGGCTTCAATATGCCAGTTAATCCTTCATACATGGAAACGGTTGAATTTGACGATCCTGCGTTGGCCAACCAGCTTTTTGGCCCCCAAAACGCTCATCTTGATATCTTGGCCCGAAAAAGCGGAGCCAAACTCGGCAACCGTGGAACCAATCTTTTTATAGAAAGTGAAAATCCCAAAGTTCGTCAAACCCTTTGCCATACTTTTGTTCAGCTCTATTCCCTTTTACGGCAGGGAATGGTGCTTGGAGAAGCAGATATGGCAAGGGCCTATGATATGCTGCACAACGACCCTGGCCTCAATTTATCCCAGATTTTCAGGGATGCAGTGTTTGTTCAAACTATGCGCAAGACTGTCACAGCACGCAATTTGGCACAAAAAAATTATCTTGAATTATTGTGCGCAAAAGAACTTGTTTTTTCAATTGGGCCTGCGGGCACGGGCAAAACATACCTTGCTGTGGCAATGGCTCTTTCCATGCTGCAAAAGCACAGGGTCAAACGCATTATTCTTACACGGCCAGCTGTCGAAGCAGGTGAAAGGCTTGGTTTTTTGCCTGGAGATCTGGCAGAGAAAGTCAATCCATACCTTCGCCCTCTTTACGATGCCCTGTATGATATGGCTCCACAGGCAAAGGTTGCCTCAATGCTTGAATCGGGAATTATTGAAATAGCGCCCCTGGCTTTCATGCGTGGCAGAACACTTAATGATGCCTTTATTATTCTTGATGAAGCCCAGAACACAACGCATGAGCAGATGAAAATGTTTCTTACACGGTTGGGTTTTGGATCCCGCATGGTGGTTACCGGCGATGCAACACAAATAGACTTGCCTCTTTTACCCGGGACAAACAGGCCAAGATCAGGGCTTATTCATGCTCTTGAGGTTTTAAAAGAGGTTCCCAGCCTTGGGATTCACCGTTTTACTCAGGCCGATGTTGTGCGCCATCCAATTGTTGGAGCCATTGTAAGCGCCTATGACAAGTCAGAAAAAAACATACAGACCAGCTAGCATTCCTGCTCTTTTTCAAACCCTGAAAGCACGCCATCAATGTGGCTGGGGCATTTGGGTTTTAATTGGCACATTACTTTTGTTGTCTTTAATTGCGGGAGCCAATTTTGAAACTGCTCCACGAGTATATGTTGCCGGTCAAGTTGCGGAAAACGATGTCATTGCCGACAGGGATATACTTGTGGAAGACACCCAGGCCACAAGGGCGCGGAAAAAGCAGGTTCAATTGCTTCAACCTCCCGTGTATGATCTCAGTATGGAGCCATATACCCAATTTCAGGGGCGGATAATTGAGATTCTCAAAGCCATCAATTCCGGCCAGGATAGAAAACATGATCCAGCTTTGCAAAGACTGACGGAAGAAATTACACCCGAAGTAGCAGATGAGGTAATACCACAACTTGCAGGCCGGGAAGTGCAAAGCTACATTCTGAAAAATTTGTTGCCCAAAATACATGATCAGTTGGCCGAAGGTTTGGTCTGGGATATACGGTCTGCCCGAATAGGAAGGTCCGGCATTATTTTGCGCAATCTTGACACACATACAGAAACATTGCGTCCGGACGTTGCTTCTCTTCCAGATGCGCAATCTTTCCTTGCAGATGTTTCATCACAGATCAGACAAGTTCCCCAACTGAATCCGCAATCCAGACGTGCCATAAACATATTGCTGGCGGCAACCTTGCCAGCGACTCTTACCCTTAATCGGGAAGCCACCCAGAAACGCGGGGCGGATGTTGTAGCCAACGTGACCCCTGTCCTGTACCAGATACAGAAAGGTGAGCTGGTTTTGCGCAAAGGCGAACGCGCAAGCCGCGAGCAACAGATAAAAATGCAGGCTCTTTATAACTCTGCCGCAGATCCTGTTCATTGGCAAACAATCGCTGGCGCTTTTCTTTGTTCCATGATTTTCGCAATCGGTTTTTTTATAGCTCCCAGCGGAAAGCCTGGAACTCCACTCAAACGCAAAGACATGTTATTAATTTCAGTTGTGCTGTTTGTTTTTGGGGCAGGAGCAAAATGTGTTTTCCTGCTCGGTTTGCGAATGGATAGCATAAGCCTTTCCAACTCTTTTGCTGTTGCTTACCCAGTTGCCGGAATAGTAGGCCTGGTTGCCATGGTTTTTGCAGCAAAACGCTATTGCACCATGGGGCTTTTGGTATCTTTTTTCTGTATGCTTATGTTCCAGGCAGATTATCAACTTTTCATTTTTTATTTTTTGGGCGGCATGATTGCAACCTGGCTTGTAACCAGGGCTCAAAGCCGCCAGGATGTTGTCTGGGGTATTATACCCCTTGCTCTCGGATTGATTTTAATATGGGCAGCAATGAGTCTGCTCGCATATGTTCCGATGATTGAAATGCCGGTGCTGGGCCTGGCAGTAGTGATAAATGCATTGTTATCATTAATATTGCTGTTCGCAGTAAGTCCTGTTCTGGAAATGGCCTTTGGGTATAGCACGCGTTTCCGCCTCATGGAATTGATGAGTCTTGAGCAGCCTCTCATGCAGGAAATTATGGTAACCATTCCCGGTACCTATCATCATTCTCTTGTTGTTGCCAACATGGTCGAAGCAGGAGCCAGGGCAATAGGCGCCAACAGCCTTCTATGCAAAGTTGCTGCCCTCTATCATGATGCGGGAAAGTTGACATATCCTGAGTATTTTATAGAGAATCAGTTCGGGGCCCCCAACAAACATGACAGTCTTTCACCTTCAATGAGTGCTCTAATTCTTTTTTCGCATGTTAAAAAAGGAACTGAACTCGCTCAAAAATACAAATTGGGTCAGGAAATTACCGACATTATAAGGCAGCATCATGGCACCCGGGTGATGCGCTTCTTTTATCAAAAGGCCATAGATCTCGGTGAAAAACCGAATGAATCTGACTTCAGTTATCCTGGCCCCCGCCCTCAAAGCAAGGAAGCCGCCATCCTTATGCTTGCCGATTCAGTTGAAGCAAGCAGCCGCACATTAGCTGACCCGACTCCGGCCAGAATAAAGAATCATATTGATAATATAATTAAAGGTATATTTGCCGAAGGACAACTTGATGAATCTGAACTTACATTCAAGGATCTTCATTACTTGAGCGAAAATTTCCAGCGCATCCTTACTGGAATATTTCACCAGCGTATCGCTTACCCGGAAACCAAAATTAAAGCAGCTAATCA
>VSMX01000034.1:16334-18467 GCA_009773975.1 Desulfovibrio sp. | reverse complement strand
CGCCGAAAAAGTGGTTTCGGCTCGCTTACGGCGGCTATGCCGCCGCGTCAGGCTTACGCCTGACGGCCGGTACTCCTAAACAATACGTTTTGGAGTACCGGGAAATGCTCCAGACTATTTGACAAATAGAATTCCTTATTCAACAAAAAGCCGTGGTTCGCAAAAGCGCCGCGGCTTTTTTACTCTTTGATATTTTGAACTGGAATAATTGGTATGACAAGAATCGTCTTTGGCGTAAGCGGTGCCAGCGGCATGCCTTTGGCCCAAAATGTGCTGGGCTGCCTTGCTTGCATTTCTGGCTTGGAAATACACTTGATAGTCTCGGAAGCCGCAAAATGCACCTTCCAGGAAGAGTGCGGCCTTGATGCGTCAGCGCTCGCCCAATACGCCAGCTGCGTTTACCCCGCCAGCGACATGGGAGCGGCGCCAGCCAGTGGTTCATGGCAGAATTGCGGCATGATTGTGTGTCCTTGTTCAATGAGTTCGCTTGGGGCAATAGCAAATGGCGTGGGAACAACACTTTTGCACAGGGCTGCCGATGTAACGCTCAAGGAAAGGCGCCCTCTTTTGCTTGTTGCACGCGAAACGCCTCTCAACCTTGTGCACCTGCGTAATATGTGCGCGGCAACGGAAGCCGGAGCCATAATCATGCCCTTTGTTCCAGCTTTCTATACAGGGGAGTATTCCATGGATGCATCCATGCGGCAGTGTACTGGCCGGATTATGGATCTGTTGCATATTCCACATCCGCTTTGCAAACGCTGGAAAGGCGCGTAAAACAGAAATCATTTTTTCTGTCGTCAGCACATGATATGACCGGGCTACATGGCACATGAACTGACCGATTGAGAGCCTATAGCATTTCTTGAATGAAAATATCCATTTCCAATTGATATTTTCATTCATTTGCGCTACCGTCATTTCAGCCGCAGGCAAGCTGCGGCTTCATTAGTTCTGCTGTCCATCTGTGTAAGCCAGCAAAGCCGGCAACGCAAACGTCCCTGCGGTACGGTCTTCGGCTGGCCGGTGTCTGCTGCCGCAGCCACCATAGCGATTGCCTAATTTCATTACGCAAACGCTCTAAAATGTTTAAATATAAACTGAAGCATCTATAAAATATGTGCAAATCTTGTTTATACCTTAAGAAGGCGTAGTTATGACCGATAATTAGAACAAACCATTGACATTTATTAATGGTATGTATATAAATAATACAGGTGACCGGCGTGAATACAAATAATAGCGCAAAAAGGGACGAATCCAGAGCCGCTTTACGGCGGTTGGTTGCGCCCCTCTTTTTTGTTTTGGCCATTTTTTTATTAGTGGTCTTGTGTTATGACGCCGGTTATTCCGGTCTCCCTCCAACCGAAAAAAGGTACGCTCAAGCAAAGGCAGGCATTGCCAATCTTAAGCTGGATGAAAAGAAAAGCCTGCTTCGGGAACCCTGGGAAAAGCTTGCTGGCGAATTTCGTTCAATCTACGAATCCGATCCCAATTGGCCAAACCGTCCTGCCGCCCTCTTCCGTGCTGCCGAAAGCCTGGAAGAACTTGCCACACGCTCCTGCAACAAGACGGATGCCAGGAAAGCCGTTGCGGCTTATGAGCGATTGGCCCTGCGACATGCTCAAAGCCGCCTTGCTGATGATGCACTTTTTCGAGCCGCAAAAATTCGCGCTGCAAGACTCAAGGATGACAAAGGCGCGCTTGCTCTGCTGAAGCGCCTTCAGCAGCAATATCCAAAAGGCGATATGCTTGAAGAAGCGGCAACGCTTGAACGCGCCCTTCTGGCAGCCACAAAAGGCAGAACATCGCCCGACGCGGCAAAATTGCTTGCAACCGGCAACAATGATGTGCAGGAAGACCGGCCTGCCCGTTCAATTCGCCAATCCACGGCAAAAAAAGACAGTTCGGCAAATATACGCTACAAGGCCTTGAAGGCTCGCCTGGATGTTTTGAATGCCGATGCGGAAAAGTCAAAATTTCGCCATAACTGGGAAGCGCTACGCGAGGATTTTCTTAATCTTTTCAAATCATCAAAAGGCAATGTGGCTGCAAACGCTTTTTTTTTTTGGGAATTGTTCAAGATTGGCCTGGCCTCAACGTCGTTTTGGCGTAAAACCAAAAAATCCCCAA
>VSMX01000034.1:0-16324 GCA_009773975.1 Desulfovibrio sp. | reverse complement strand
CGTTGCCACCCAATTTTCAAGGCATCCTCTGGCCGATGACGCCCTTCTGGCTGCCGCCCAAATTGCCGGCAACAGCCCACAAGGAAAAGTTTTTCTGAAAAAAATCCTGAACAAATATCCGAAAGGAGACATGGCGCCCAGGGCAAAAAAGCTTTATGCGGCGTGGGATGCAAGCCGACCGGCGCTTACGGAAGCCTCACAAAAAAACTCTTCCACAAAACCAGAACTCCAGGTTCTTTCATGGAATTCCCAAAACAAGAATGCCGTGGAAATTGTGCTGGAGATGAGCGCGCCCACTTCTTACAAGGCAAGATTCCATGAGAAATCAAAAAATTCACCAGCACGCCTGGTGCTTGACCTGGATGAGGCTTCAGTCGTGGCTGATGTGCGCAAGGGCGTTACGGTTACTGGCAGCCTTCTGCAGGCTGTTCGCGTGCGTGACCGCAAGGAAGGCGGAGCGAGCCTGCAATTTGATTTCAGGGATGCGCGTCGTTTTGATACAAGAAGCGAAGATGGCTCAACCCGCATCATTCTGAATGTGGCAGCCGGAAAAACACCTTTGCCCAAAAACTCAAAGCCAGGCACCGTCATGGCCAACCGCAAGGCAAGTCCCGGCAAGCAAAAGGATAATCCCAATGTTCGCAAAGTTGCGGATCTGGCAAGCCAGCTTGGCCTGACTGTGCAACGTGTTTTCATAGACGCAGGACATGGTGGGAAGGATCCTGGCACACATCATAACAATGTGCTTGAACGCCAGGCTGTTCTTGATGTTGCATTGACTCTGGGAAGCCTGCTCAGGGCAAATGGCTTTGAAGTAATTTTCAGCCGCACCCAGGACAAGACCATCAAGCTTTCCGAACGCACCAGGCTGGCCAATGCCGCCAAAGCTGACCTTTTTGTTTCAATACACATAAATGCCCATGAGAATCCTTCTATAAGGGGTTTTGAAACCTATTATCTCGATCTTGCAAGCAATGCCCAGGCTGGACGATTGGCCATGCTGGAAAACGCAGGCAGTGACAAACGCCTTTCAGAAATGCAAACAATGCTTGCGGATGTCATGCTCTCAGCAAAAATAGGAGAATCAAAGCGTTTGGCGGCGGATATTCAGCGTGTTGCACTTTTCAGACTCAAAAAACGTGACTTTTCGACTCGCAATAATGGGGTAAAATCCGCACCATTTCATGTTCTTCTTGGAGCGCAAATGCCCGCAGTGTTAATTGAGCTTGGCTACTGCACCAATTCCGCGGAAGCAAAAAACCTTGCGAGTTACCGTTACAGAACAACAATGGCGGAAGGCATTGCCGAAGGCATCATGGCTTACAGGGATCGGCTTTTGAATATGCGCACGGCCCAGAATGCCTTGACGGGTAGAGATAGTGATGCTATGTAAGCAGGGCGTTTTTCCCGGCTGGGACAGGCGCACTTTTTTATTCTGCGTGTTATGTGCTCAAAAGGAGAGTTTGATGCGTAATCTTGTTTTGGCTGCCCTGGCGGCTGTATTGCTTTTTGGCACTAATTGCTTTGCCGCAGATGCTTCCCAGGTCCCACCAGCCAAAATTGGCGTGGTTGATATGCAGACCGTGGCTACCCAGTCGGAACCTGCCAAAGCTGCCAAGGACCAGATGGAAGCCAAGTATGGCAAAGAACGTGCCGCATTGGAAAAACAGGGCGCTTCACTCAAAAAGCAGGCTGAAGCCCTCAAAAATCCAAAAACAAGCGAAGACAAAAAGGTGGCCTTTATCAAGGCCAAACAAAAACTTGACAATGAAACCCGCAATTTCCTGCGCAAAGTTGAACAGGATGAAGTCAAGTTACGGCAGGATATGGTCACGTTGGTTTTTTCCGCAACTTATGAAGTTGCCAGAGCCAAAGGTTTCAATTTTGTTGTTGACGTAACTGCCGGCGGTGTGCTTTATGCTGATCAATCCATGGATCTGACCCAGGACGTGCTGGCAGAAGTCAACAAGCTATATAAAGAGAAGAAACCCGAAACACCGGCCAAGCCTGCTGAAAAACCGGCTGAAAAACCTGCCAAAAAATAACGACTTTCCGGGCGCCGCAAGGCGCCCTTTCATTTCCTGTTTTGCTCTTCTGCCAACAACTTTCGTTTTTGCAAATTATCTGCTATCATTCTATAGATGTTTCAGCTTATACATAAATATATTTAGATATAAACAGAAAATATCTTCTGCAAAAAGCATGTTTCTTGGCAGACTTACGCCGCTACGCGGCGCGCTGGGCTTCACCTGCGTACTGATGATTTAGTAAATCATCAGTAATACAAGTTCATAATTTATTTTATAATGGAGTAGGCAGTGTCAGAAAATATCGCGCAAACAATGGATATTCAGCGCATCCTTGCGCTTTTGCCGCACCGATATCCTTTTTTGTTGGTGGATCGAGTTATGGAATGTGTTCCCAAATCCCATATCAGGGCATACAAAAATGTAAGCTTTGATGAACCTTTTTTTCAGGGGCATTTTCCTGGCTGCCCCATCATGCCTGGCGTATTAATTCTTGAAGCATTGGCACAAACAGGTGGCCTATTGGCTGCTGCTGATATGGGGAATCTTGAGGGTAAACTTTTTCTTTTTACCGGACTGGATAACGTAAAATTCCGCCGGCAGGTAATACCAGGCGACAGCCTTGATCTTGAATGCAGCATTATGAAAATGAAGCTGAAACTTTGCAAGATGGAAGCAAAAGCTTTTGTTGACGGAAAACTTGCAGCGGAAGCTCTGATTACGGCTGCAATTGGGGACAAGCCATAACAGTTATTTGAGAAAAATGTTTTTATGGCGTTTTTACATCCAGGTTATCAAGAGCCTTGATTACGTCTTCCACGGGCAACCATTGCATCGCTGTTTGAGCACCAGGAGGATACTCAAAGCCAAGATTGAGGTAGCCGAACTCTCCCTTATGCGGCACCAGACTGATGCACCTTGGTCCAACTGGCCCCCACCGCTGCGGATTTGTTGCTCCATGCAAGCCAATCGTTGGAGCGCCAACGAGTGCCCCAAGGTGCATAATTCCTGTATTTACGGAAACCAGGGCACTCCCGTTCTTTAGCAGGAAAGCCAGCTCGGCCAGGGAAAAATCACCAGCAATTGAGGAAATTTGGGTTTCCCCCGCAAAGTATTTATTTAAAAAAGCCTTGTTTGCTGGCGCGTCAAATTCCGAACCAGTAAGTTTTATATAAAAACCATTATCCAGAAGAAATCTTGCCAGCATTGCCCAGTGTTCTTCTGGCCACATTTTAAGACTGCAGCCTTTTCCAGGGGCTGGCCACATATGAAGATAAATAACTTTTGCTCTTTCAATGGAATTGCTGTTAATTTTTGGCACATACAGACCAGCCTCTCCCCTGAAATCCGCAATGACAGCTTTCCCAAGCGCAAGGAAATTATCGATTTCGTGCCTGTCTCTTTTGTGTTGCACTTTTATATCATATCCGATTCCCCGATGCTGTCCTGGCGTATCAAAGCCAATGGTATGTTTGGCCCCTGAAAAAATTGATACCAAGGCTCCGAGCCGAGCCCATTGGGTTGTATCCACAAATAGATCATATTGTCTGGAACGAACATAATTTATAAGATCCCAGGGCTTTTTGACGGCAAAAGCTTTTTTGCTGTCAACATTACCCAAAAGTTCGAGCGCGCAGGAATTTGCTCTCGATGAAACAAGTTCAATTGAAACACCAGGCAGGCAGGAAGCGAAGCCATTAACCAGGGCGCTTGTCAAAAGCAAATCCCCAATTGCTCCCAGGCAAAGAATCCCAATCTTTTCAACTTGTTTTGAATCAAAACTGTTTTTATCTATTTTCCGCAAGCTACCCGCAAGCATTGCAAGAGGAATTCCCAGATAACGGTCGAGATTGCGATAAAGATTATTCCCTCGTTCCCTCAAAACAAGAAACCTCAATAAGCGCCATAACCAGTCAAGGCTACAGGGATTGTCCTTGCAAGAATCCAGATATCCATCCAGACGGACCAGTTATTAATATAATAATGGTCAAATGCCACTCTTTCAGCATACGTGGTATTGTTGCGGCCGGAGATTTGCCACAATCCTGTCAGGCCCGGGCGCACACGGCAATATTCATCAAAGACGTCGCCATATTTTTCAATTTCACGCGCCACTATGGGCCGTGGGCCAACGAGACTCATCGAACCTTCAAGAACGTTAATAATTTGAGGCAGTTCATCAAGACTGGTCTTTCGCAAAAAATGTCCCATCCTTGTCAGTCTGGGGTCATGTTTGAGTTTGTGATCTCTTTCCCATTCCTGTTTTAAAACAGGATCTTCCTTGAAACATTTATCAAGGATTCCATCCGCTCCATCAACCATTGTCCTGAATTTATATACCCACATTGAAGTTCCGCCCCGCCCCACTCTTTTCTGGCGGTAAATTGGCGCGCCCTTGCTGTCCAGTCGTATGAGCAGGGCCAGGAGCATTCCAAGTGGTAAAAGGACAGGCAAAGATAATATACAAAAAAAGATATCCATGCCACGTTTAAACTTCAATTTTCTTTTATCATGCAGGTTCTGATTTAATAGCAGGGCAGTTACACCGCCAATCTGGCAAGGCGTAAGCCAGTAACGCTTAAAGCCTTCTTCAAAATCCGGAACCAAAAGAACTTTTCTGAAGTGGCGGCTAACCTGCGCGACAAAATTGCCATTTCCATCCTTGCCAGGCAAAATAAGTGCCACGGCATTTGGCCAATCTTTTTTTGCCTGGGCAATAATATCGGATAATGGAGTCCTTATAATTTGCAAACGGTATATTTTTACCGGCAAAAGACAAAGATCGGGATGCTTTTTCAAATATACCCAGTAATGATGCCCGCTTGTGCCGGAATCAAAAATTATCATTTCCCGGCACCACCAGGTATGTTTTGAAAAGATACGCGTACAAAGGGAGCGTAACAGGGGCATTGCAAAAAGAGTTGCTATCCAGCTGCCCATAATAACCATACGCGAATATAAATCCCCTGTTTGGGATAAAAAAAGCGCGGCAAGGATCGCTCCATAAACCAGACTGACAAAAAGAAAAATTGTTTTCATCATCTGGTGCGCAGGCATGCCTATGGCCTGATAAAGTCCAAGACTGCCCCCAAGAAGAGGACTTATAAGAAGGATTGGAAAAACCCAATGATATATGGCAGGCTCAAGACCGCCAAATGCTGCTCGAATCAATAAAATGGAAAGCATGGTGCCAATCATTGAAACGAGGTCGGAGGCAACAAGAAGAACCGTTCTGGGAGAGATGCCAAAACGGAGCAGAAACTTGATCAGAGGTGGATAGTGACGCATGGTAAACTTGCTTGCAAAAACCCCGGGAGATGTCTTGCACAAATTATTATTTCAGTTTAAATTATTAAACAATATTTGGCAAATGGTCCAGACAGGATTAAATTTGGAATAATGAGAATTGGTTGCGAAACACGTTTGACTATTTGGACAATATCATATAAAGAAAGTTCGACAATTTTGACAATATTTCTTTCGGAGCGTGGCGCAGCCTGGTAGCGCACCTGGTTTGGGACCAGGGGGTCGAAGGTTCAAATCCTTTCGCTCCGACCAATTTTGTTTTTTGCTATTTCATTCTTGAAATGAAAAACCACAATGGCAAAAACGTACAAGAATCGTTTGTGCCAGGATTGAAAACGAATTTTTCAATCGCTAAATATTTTAAGTTTATCAAGCCAGCCTATTATCCGGCATCCATTCAGGAATGGCCTCTTGTTCAAGTCGGTCCGCTTTTTCCTGGAGATATCCTGGACTGTCTTGACGTATAACAGACAGGTGTATATTAATCTCTTCCTGTTAAAATTGCAGAGCCGCATATTGCGGCCATATTACAAGGATAAAAGATGAAAAGAACCTACCAGCCCAGCAAAGTCCGCCGCGCGCGCACCCATGGTTTTCTTGTGCGCATGTCCACTCCAGCAGGCCGCGCAGTAATACGCCGCCGTCGCCGTAAAGGCCGTAAACGTCTGGCACCTGTTGCTTGATTACCAAACCCAACAACTATTCCAGGCAGCACAGGCTCCGGAAAAAATCCCAATTCATGACTTGCTATGAAAACGGTAAGCGTTTTCATAGCTCGCATTTTGTGGTTCATATCTGCCAAAGGGATGAAAGAGCACCCATTACCGGCTTTGCGGTTTCACGCAAAGTTGGCAATGCGGTGACGCGTAACCGTATCAAAAGATTATTGCGAGAATTTTTTCGTCTTGAAAGAGCCTGCTTTCCGGCGGCAATGATTGTGATTGTTCCCAAAAAGAATCTGGGGCCTGCGAAGCTCTGCCTGGATGATGTTAAATTTGAATTATTGCCAATAATGAAACGTTTGGCAAAACAATAGTCAGACTGCATTTTTGGAATATGTGAATGCGAATTCTTATACGCAGGCTTTTTATTCTTCCGATATGTTTTTACAAACGTTTCATATCACCATTATTGCCCCCGGCCTGCCGTTTTTACCCCACATGTTCGGCTTATGCAGCCGAAGCCATTATGACCCACGGCATTCTAACCGGCAGTTGGCTTGCCTTGCGCAGGCTTTTACGTTGCCATCCTTTCGGGGGATCTGGATATGACCCAGTTCCACCCCGAAAGAGCCAGTCTTGCCCAAGGCCACCCAAGGAGTAAATTTCCCCATGCAGGACAATAAAAATCTTATTCTTGCTGTTGTTTTATGCCTCATTGTTTTGTTCGGCTGGGGATATGTGGCCGAATATATGGGTTGGGCGCCAAAGCCCCAGATGCCAGCGCAGGAAAGTGAAAAAACTGTAGCGCCTCAAAAACAAAGTCTTCCTGTGCAGGAAACGACAATTCCTGTTTTTACCCCTTCGCCGGGACGCGATTTTCCCGTTAACACTCCTCTCTACGACGCTGTTTTCTACACTGGCGGCGGTTCGCTTCGTTCCTTTGTTTTAAAGAATTATCATACAGGAATTCTTCCGGATTCCCCGCTTGTTAATCTGGTTGACGAACATACCGCGCTCGTTGCTCCGCTAGGCCTTGTAGTTAATGGCCAACCTTCCTGGAGTACAGGAAAATGGAGCATATCGGGAAATTCATCGAGTCTTGTTGTCCAGAATGGTGAAGGTTCATTTACCCTGACCGGTGAAACAGACAATTTTATAATAAGCCGACATTTCACTGTGTCTGCGGATACCTATCTCATAAAGGAAAAAATTACTGTCGCCAACCCGGATTCCAAAACAAGAAGTGCAAGAATCCGTTATACAACGGCCATGGATGCAAGCCAGGCTTCCGGTGGACAATATGACTCAATGCGTCTTGCCTGGGATGATAATGGGAGCCTTGATGAAGAATCATCCAGCAAGACATTGACTACCACCGGAGTTCAAGCGACCGGAAAAATCTATTGGGCTGGCCCAATGAGCACTTATTTCCTGGCAGCGGTCATTCCTTCAAATCCCCATGGTGTAACAATGATGGGACGTCAGGAAAAAACCGTATTCAGGACGGCAGTCGAGGGAGAGGAAACCATCCTTGCTCCTGGCGAATCAAGGGAAATTGAAATTTCATACTGGATTGGACCGAAAGATCGTGCCCAATTGAATGCGGTTTCAGAACAACTTGCAAAAAGCATTGACCTTGGATTTTTTTCCGGTATTGCCAAAGGTCTTTTATGGTTGCTGGAGTTTTTCCAGAAATATGTGCATAACTGGGGTATAGCAATTATTTTGCTAACCATTCTCATTAAAGCTGTATTCTGGCCTTTAACGGCAAAAAGCTATGCTTCCATGGAAAAAATGAAAGAACTTCAGCCAATGATGCTGAAGATTCGTGAAAAATACAAAAACAACAAGGAGGAAATGAACAAGGAAGTAATGGCACTTTACAAGACTTACAAGGTTAATCCCGCAAGTGGTTGTGTGCCAATTCTTATACAGCTGCCAGTTTTTTTCGGGCTTTACCAGGCCCTCCTGACTTCGTTGGCTCTCAGGCATGCATCTTTTATAACATATCTTCCTGGCACGGATATCATCTGGCTCGCTGATCTTTCAGCCAAAGACCCGCTTTACATAACGCCAATCGTCATGGGCATAACCATGTTTTTGCAACAGCGCATGAGTCCTCCAGCACAGGATCCAATGCAACAAAAAATCATGATGTTCCTGCCACTTATCTTTACTGTTCTTTTTCTCAATTTTCCTTCCGGTCTCGTGATATACTGGCTGGTCAACAATATCCTTTCGATTTTCCAGCAATGGTTGATGATGCGCAAAAACAGGAAAAAGCATCCTGTCGCGGCCAAAGGGTAAGAAGCAATTTTCCAGAGGTTTTTGATGGACGGTTTCAAGGAATTTAATGGCAAGGATCTGGATAACGCCATAGAAGAAGCATGCACATATTTCGATGCACCACGCGAAAAGCTGGAAATAGAAATCATACAGGATTCAAAAAGTGGAATCTTTGGAATCGTTGGGGCTCGCAAGGCAAAAATCCGCGCCCGTCGCGCTCCCTTGCGTGAAACTGTGCAAAGTTTGCTTGGGAAAAAGCACGAAGAATACCGGATTGCACATAAATCAAAGCCTGCAGCAGTGGAAAGGCAGGAAGAAGAACCTGTAACCAGGGAAAAATCCAGAAAAAAAAGCAAACCGAATGTTAAAAATTCGGAACTTTCAACATCTTTGCCAGCATCAGTGCAACCTTTGCCTGCAAAATCAGTCATTAACGAAAGATGCTCTGATCTTGAAGATGAAATTGAAGAACTCCCTGTTCGTTCAATGGATGAGCTCGATTACAATTTGCTAGAAAAACTGGTTGAAGAAGTTGTTGACAAGCTTGTTACACCAGTCGCGGGGCAATCTCTACCCATAAAGGTAGATGTCACCGACGGGCGCATTCGCGCACGTGTGGAATGGTCAGGCGATGCGGGACTGCTCATAGGAAGAGAGGGCCAAACTCTCCAGGCCATTCAATATCTTGCTTCAAGGCTTGTCTCACGTGGCATGAACGCAGCCCTCAGGGTCCAACTTGATATAGGGGAATATCGTGCCCGCCAGGAAGACAAATTGCGTGGAATGGCAAAAATGCTTGCAGAAAAGGCACGACAGAGCGGCAAATCTTTTTCAACGCGCCCACTTTCCTCTTATCATAGACGCATTATTCATCTTTATTTGCAAGATATGCAGGATATTACAACCAGAAGCTCTGGTGATGGGCCATTAAAAAGAGTTGTCATATCTTCACGCCGTCCCGAGAAATCCTGATGCCAACAATTGCGGCAATAGCAACGCCAAAGGGCAATGGTGGAATTGGCATTGTCCGGCTGAGCGGACCACGCTCCAAGGATTTGCTATCCAGGAGCTTTTTACCGCAATCGTCAACATTTGAAAATTTTACCCCCTGGCGCCTCCAGCATGGAAAAATTCTGGACAGTCATGACGAGCCTCTCGATGACGTTCTTGTTGTATTCATGCCAGGCCCAGCAACTTATACCGGGGAAGATGTAGCAGAAGTCCATTGCCATGGTGGTTGGCTTATTTTGCAAACCATTCTCCAAAACTTTATTCGCCTCGGAGCGCGCCAGGCGGAACCTGGTGAATTCACAAAACGCGCCTTTCTCAATAATCGCATGGATTTGAGCCAGGCAGAAGCAGTAGCCGAACTTATTGCCGCCCCCTCACGAGATGCCATTCGTTATTCCATGAACAGAATGGATGGTGTCTTTGGCCGCAAAATAGGCGAACTGCGTGAAAACCTGGAAAATTTGCGTGTCCAGGCGACTGCAGCCCTGGATTTTCCTGACGATGAAGTTGATGCATTTTCCTCATCGGAATTTTATAATGGTATCCAAAATGTTCTGAAATCCATATCCTCACTGCTTTCGGGCCATAAACGCGCAAATACAATGCAGCATGGCGTTCTTGTTGCTTTGGCGGGAGCGGTAAATGCCGGGAAGTCGAGTATGCTCAATGCACTTTGTGGTAAAAATCGTGCGCTGGTTTGCGATTTGCCTGGAACAACACGCGATTTTCTTGAAGAATGGATACAAATAGAAGGACTGCCAATCAGGCTATGTGATACCGCTGGTTTGCGTTCGCATAACAATGCAGACACTGTGGAAAATATGGGGATGCAAAAAAGCAGGGAAATTTTGGAAGATGCTGATGCAATCCTTCTCCTGCTTGATGGCGCGGTACTCGGCAAACAGGATGATATGGCAGCCCAACCTGATGAAGCCACAGCGGAAATCCTGGAATTGGCAAAGAACAAGCCAGTTGTTGTAGTCTGGAATAAAAGCGACATATTCTCGCCCAAACAACCCCCAACATGGCTGGGCGACAGGCCATTTTTTATTACCAGCTGCGAAACGGGGCATAATCTTGATATCCTTTGCAAGAATATTCATGATTTGCTAATATCTGGTTGTGGAGGCATAGCAGAATCCAACGGGCTTGCGCCAAATGCCCGTCAGGCAATCATCCTTGAAGAAGCGCATGAAGAGCTTGAGTCCCTTCTGGCAGATATGGAAGCAGGCCAAAGCCTGGATTTGTGCCTTGCGCATCTTGATAGCGCATGCGATAGACTTGGTCAGATAATTGGCATAAATAGTTCGGCAGAACTTCTTGATCGTATCTTTTCCAGTTTCTGCATCGGTAAATAAAAAAGACAACACCATGGAAAGGGAAAGATTGTTGCGCCGCCCTACACGGGAAGAAATTAATGACATGCCTCTCAGGCATTATGATGGCCCATTGCATATAGTGCGCAATCTTTCCGAATGGCGGGAAGCTGAAAAAGATTTAAGATCTGACTGCGTTTTGGGTTTTGACACTGAAACCCGTCCCACTTTTCGCAAAGGTAAACTGAATTCTCCCTCCCTTGTTCAACTTGCTGGCGCAAACGCTGTCTATCTGGTCCAACTGGCATGGCTTCCTTTTGGAGAACCTTGCGCGCAATTGCTTGCCGATCCGAAAATAATCAAAACCGGAGTTGGCATTCATGATGATATGGCTGCGCTAGCAAGGATATACCCTTTCATGCCACAAAGCTGTGTTGATCTGGGTACAGTGGCCAAAGCCAACAACTTGCCAAACCAGGGCTTGCGCACACTAGCTGCCAATCTTTTTGGCTGGAGAATTTCCAAAGGGTCGCAATGTTCAAACTGGAGCAGCCGCAATCTTTCGCCAAGGCAAATTGCCTATGCAGCGACAGATGCGTGGATTGGCAGGTTAATCTATCTTAAATTGGCGGAATTGGGTTTTGTAGATTATAATATCTGCAATGAATAATGAGCGCCCATTGCTATTTTTCTCCGGTGGAACAGGCCCCAAAGAACTTGCCCGTCTCATGGCAGCTTGTTCCATACCGTCTGTTCATCTGATATCCACTTTTGATTCCGGTAGATCATCCAAGGAATTAAGACGCGCCTTTGCTATCCCGGCCCTGGGAGATCTTCGCAACAGATTACTCGCGCTAGCTGATCCAGATAAAACTTCCAGAGCAGTTATGGACTTTCTTTCCTTCAGACTGCCGGAATCCGGAAATCGCGAACATCTTCGCAATTGCCTTTCGGATTTATGCAATCCAAATAACGAGATTTGGCTTCAGATTCCTCCCCATAAAAAAATAGCCCTGTATAATGGCCTTTTTCAATTCCTTATCCGGATGCCTTTAGCTTTCAACCCCTTGAATGCAAGTCTGGGCAATCTTGTCCTGGCCGGAGCCTACCTTCAATCTGGCCGAAATTTTTCTTTCGCTTTAAATTATTTTTCAAGCCTGATCCATGCGAAAGGTGTTGTCATGCCAATATGCGCTGAAAATTTGCATTTGGCTGCGGAACTTGAAAATGGAAACATAATTGTTGGCCAGGACAGATTAAAGGCACTATCCCATAAGATAAGTAAATTGTTCCTGACTGTGCACGAACACCGGGAAAGGATGTCCTTTGATGAAATTGCATGCCGCCCCCCACTTTATCCCCAGGCAAAAAAATATCTCAAAAAATGCTCTGTTATATGTTTTCCCATGGGAAGTTTTTATTCCAGCATTGTTGCCAATACCCTGGTTAAAGGCGTTGGAAAGGCAATTGCCAAAAGTTTATGCCCCAAAATTTTTATTCCCAACTCGGGAATTGATCCTGAAATACCAGGTCTTGATATTTCGGAACAGGCCAGCATTTTGCTTGCATCCTTGAAGCGAGATTATCCCTGTGCCGAAAATGATAAGTTGTTAAATTTCGTTCTCATTGACAAAAATAATGGCATATACCCAGGCGGCCTTGGAACAAAGGTTCTTGAAAAACTGTCCATTCTGGGACTGAATGTTATTTTTTGTCCCATCGTGGATAAAATTCATCCCGACCGCCATGACCCCGGGATTCTTTTAAAAATAATCCGGCAAATAGCCGGCCAAAACAATGACGACACCACAACTCTTCACCATTGATCATTGCCATGCCGGACAAAGGCTGGACAAGGCACTTGGAGAACTTGTGTCCGGTTTGGGAACACGGGGGGCAAAACGTTTTGCCATTAATGGACAAGTTACAGTCAATGGCAAACCTTCGCGACCCAATAACAGACTCGCAGAGGGGGATAGCAATGCCTTTGAAGAAACAAAAATCAAAATTTCAACACAGGCAACACTGCTTGAAAGAGATTCAAATTTTTTATTCCTTTTCAAGCCACGCAATATGTATTGCGTCTCAATCCCCGGTTCTGCGGCCTACAGCCTTGAAGATTTTCTGCCACAAATATTACATGACAATAAAATATCCGGTGAGGCCAGATTATTGCAAAGACTGGATTATGGAACCAGCGGCATTGTTCTTGCCACAACACGACATACGGAACAGAATGAATTTTTAATTAGCCAGAGGGAAGGTAAATGCCAAAAGCTCTATCTGGCGCTGCTTTCGGGATTACTGCACCAACAAAAAATTGTAAAAAACGCTCTTGCAACAGATAAACGAAAGAAAAGCAAAATATTGTCCAAAGAAGCAGCGCCAATAAGGCAAACCATCATTACGCCAATTCAAGTCTGGGAGAAGCCGGCAGATTTGTCCGAGGAATTTTCAGCATTTTTCACAGAAAAACAGGTTTGCGAATTTGCCGAAAACGGCCTTACTCTTGCGGTTTGTGAAATTAAAAAAGGCGCCAGACATCAAATAAGGGCACATGCTGCCCACATTGGCCATCCTCTTGCAGGTGATTGCCTTTACAATCCAGGATTTTCGGGTGAAACAAATTTTTTCCTGCACCAAACCAGGCTTTCATTTAATGCGCATTCCTGCCTCTGTCTTCCACAATGGTTGCCATTGAGTATAAAACCTGCCACATTGAACTGGATAAAGGAGGAATATAATTTTTAATCTCCAAAGAATTCAAGAGATGGTTCGGCCCCAATCAAACCAGCCCTTGCCAATTTGGAATAGAAAAGACGCAAACCATCAATTTCTTCATTTCGCAATGTATAAACAAGCCCCTCTGTATAGTAACGGTAAAGTTCATCCCGGGACAAGGGGCAGCCATGCGCAGTCAAATCCAGGATTATATCCATGTGGGCGAGGCCCCAATCGCGTCCCTGACGCAATATTCCGCCAGGGTCTTCCTGTATCAATCCTTCAGCACACGCTTTACGGCTAATAACCCACAATCCAAAAATAAAAGGCAATCCCGTCCATTCCCGCCAGGCTTCAGCCATATCCAGCATATATGGATAATCACGGTGGTTTCTCAACCGCAAGGCTTCGTCCCCAATAGCCAAAAATGCCTCGGGAGCATTTGGCTTGCCCAGCGCTGGAGTAACTTTTCCAGTTCTATAGCTTACCTTGAGTTTATATTGGTCTTTCATCAAAAGCCGCAAAAGCGCAACAGAAGTATGGCTTTCTCCACTGATAAGAATCTCATGTCCAGAAAGTTGTTCTATCGGTTTTTTCGACAACAAAAGCACGCTCATGACCGGACCTCCTGAACCAATGGAGAGATCCCGAACCAAAAAATATCGATCGGGATGGCGCGCATATTCAAAGCAGGAACATGAAGAAACCTGTAAAAGGCCAGCTGACATCATGTCATTGAGCAATGCGGGCGGACCGGAAACCAGTTCATACTCACATGGCAAAATACCGGCTTCCAGCGGATGATAAATTGGCAGAACATTAAGATAGTTTATCCTGCCCATGCGCAAAGAGCTTTTTGCTTCTTCCATCAGGCTTTCGCTCCATTTTAAAAACCAGTATACGAATAATCCATATTTCTTTGCCGAGGCTCGAAACCAGCGCCCCTTATTGTCGTATTGATTTCTTCCCTGCTCATTTTATTGGATACACCCGCAGCGGCGACCACATTCTCTTCAATCATAAGGGATCCAAAATCATTGGCGCCGTAAAAAAGAGCCAACTGGGCAATTTCGCTGCCCATGGTTACCCATGAAGCCTGAATATTGGGCACATTATCCAACACCAAACGACTTATCGCCAACAATTTTAGATAGGCAGGGGCCGGAAGCGGATTGCGCTGAATGCGAGTGTGTTCTGGCTGAAATGTCCAGGGAATAAAGGCTGTAAAACCACCAGTTCTATCCTGAAGCTCGCGAATGGCAAAAATGTGATCAAGCCTGTGGGAAATTTCTTCTTCATGGCCAAACATCATGGTTGCCGTTGTGCGCATGCCAAGCTTGTGGGCCTCTTCCATCACAAGCAGCCATTGGCTGGCAGAACACTTGTTTGGAGAAACCTTTTTACGGATATCATCATGAAGTATTTCGGCCCCTCCGCCTGGAATCGAATCCAGGCCAGCTGCCATAAGCCTGGAAAGAATTGTTTTTACAGGCATGGCAAACTTTTGCGACCAAAAATAAATTTCAGGAGGTGAAAAGGCATGAATATGAAGCTTTGGCCAATTTTTGCGCATAAAAGACAACAGGTCTTCATACCATTCTAAAGGCAAGCCGGGATGATGCCCACCTTGCAAAAGGACCTGGTTGCCGCCAAGCGCATACATTTCGTCTATTTTTGCAGCAAGTTCATCCCTGCTTATTATATATGCTTCCGGACTGCCTGGTGATTTGAAAAAGGCGCAAAACCGGCAGCCGCAAACACAGACATTTGAATAATTAATGTTTCTGTCACCAACATATGTAACAACAGGCTCCGGATGCAGCCGAAGACGCATATTATGGGCCAGATGTGCCAGAGTATGCAAATCGGCATCAAAATAAAGAACTTCCGCTTCCTTGCGGTCGAGTCTTTGTCCCATTCCAGCTTTATGACAGACCATATTCAGGTCATCCTTGCCGATAAGCATGGCTGCCATGAGAATCTCCACTATCTTGTCAAGAAATTGAGTTTATTGAAATGAATCCTGTTGTAAGAAAAACAGGATATTAATTGGGTCATACAGAAGCAAAAAGGGCATTGCGCCGTACTGGTTCAAAACCGGATTCCCGAATCATTTCCTCAAGCTCATTGATGGTCAGCCCCTGGGAGGTTTTTGAACCAGCCATATGTCCTATATGTTCCTCAACTATGGTTCCATCAAGATCGTTTGCGCCATACCATAATGCGGTCTGGGCCAATTTTTGTCCCAACATTATCCAGTAAGCCTTTATATGCTCAATATTATCGAGCAAAAGTCTTGAAATGGCGATAACCTTGAGAGATTCCAGCGCATTGGCCCCGCCATGGGGAAGTTTCAGGCGGTTATTGCTTGTTAAAAAGCGCAGGGGAATAAAGCAGGTAAATCCCCCTGTCTTGTCCTGCTGATCCCGAAGTCGCAAAAGATGATCAACCCTTTGCGCGGCATTTTCCACATGCCCATAAAGCATTGTACAGTTGCTTTTGATACCCAATTTATGGGCAGTTCCCGAGATTTCCAGCCATTCCGCGGCATTTGCTTTCGAGGGACAAAGAACGCTCCTCAGCTTTTCGTCAAAGATTTCCGCCCCTCCTCCTGGCAGCATCGCCAAGCCGGATTTTTGCAGGCGAACAAGAACCTGCTTTGGGCTTAAGCTTTCTTATTTGGCAAAATGCGCAATCTCTACCGGGGTAAAAGCCTTGATTGGCAAACCAGGCCAGCGGGATCCAATTTCTTCAAACACATCTTCAAAAAAAGATAATGGCAAGTCTGGGTGGCAGCCTCCCACAATGTGCAGTTCATCCAGTCCTGGCGATCCTTGAAAGGCTTCTTCCACTCGCCGAAGGATCGCTGTTTTATCGAGCAAAAATGCTCCTGGCTCACTTACATTGTCTCTTCTGAAAGCGCAAAACACGCAATCATTTACACAGACATTAGTATAGTTTATCTGTCTATTGACAACATAATGGGTTTTGAGCT
>VSMX01000033.1:9545-18545 GCA_009773975.1 Desulfovibrio sp. | reverse complement strand
GCGGGCAATTTCTCGTCCCGTGCCAATCAGCTGGAAGTAAAAAAAGCCAGTGTCTCGGTTTCGGGATTGAATATCACTGGCAATTTTGATCTGGATTACGGCAAGAACATGGCCTGGAAAGGCGATTTGAAAACAGAGACAAGCAATTTGCCAGGGGATTTGCAAAAGCTTTTCGGCAAATCTGTCAAGCTGCCAGAAAATCTTCATCATTTTTCGCTTGAATCCCGGTTTTCCGGCAAGCAGGATGTTTTGACGCGCTCGCAGATCAAAAGCCGCCTTGGGCCGATTTCAATTGCCGTAAAACTGGGCATTGATTACGCGAAAAAGACTCCGGCCTTCAATTTTGACCTCCAGGCGGACAAAGTTGATTTCGCGCAATTTGAAAACAGCAAAAAACCTGCAAACAGAAATGCCAGGTGGGATTTTTCCTCCCTGCGTTCTTTCAATGCCGATGGCAAGCTTGAAATAGCAAATCTTGCAATTTTTGGGACGCGTTTTCAAAAATGCTCCATACCTCTGGCTCTTGAAAACGCCAAACTCAGGGCCGGCCCCTGCACCGCCATCTTTTACGGGGCCAATTTGTCCCTGGGCGCCCGGGCCGACTTCAGCAAGGGCATCTCGTTCAACACCAATCTTGAGGTTCTGGCCTTTGATATAGCCAGGGCTGCCAGGGATCATAAAATAAAATCCCTGCTTACTGGCGATGCCAGCGTGAAGGCTGACATGAAAGCCCATTTGACAGGCCCTGGACAGATACCGGGCGCCCTCGACGGAGCCTGGAGCATCAGGCTGAAAAATGGTTCATGGCAAAAAATGGGCAAGGATGGCAAACTGGGCAAGCCAACCAGAATTTCCCTGGCCGAAGCTTCCGGAACAATGAACAAGGGCGTGGCAAGAACAAACAACTTTTATCTGCAGAACAACAACCTCAAGGTAAAGGGAGGAGGCTGGATAAACCTGACAAATCAAAAGCTGGACTGCAATTTCAATGTGGATATGAAGGGTTTGCCGAATTTTCCGCTGCATCTTTACGGCACGCTGGATAAAACGCAAACATCCATTGGCGCGGGCAAGATGGTCATGAACGCTCTTGGGGGAATTACAAGCGGCCTGGTGGATATTTTTGGAGGTCTGGTGGAGGGCACACTCAACATTTTCCGATAGTTGGGTACAACCTTTTCAGATTATCAGGATTGAATCAAGAGATAATCCCAAAATATGCAAAATTTTTCTGGACAAATCCTGATATTTATTCTTAAGTATTTCTACCCGACAATGACAACAGATACACTGAAGCGGAACAAGAATTCATAAGGTCTCCAATGTGTCTTTTTGTGTTTTTCTGTATGGAAAACCCTTGCGCTGAAAACGCAAGGCGTTGATTTGTCTTTCTGCATTTGCTTTTCTCGCCATTTGCAATGCAAAAAGCATCGGATGCGGCAACCGCATTCTGATTTGCGGGTAATATTAATGCCGGGCCTGAACAGACAGGTTTGGTACATTCATACTTTTGCATGCAAGGGGATGGGATGGGAAGCTTCATCAAGGGTATGACATTTACCATGGAAGGCAAGGAATATGAGGTTGTCAACGAAGGGACCAACGATCCCGCCTCGTGCCTTGTTTATGTGTTAAGCCAGGAAAAGGAAACTGCGGACCCTCAAACACTGCGCATGTGGAAAGCCGAGGCAAAACTTGCCAGGGGCGACATCATGATCAGCGGCTATTCCGAGGAAAGCGGCAAGCAGCCTGCGCGGGATTCTTTTTATCCGCCTGTAACAGATCCGCTTGAACAGATTGCGGAGCTGAAAAAGCGCATTCATGCGATCGAGCAGCGGCGAATATCCCTGCTCAAGGTGGACGATCCAAAAGCCCAGATACTGCTGCAGGACAACGTGGTAAGGCCCAACAAGCCTTTCGATGTCTGGAACTACACAAAATCTTCCGGTGATACCTCAAAACAGAACAGAAAAATCCAGTATGTGAAACTTCGCGGAATCATGCTGGTAATCACGAGCAATTCAAACCAGGTCGAACATTTTCTTTTCAACATTTCGGATCAGCTCCAGCCCTGCTGCCGCATTGCCGGCGACACCCTCTCCAGCGAGGGCAAGATAAAAATTGATCTTTCCGCGCAGGTGCAGACAATTCAGGGCAACAAGACGCAAATTCTCACTTCCGAGCTTGAAGGCCGGATAGAGCTTGCGGTGGAATTGAAGCTGAACTGCAAATACGCCACGGGCCTGACCATCATCAACGCCCAGATTGTCCAGGCTGCCTATATACGCGATGTCAATGCGCCAGGCCTGAAAATCAACAAAATAGCTTTTCCGGAAATCGGCAACCACATGATTGCGGTGGAAGGCATTTGCGTTGATATTTATACGGAAGGCTCGGGGGATATTTAATTTGTTCATGAAAGGAGGCCGAATTTTCGGCCTCCTTTTTTATATTTCCTGATGGTTTTCCAACACCGGTCATGTAATGTTGCCTCCAGGTGACATCCTCCTCTTGCTTAAGCAAGGGGCTTCCTGCCGATAGCGTTTATTGCTGTCCAGGAGGGTTCCTGCTTCATTAAGACTGCCCAGAGGGATGTTTGCCTGGTTTTCGCGTATTACTCCCCAGTGGGGAATTTTACAGCTGCGAACCAACAGTCTATTCCCCCAGGTCTCACTATCTCTCCACAGGCTGACACGGCATGCCCTGCCGCCGATGTTGAGATTAACAGGGTTGGAATGGATGTCAAGTTTTTTAAATTCCAGACAAGGTAGCCATTCATCCTCTACATAAATGGAGAGGTCTTCTGGCACGATTTTATAAAACTTATGCGGAACAGCCGGGAAATCTGCCTTGCGAGATATTGACGAGTCAGGGAATTAAGGTTTTTATTCGCGGCGAGGCACATCCAGTTTGCGGCAACAAGGATCTCGCTGCCATAACCTTGCGCAATCTGCTGGAAAACGCCTTCCGGCATGGCGATGGAGAACTGGTCCATATTGATTTGTCGCCATCGGCCGTACTTATCCGCAACAGGTCAGGCAAATCCGCAGGAAAGCGCGTGGCTTCCGGATTCGGTTTGCTGATAGCCCAAAGAGCGTGCGAATGCATGAATTGGCGCCTTTCCCATAAAATTGTAAATGATGAAAATTTATTCAGGATCGATTTGCTGCCCAAAAATGATTGAAAAACTTGTGGCAAACGCATTTTTTCTGGGGCAATTTTTGCGTTCCCCGGGCAAAATAGGCTCAATCTGCCCAAGCGGCAGATTCCTGACCCAAGCCCTTGCGCAGGCGGCGCTGGAAAAAACAAACGGACTGCAGGGCCTGATTGTGGATCTTGGCGCGGGCTCTGGCGTTGTAAGCCGTGAATTGCTGAAAAGCGGAGTGGCGCCAGAAAGAATCCTGGCTGTCGATATTTCCGGTCGTTTTCGGGAGATATTCCGCAAGCATTGCGTCGGCCTTGAGCTGCACACAGGCGACGCCAGAAACCTTGAAGACCTGATAAACGAATACAATCCAGCCCTGCCGTTGCAGGCCGTCATATCTTCCCTCCCCCTAAGGGTTATGCCCGGCCGCCTTGTATCGGAAATCATGTCCGAAACACGCAAGGTCTTGCGCAGGCGCGGTGGAGTGCTGATCCAGTACACATACGCCTTCTGGCTGCATTCCGCGCTTGGCCCATACGGCTTTATGATAGAGAAGAGAAGATTTGTCCCTGTCAATATTCCTCCTGCCCTGGTTGAAAAATACATTCCCCAATAAGCCGGGCAAGATACTCCGAAAGCCGGCGCCAAAACATCCATTTGCGAACAAAAGCAAGGCCGCTTTTTAGGTAACAAAATCTGGTCAAATCCGTGCTTTACCAATCAGCGGTCAATCTGTTATTTATTTCACGAACAAATCCAATTACCGACAACAATCCCTGTCAAAGGACAATCTATGCTGGAGCTGACAGTATTCTGCAGTGGCGCCCTTGTGATGATTCTGGAAATGGTTGGAGGACGCATCCTTGCCCCGCATGTGGGCACATCCGCCATAGTCTGGACAAGCCTGATTGGCGTGGTGCTGGCCTTTCTGGCTCTTGGCGCCTGGGCTGGCGGCCGCTATGCGGACAAGAACCTGTCCAGCCGCGGCCTCGGCCTGGCCCTGGCCCTTGCCGGGCTTGGCTGCGCGATTACGGCATTTTGCCACAATGCCATCGGCAGCGGCATCACGTCATCTGTGGGCAATTTGTATGTGGCCGCGGTTGCGGCGGCAATCGGCATATTCGCGCTGCCAGCCTTTTTCTTCGGCATGATTACCCCCTACGTTATCCGCTTGCGTCTGGCCGGTCTTGATACTGCAGGCGCGACTGTCGGGCGGCTCTATGCCCTTTCCACAGCGGGGAGTATCCTGGGAACATTTTTGGGCGGTTTTGTGCTGATTTCCTGGTTTTCCAGCACCGCCATCCTGTGGTCTGTTGCCATCTGCATGATTTTGCTTTCCCTGCTCAACAACCTCAAAAAGCCCGCGCTGCGTCTGGCTGTGGTTTTTCTTTTTGCCTTTCTGGCCTGGCAGGATAAAAGCTATGCCTACTGGCAAGGTCAAAATGGCGGCCAGAAACTGGTAGAAACGCCCTACAACAGCATCAGGATCATGGAAGGCAAGGATTATCGCCGCAATGGCGAGGCAGTGCGGCTGATTGCGACTGACCCTGGCTATACCCAATCCGGCATGCTGATCAATGACCCGCAAAAACTGTATTTTGACTATACAAGATTTTATGCCCTTGGCCCCGCGCATTCGCCGGAGGCCAAAAATATTCTCATGCTGGGCGGCGGCGGCTATTCCGTTCCCAAATGGCTGCTTTCCGGCAAAAGCGGCCTTGCCAATCCCAGGGAGATGAATCTTGTGGTTGTGGAGCTTGACCCGGCCATGACCAGTATTGCCAAAAGCGATTTTGCCCTCAAGGATGATTCCAGGCTGAAAATCCGCCACGAGGATGCCAGGGCTTTTCTGAACAGCCAGCAGGACAAATATGATCTTGTCTTTGTGGATGTTTTCAATTCCCATTATTCCGTGCCCTTCCATGTGGGCACGCGCCAGGCGGCGAAGGAAATGGCCAGGGCCCTGGCGCCTGGCGGAATGCTCCTGATGAATGTAATTTCGGCTGTCGAAGGTGAAGATGGCCGGCTTTTCAGATCAATTTACCATGCTCTCGGAGAATCGTTTGAGGAAGTTGATGTTTATTGCGTGAGCCTTCCCGAACGGCCTGGAGAAGTCCAGAACTTGATGCTGGCCGCTTATCACCAAAAGCCTGCCCGAGAGAAAAAGCGGCTTGCCAAGGTGGGAATTGACCCGGCCATGGATGAAATCGAAAAAATGGAAGCAACGCTCTATAAAAAGGCCATTCCAGACGATGTTCCGGCCCTGGACGATGACTTCTCCCCCGTTGACCGCTATACGCTGATGTTGAGAAAATAGGCGATCTCCGACATTGAAATGTAAACATTTCAATGCCGGCACCTCTGGAGCATTTACGCAATGAAATTATGTAAATGCTCTAACGCGACTTTGCCTGCAAAGGCGCGCGCGAGAATATCCCAAGGCAAACTTGCTTTGCCGTCAAGAGATATCCTCATGCGTATAATTCTATAGGAGGATATATGCCGACACCCATCCTGAAAAAGGAAATTCTTATCCCGGGCAAAACCAGCAAAATGCTGCTGAAAGCCCCAGACATTGCCTGCAAGGCCAGGCCGGGGCATTTTGTGATGCTGCGCATGAGTCCGTCCGGCGAGCGCATTCCGCTCACAATAGCGGATGCCGACGCGGAAAATGGCGAAATTACCATTGTTTATCTTGTTCTTGGCAAATCCACTGCCCTGCTGGAACAGCTGAATGAAGGCGACAGCATCCTGGATGTTTGCGGCCCCCTGGGCAAACCGACGAATATCGTCAAACAGGGCACGGTAATTTGCGTGGGCGGCGGAACGGGTATCGCGGCCATGCACCATATAGCAAAGGGGCACAAAAAGGCCGGCAACCGCGTGGTGGCCATCATTGGCGCGCGCAGCAAAGATTTGCTGCTTTTTGAAAACGAGCTGAAAAGCTTTGCGGACGAAGTGCTGGTCAGCACGGATGACGGCAGTTATGGCCACAAGGGTCTTGTTACAGAACTGCTTGAGGCAAGGCTGAAATCCGACAAGGACGTCAAGGAAGTCGTGGCCGTTGGCCCGGTGCCGATGATGGACGCCGTGGCCAAATGCACAAGGCCATTTGAGGTGCCAACGACGGTCAGCCTCAACCCGATCATGGTTGACGGCATAGGCATGTGCGGAGCCTGCCGCGTAAGCGTGGGCGGCGAGACCAGGTTCGCCTGTGTGGACGGCCCGGAATTTGACGGCCACAAGGTCGATTTTGCCGAATTGCGCCGCCGTCTCGGCGCCTACCGCAAACAGGAAGAAGTGTCTTTTGAAAAGCTCAATCAGGAGGGTGCAGGCAATGGAAAATAAGAAACCGGCCAAAAAGATTGCGGAACGTGTGCCGATGCCCTGCCAGCCGCCTCTTGAACGCGCGCACAATTTCATGGAAGTGGCCCTTGGCTATACCGGCGAAATGGCAATGAAGGAAGCCTCACGTTGCCTGCAATGCAAAAAGCCCAAATGTGTCAGCGGCTGTCCTGTTGAAGTGCCGATCAGGGATTTCATCAAGCAGGTTGCGGACGGCAACCTGGCGGAAGCCTATAAAATAATCAACTCCACCAACAGCTTGCCAGCCGTTTGCGGCAGGGTCTGCCCGCAGGAAAACCAGTGCGAAGGCAAATGCGTGCTTCTGGCCAAAGGCCAGCCAATTGCCATCGGACGCCTGGAACGCTTTGTCGCCGATAGCCATAATGCGGAAATGGCCGCAAAACCGGCTACTGAAATGGCCGCCTGCAAAATTCCGGACAGCGCCAAAAAGGTTGCCTGTCTTGGCTCTGGCCCCAGCTCCCTTACCTGTGCCGGCGTCTGCGCGGCTGCCGGTCTGAAGGTCGATGTCTTTGAGGCCCTGCATGAGGCCGGCGGCGTGCTCATTTACGGCATTCCGGCCTTCAGGCTTCCCAAGGATGTGGTTGCGACCGAAATCAATGGCCTGCGCGATATGGGGGTGGATTTCAATCTCAATCATGTGGGCGGCAGGACAGTCGATATTGACGACCTGCTGAAAAAGTATTCGGCTGTCTTCATTGGCGTTGGCGCCGGTCTGCCCGTTTTCCTTGGCGTTCCCGGCGAAAACCTGGTCGGCGTTTTTTCGGCCAATGAATACCTTACCCGCGTAAACCTTGGACGCGCCTACAATTTCCCCGGAGAAGACACTCCCGTTTACATAGGCAGGAATGTTACAGTGTTCGGCGCGGGCAACGTGGCCATGGACGCGGCCAGAACGGCCTTGCGCATGGGCGCGGAAAACGTGCATATCGTTTACCGCCGCACCCGCGAGGAAATGCCGGCACGCCGCGAGGAAATCGAGCATGCCGAGGAGGAGGGCGTAAAGTTCACCATGCTTTCATCGCCTGTGCGTTTCAATGGCGACGAAAATCTCAACCTCAAATCCGTCACCTTGCAAAAAATGCAGCTTGGCGAACCGGATGCTTCCGGCAGACGCCGCCCTGTGCCGATTGAAGGCGAAGTTTACGATCTCGATACCGATTTGGCCATTGTCGCCCTGGGCACAAGGTCCAATCCCATTCTTCTGGATGCCACGCCCAACCTCAGGCAAAACAAATGGGGCTATATTGAAGCCGACCCGGAAACGGGCGAGACTTCAATTCCCAATGTTTTCGCGGGTGGCGATATCGTAACCGGCGCGGCCACTGTCATTCTGGCCATGGGAGCTGGACGCAGGGCGGGCCAGGAAATAGTTAGACGCCTTGCGGGCCAGTTTTGAAAATACCGCCACATTGACTGAAGGCGACGGAAGGGGGCGCATGGAACGGTTCCCCCTCGCAACCAAATTGCCAGCCGTTGCAATTTTTGCCCAATACATAACACATCGCATGCAAGACTGAATTTTCCGCCAAAATCAAATCATGAGGCCCCTTCGCGGGGCCTTTTGTCTCCTTGCAGCCTGTCACCCGCCCCGCTTGGCTGGCTGGATAAAGATGGTTATTATGGCGTTGAAGCGCGGATGAAAAAACAAATCCGGACTATTTGCGGCTTTCCTTACCGGGAACTGGCATCGCCGGCCCTGGAACATTATAGCAATTTTCGCACGAGAATATCTCTTAACGGTTCATTACGCGCGCGGTATCGAACGGCATGACGCCAATATACATTTTGTTGGCCATTCAGGATAAAATATTCTTGCCATTTACGACATCCCGGGCAAACTGGTAATATCATGCAAAAAAAACTGTTCGCGGTGGCCGATATAGGCGGCACAAACGGCCGTTTCGCAATCTTTGCCGACAAAGGTACCGGGCTTGAGCTTGCGGCCAAAAAATGGGTTCCAACCGCCCAACTGGCAAATACGGAAGATATTCTTGCAGCGTTCGCAAAATGGGAAAGCGCGGCAATAACCTCCGGGGCCATTTCATATTTCGGGAATGGCGCTTCAAGCCTTGACGCCAATGATTTCGCAGCCATTGTCATTGCAATTGCCGGGCCGGTCTGCGAGGGTCGCGGCTGCCTTTCAAATGCCTGCCTGGAAATAGACCTCCGCAAGGCCGACTTTCCCTGCCTGGCCAGACTGGTCAACGATTTCGAGGTTCAGGCCTGGGCCAGTCTGGCCCCTTGCGGCCAAAATGCCAGACTGATAGCCGGGCCGGATAGCGACATTCATGAAACAAAGGCCGTAATCGGCGCGGGCACCGGCCTTGGAGTGGCGGCGCTTGTGCCCGATCGGACAGGCTGGCGCGCCCTGCCCTCGGAAGCCGGGCACATGAACTTTCCCTTTCTGGGCAAGAAGGAAGAGGATTTCCATTCATTTTTGTGTTCGCGCCTCGATTTGCGCTTTGCAAGAGGCGACGACACGATAACGG
>VSMX01000033.1:0-9535 GCA_009773975.1 Desulfovibrio sp. | reverse complement strand
GACTGGAAATTTTGCACGAGTATCTGACAGGTGAAAAAATTACGGCAAGGGAAGTGGGCGAAAAAGCCCTGCAAAGCCCGACTCCAACGCTGGAATGGTATTCGCGCTTTTATGCCCGGGCCTGCCGCAACTGGATGCTGGCCACCCTGTGCAACGGCGGGCTGTGGATCGCAGGCGGCATTGCAGCCCAAAATCCCCTGACTGTGGCCAGTCCCTTTTTTATGGCGGAACTTTACAACGCGCCAGAAGATTATCTGCAAAAAATGCCCGTAAAGCTGATTGAAGACAAGGACAGCGGCTTGTGGGGCGGGGCGTGGCTGGCCAGGCAAATCGCAATTCAGGACTGATGGACGGCGCTATTTTTGCTTTTTCTGTCTTCTGGCCAGTTTCCAGGTCAGCTTGATGACGGAAAGGAATTCATTGATCCTGGGCTTGCCGGAAAAAAGATCGCTTGTGGCTTCCGGCCGGGTGAGAGGCGCGAGAACGGGCTTGCCGTCCTCATTTGGCTTGGCTTCCAGGGTTTCCGGGGACGTTTCAACTTCGGAGATTACGGAATGGCCGCCAGATGAAGCGCGGGTTTCATCCTCAGGCAGAAGGCCCGGATTGGCGCCTTGCTGTCCGGCAGGCTGGCTTTTGGCATTTGAGGCGTTTTCCGTAACCCTGGCAGCGGAAATGTTTCGCGCAAGCTGCACCTGTCTTTCATCCGCCGCCTGGCGCATTCTTTCCTGGCGCTCCTTGCCAAGCCTGATAATGCTCTGCCTTATTTCCCCGGCCAGAAACTCTCCATTGCCATGGCTCGCAAGCTCGTCTTGCAGGGCCTTGAACATGGCCGCGGCATCATCCGCGCCCAGACAGACTTTGGCACAGGCCTGCCCCGCTTTCAGGGACGGGATAAGTGCGCAGCCTTCGGCCAGGGTTTTGGCGGCCTCGTTGTATTCATGGCGGCGGATTTGCCGGCTGGCCTCGCTCAAAAACGGATTTTTGGCTTCCGAATTATCCTGCAGCAGCCTGGCAAAGGCAGAACGGGCATGATGCCAGCGCCTGGCCTGGATAAAGGTTTCGGCAGCCCTGGCCAGCCAGGCGTGGTAGCGGGCCATGTCGCCCTTGCCCTTGTAGGCCGCGGCAATGCCCAGTTCGGCTTCTCCTTTTATGCGCACATTTTCCAGAGCCCGCTGAAAAGCGCTGATCGCGTAATTATAGCGGTTTTCTTCCAAAAAACGCATTCCGGCCCTGAAATAATCCTCGGGCTGTCTGCTCGGGCGCAGAAGCAGGCCGTATGAAGCAAGAGCGGCATCAAAAGCGGCCGTATCGGTCTGATCCGCCGCCTTGCGCAAATTTTCCATGGCCGCCCTGCCAGCCAGAAGGCCGCCCAGGATGCGACGCAGGTCCTCTATGGAATACGGACGTCCGAGCAGGGCGCTGGCGCCGCAGCCAAGGGCCTTCAGCTGGGCGGCTTCGTTTTCATTTGGCAGCACAATAAGAATCGGCAACGCCAAAAGCCTTGGATGCTGGCGAACAATGGCGCAGAACTGATCGCCATCCATGTCAGCCAATCTGCTGGTACAGACAACCAAGTCAGGTTTGTAAGGATCTCCCCCAATGCCGGCCAGGCGGCGGCAGGCATCCAGCCCACTGCTCATTACCCTGATATCGCCGTATCCCGCATCCCTGAGGGCGCGGCGATCCAGGGCAATGGCCGTTTCGCTTTCGCCAAGAAGCAAAACCTGAGGGAGTTTTTCCTTTTCCTGCATGCAAACCCGTTATGCTACTGGGATGTCAGGCTTTTACTGTCGTAAAAGCCTGAAGATCGCAAGGCAAAAAACGTGCTTTTACGTTGCTGTCGATTTCTGTATGCCAGCGAAGCCGGCTGACAGAAACGGCCTGCGACCGCCCTTCGGGTCGCTGCCTTGCCCATGCCGCCTTTGGCGGCGCGCAATCCCTTTAGGGATTGCGACTGTTGTCGCTTGACGCGACACTACATCTGCCTTGCGAATTGCAGTATCCTGGCCTGTTTTTCCGGCGCAGGAGGCGCCATTTTGGGAAGATTACGATAAATCGAGTAGCAATAGGGACATTCAAGCCCCTGTTTATGCTTCTCCAGGCGGATCAGGCCGCCTTCCGCCTGATAACACCTCGGGCAAAATGGCCCCTGGCGGACACCGCTGGTTTTCAACCAGTAGTAGCCTCCATCCTCATACAAATTTTCCGAAAGATAAAGAGCATCTTCGATGCTTTGCAACCGGATCCTCAACATACTCATTTCATCTCTCAGGGCTATGCAACGGGACTGCATTTCCATGAGCAGGTGGCGCGCTTTCTCGCCCTGGCCTGATGCAAACAAGTCGTTGATTTCCTTGAAGCGGCGGTAATCCAACATGGCTTTCCCCATCCGTTATGCCGCACATATCGGCCCTGGAGGGAAAAGGTTTAGGTCAGCCAATCCCCGGTTCAGCCCTCCTGCCTGCCCACAAGACTGTGGCGCCTGGCAGCCTCAATCCGGCAGGCAATCATTTGGCCGGCAAAGGCTTCGTTAACGGGCACATGCACAATGGCTCCATATTCATCCCTGCCCTGCCAGGATTCCTGGCCGTCCGCCTGCCTCGGGCTTTTCCCTTCCAGCAAAACCAGGGCTTTCTGCCCCACCCTGCCGGCAAGCCATTTCTCCGTAATTTCTTCCTGCATGGCCTGGAAACGCAAAAGGCGATCCTGCTGGAGGGCTGGCGGGATCTTGTGCGGAAAAAGCGCGGCCCTGGCCCCGGGCCTGTCCGAATAGCAGAATGAAAAACTGCTGACAAAGGAACATTTCCGCAAAAGCTCAAGAGTGGCCAGGAAATCCGCTTCGCTCTCACCGGGAAAACCGACAATGATGTCCGTGGAAAGCGCAATATCCGGCCTGGCATTTTTCAGCGTTTCCACAAGATCGAGATATTCGCGGCTCGAATACCTGCGTCGCATGGCTGCCAGAACCTTGTCCGAGCCGGACTGGAGCGGCAGATGCAGTCTTGGGCAAAGCACGGGAAGCTCGCCAAAGACACGCGCGTCTTCTGCGGTCATGTCTTTGGGATGCGGCGTTATGTAGTGAAGGCGCTCAAGCCCCGGCAGAGCCGCTATTTTGCGCAGCAGCCCGGCAAATGAACCCTGGCCGTTATCCTTGCCCCAGGCATTGACATTTTGCCCGAGCAGGGTGATCTCCCTGGCCCCCCGGGCCAGCCTGCGCCCGCATTCTTCCAGGATTTCATGTTCCTGGCGGGATTTTTGCCGCCCCCGCGTAAAAGGCACAATGCAATATGCGCAAAAATTGTCGCAGCCCTGCATGATGGCGACAAAGGCCGACGCGCCGCCTATCTCCAATTGCGGCCTCTCCACGTATGCAGGAGCAAAGTCAAGCAGGACCAGCTTTTTGGCCGGCGCTTCCAGAAGCTCCAGCAGCGTTTGCGGCATGGCCGCAATGCCGTCCGTGCCCGCGACCAGGCGCACCTGGGGGGAATATTCGAAAAGCTTTTTACCGAGCTGCTGCGCCACACAGCCGCAAATTGCCACGCAAACATCCCTGCTGCCGCAGGTTGCGGTCTTTATGCGGCCAAGTGCGCTGCGCACCTTTTCTTCCGGTTTTTGCCTGACCGAGCAGGTGTTGATAATCACAAGCTGGGCCTCTTCCATGGCTGTCCGGGAGTAGCCCTGTTTTTCCAAAGCCGCGGTCAGCCATTGGGAATCGTGGACATTCATCTGGCAACCAAAGGTAATTATATGAAATGTGCCCGCGCGCATGATCAAAAACCGGATCTTTCCGATAATAAAAGCATCAGGCTTTTTGCAGGAGAAATCAATCGCATGCAATTATTGCTCAATATCTGATGAACTGCCAAACACATCTCCCGCCACCCCCTGGTCCAGTTCTTCAATCCTGTCTTCCAGCCATTCCACTACCGCGCGGGCCGTGTTGTAATTCAGCAAAATGCGGGTATGAATATGCCTGTTTATATGCCGCACATCGCTGTCTTCCTCCACCACCTCATGCCCCAGGCTGCCGTCCGGGGCGACGATCTGTTCCGTAGTCGAGGGTATGGCATCGGATTCATTGTAAAAACTCATCTCGATTTCACCATGGGGGTTTATGCCGCCCCACACGCCATGAACAGTCTCAAGGCGCGCCTTTTTATCAATATCATAATGAAAGCGGATTCGGGAGGGCATCTCATCTTGCATTTTCATATTATCTGTTATCCTTTTTTGAATTAAAATACGCAAGGGGCCAGAGGATGTAAAGCCTGTTGACCAGCACCCGGGCGAGGGCTAGACTGCAAAAAATTTTCACACAAGGAATTTCGGAGGCTTCATGTCTAAAGCGCTGGTATTGGGGGGCAAAAGCGGCCTGTTGGGGCAAGCGCTGGTTAAAGTCCTGAATGAGCGCGACTGGGAAGTGCAGTCATTTGGACGCCAGGACGGAGATCTTTCAGATCCCGATTATGTGGAGAGGCTTCTTGGGGAGGCGAACGCGGACGCAGTTTTCAATTCGCTGGCCTGGACAAGGGTTGATGACGCCGAAGATCATCAAAATGAAGCTGATCAGGCCAACAGGATTTTGCCGTCCATTCTCGCAAAGGCCATGGCCAGACTTGGCCATGGCTTCCTTGCGCATTTCAGCACGGATTTTGTCTTTCCGGGTGATTCGACCATTCCATATCCGGAAAACGCGCCTCCCGATCCCAAAAACGTTTACGGCTCAACCAAGCTTGCGGGAGAAAAGGCTGTGCTGGCCGCGCTGCCGGAAAGATCCTGCGTAATACGAACAGCGTGGCTTTTCGGCCCCGGAAGAAAAAATTTCATAACCAGCATTCTGGATGCGTGCAATAAAAGAGACATGATTTCCGTGGTGGACGACCAGATTGGCTCGCCAACCTATAGCCTGGATCTTGCCTTGTGGAGCACTATCCTGGCCGAAAAAAAAGCGGCCGGTATCTGGAACGGAGTTAACAGCGGCCACGCCAGCTGGTGCGAATTCGCGGCGGAAGCCGTGGCCCTTGTGCGCGGGCCGTGCAAGGTTGAGCCAATCCCGTCCGCCCAATGGCCGCAAAAGGCTATCCGGCCGCCCTATTCGGTGCTGAACAATGAAAAGCTGGCCGCTGTCATCGGCAAAAAACCGCGTCCCTGGCCGCAGGCCCTGCGGGATTATATTTTCGGCTATATTCTTCCTGACAAGGAGGATAACCTTGAAAAACATTAAGCATCTTCTCGTCATCCTGTGCGTTCTTGGCCTTGGCTCGCTCCTTTGCGGGGAGGCCTGGGCCAGGCCGCAAAACCTGGAGCAGCTGAAGGATATTGAAAACCATCTGGCCATTGTGCCCCTGCAGGGCGCGATAACATCGATTTACAGGCCCAATTATGACAGCGTGATGGAAGCCAACCTGAAGCTCAGCGACAATGAACCTGTTTTTGTCGTGCAGTTTCCCGACAAGGCCAGAATCTATCCCCAGCAATACATGGTCTGGCATCAGGTTGTTAACGAATTGATCGACGATGTGGCCTATGCCGTGACCTATTGCCCGATTACCGGAACCCTCATGGCCTATAACGCGTACATGGATGGCCTGAACCTGACCTTTGATGTGGAGATTCACGAGGCGACCGAAGGCTTCGCGGGCTTTCTTTATGACGGCAATTCCGTGCTTATAGACCGTAATTCCGGCAGTTTGTGGCTTCAGGAAACAGGCATGGCTTTTTCCGGGCCGCTTCTCGGGCGCGGGATGCCTACCATTCCCGTATTCTGGACAACCTGGCAAAAGGCCAAAAAGGTCTATCCCGATGCCGGAGTGCTTTCGCGCCCCCGGGGCAGGCGTCCCTACGGACGCGACCCATACGGCAATTACCTGCGAAAGGGCACCTATTACGACAACGATGTCCTTGTCTATCCGCCCCGCCGCCTGGATCGCCGCTTCCATCGCAAGGCTCCGATGTATTGCATGGAATACGACAACTTTTTGCTTGCCATTGAAATTGAATATGTGCGCAAGGAGGGCTGCGTAAACTTTTTTCTTGGCTCCATTCCCCTTTTGGCCGTGTACGACCCGGCGCTCGATGTGGTGCGCGTCTATAACCGCCAGGTCTGGGCCGATCCCTTCCTTTTCGTTATCCTGAATGGCAAGCTGGTTGACCTTGCCACAAAAAGCGTCTGGGATCGGGCAACCGGCCAGGCTCTGGAAGGAAATATGAAAGGCGCGGCCATGAAACAGTTTTTTGGCGTATATTCCATGTGGTTCGCCTGGTACAGCATCAATCCCGAAACCTTCGTCGTGCCGGGGCCGGGCGTGGTCAAGTCCAATCTTCTTTCGCCAACGCCGCCAGGCGTGGACAAGGAGGGCAAACCGGAAAATCCTCTGCCAAAACCAGACGGCAAATTGCCTGGCAAGGCTACATGGTAAAACAATTATCTGTCAGCAACACAAAGGAGACTTGCATGACATACACCGAAGAAGTCATGGCAAAATTGAAAAGCCAGTACAGCTATGAACCGGAGTTTCTCCAGGCCGTGCAGGAAGTATTGGGAAGCCTTTCTCCCGTACTTGAAAAAAACGAAAAATACCGCAAAAACCGCATTCTCGAACGTCTTACCGAACCTGAAAGGACAATCGGATTCAGGGTCGACTGGGTTGATGACGCCGGCAATATCCAGGTCAACCGCGGCTGGCGCGTGCAGTTCAATTCCGCTATCGGCCCCTACAAGGGCGGCCTCAGGCTGCATCCCAGCGTCAATCTGGGCGTCCTGAAATTTCTCGGTTTCGAGCAGATCTTCAAGAATTCTCTTACCGGGCTTGCAATCGGCGGCGCCAAGGGCGGCTCTGATTTTGACCCCAAGGGCAAAAGCGATATGGAAATAATGCGTTTTTGCCAATCCTTCATGAACGAGCTTTTCCGCTACATTGGCGCGACAATTGACGTGCCGGCCGGCGATATCGGCGTGGGCGGCAGGGAAATCGGCTATCTTTACGGCCGCTGGAAAAAATTGACCAGAAGCTACGAGGGCGTGCTTACCGGCAAGAATATCCTCTTTGGCGGCTCCCTCGCCCGTACCGAGGCAACGGGCTATGGCGTGGTTTATTTTGCCCAGGCCATGCTCGCCGATCGCAAAGAAAACCTGGCCGGCAAGACCTGCGTTGTTTCCGGCGCGGGCAATGTCGCAATCTATTGCTGCCAGAAATTGCGCCAGATCGGCGCGCTGCCGGTAACTGTAACCGATTCCCGCGGCATGATCGTCGATCCCGACGGCATAAATGTCGAAGTTCTCCAGAAAGTCAAGGAAGTAGAACGCGCTTCACTGGCGCGCTATGCGGAACTCGTGCCCGGCGCGAAATACACTCCTGCAAGCGCTTATGCCGAAGGACGCCACCCTGTCTGGGATGTTCCCTGCTTTGCGGCTTTCCCCTGCGCGACCCAGAACGAACTCAACCTGGCCGATGCCCAGGCCCTGATCAAGAATGGCTGCAAATGCGTGGCCGAAGGCGCGAACATGCCTTCAACGCTTGAAGCCGTGCATGACTTTGTCAGTTCCGGCATCGCCTACGGCCCGGCCAAGGCCGCAAATGCCGGCGGCGTGGCCACAAGCCAGCTTGAAATGGCCCAGAATGCCGAAATGCAAAGCTGGACATTTGAAGAAGTGGATAAAAAGCTCAAGCAAATAATGGATAACATATACAAAAACGCGGCCGACACCGCGCGCGAATTCGGCCGGCCCGGCAACCTTGTGATGGGCGCCAATATAGCCGGCTTCCGCAAGGTGGCGGATGCGATGATTGCCCAGGGAATTTAAGAAGCTGTCTTCACATAGTGAATTTTGTTCTCTCGCAAGGAAGATGAGTAAATTATGAAGGGAGTGTACTCTTACGATACTCGACCGGAATAACTTACGAAATCTGACGCGGCGAGAGGGCAGAATGTGCATGTGAAAACTGCTTCCAGGAAGCTTTTTGCTGGGGGGCCCCAGCCCTGCTGCCGATCTCCGCAAGCCAGAAATTGCTGGCTGCGGAGACGTTCCTGCAGGGCGCCAGCCGGTCGCCCAAACCCCTTTTTACAAAGAATTATGAGACCATGACAAAGCACGGCAATTTTTCCTTTGAGCGCCTGGCAGATTTTTTGAACGAGGTGGGAATGCTCAAGGCGACGCCCAGAAGCGGTTTCGCCTTTTTGGGGTCGGGACATGAAAATGTGGCCGAACATTCCTACCGCGCAAGCGTAATCGGCTTTGTTCTGGCCAACCTGGCGGACGCGGACGTTGCGCGCGTGGTCTTTCTTTGTCTTTTTCACGATCTGCACGAAGCCAGAACAGGCGATTTCAACTATGTCAATCATCGCTATGACAGCTGCAAGGCGCGCCAGGCCCTTGAGGATGCAGCAAGGGGAACCGGTCTTGAGCAAATGATCGCCGGTTATTTTGCCGAATTTTGCGCCCGCGAAAGCCTGGAAGCCAAATTGGCCAGGGATGCCGATCAGCTGGACTTGCTTTGCAACTTGAGAATGGAACTGGCCAGGGGAAATGAATTTGCCAGGACCTGGATTGACAGCGCCCTGCAAAGGCTGAAAACCATTCAGGCAAAAAAACTGGCCCAGGCCATTTTGCAGGCGGATCCAAACCGCTGGTGGCATGAAAATGTGGACAAGGACTGGTGGATCAATCACGGGGAAAAATCGTGAACCGGCCTCTGGTAATACTCGGCCCCGCGATTGCGGAACCCGGCAAGTCTGCCTGTCCGCTCTATGTTTCGCCTGTGCAGGCCGGCTGGCCGTCGCCAGGGGAAGATTATGCGGAAGAAAAAATCAACCTGCATAAAATTGCGGTCAAAAATCCCCCAGCCACATTCTTTTTGCGCGCAACGGGAGATTCCATGCTTGGTTGCGGCATCCATGACGGCGATTTGCTGGTTGTGGACAGATCACTGGACGCAAGACACAACCGCGTGGTTATTGCCGCGCTTGACAGAGGGCTTGTGATCAAGAGGCTGATTCGCAGAAAAAACCGCGTCTATCTGGCGCCCGCAAATCCAAAATATCCCGAAATCGACATCACAACCCGGGAATATGTGCATATCTGGGGCATAGTTACCTATGTCCTGCACAAGTTATGAAGCGAGAAGCCGTATTCATGCAAACGGCTAAAAAGCCCTGCCCTGCCCGTAGGCATGCTGGTCAGGCCCATAATTGGGCTCGTCAAAAAATATGCCGCAGCCCGAAAGGCTGGCCAAAATGAAAACTGCAAGAAGCGCGAGAACGATTTTGCGCATGAATTATCTCCTTTGCACGCTGTAAGGAAATGTACACAACAAAATGGATGAAGTCAAACAAGTATCCTGGTGTATATTGGCGACAAGATAACAATGGTGAAAAGCAACTATTCAGTCAGCCCTGATTTTGCTCGTGTAAGCTGGCGAAAAAAATGGCACTGATTTGCGCGCGAATTGGCACGGAAATTTTTAGAAAAAAGTAACATGCCAAGACTTTTCGGATCATCTTGGCATGTTATTTGTTATTGAAGTTGATTATGGAC
>VSMX01000032.1:9383-18952 GCA_009773975.1 Desulfovibrio sp. | reverse complement strand
GGGCTCTTCTGCCGCGAGGACTTCACTGTGCTGGCAGAACTGCTGGGCAAGATTGAGGGGAAGTTCATTCTTTCCCTGAATGACAAACCGGAAGTAAGGGAACTTTTTTCGGCATTCAAGCTGGAGGAAGTGAAGGTGAATTACACCTGCAGCAACGGAAAAAACCTGAAAGCGGGCGAGCTAATTTTTCGGAATTTTGATTGAGAAACCCACACAGGCCATAACCACTTATATCACTTAACAAAAAACGTGCCAAAGCAGAAAAAATGCATTGGCACGTTCTCATTTCTTTTGCGTCCCGTTCTCATTTTTCGTGCGGCCTCACAATAGTCAAAAGAAGAATGCGGTTGAAGCGTTGCCAGTTGTTCCCGTAATGTGCCGCAAGATGTGCCGCGCAAAATAAGGGGTTACAGCTTATCACTGTAACCCCTTGAAATATTTGGTGGAGAAGAAGGGATTTGAACCCTCGACCCCTGCCTTGCGAAGGCAATGCTCTCCCAGCTGAGCCACTTCCCCATTAATTCAACAAGTAACGTTGAATGTCTGCTCTTTCTATAAAAATCGGTCGCAGTTGTCAAATTAATTTCCATGAGGCCGCCAAGCCTATTGCCAAGACATTCCATGTCAACTATTTATTGGACATGCTTAAAAAAATATTCCAGTATCCCGTTCTGGCCGCATGTCGTTTCTGGCGGCCAGTATTCCTTGTCCTGCCTGTTTTTTGTCTCATGGCCGGAGACGCATTTTGCGCGGAAAAATCCAGGCCATTACGTAAAAATGCGCCCGCGCCGATTGTTGTCCAGTCAAGAGGCCTTAAAAAAGCAGCCCCAAAAGGCGTTTATAATATGCGGGAGGCAGTCATGCAGGCCTTGTCGCATAATCCGTCCCTTGCCGCGGAGGAAGCGCAGAGCCGCTCGTCGGAAGAAACGCGAAAATCCCGGCGGGGCGCTTTTGGGCCAAAGCTTGGCATGTCCTATACTGCTACCAAGCAGGAGCGCAAGACCGAGCCATCAAGCTCCAGGCCGCCTGAACTTGGCACCTATTCCTGGTCGATTGAAATTTCGCAGCCGGTTTTCCAGGGCTTTCAGCTTCTTGCTTCGTATCAGCGCGCAGCATTGCAGGCTGATAGCGATCAAGCCTCGCTGCTTAATTCGGAATTGACCATGACCACCAATGTACAGTCCGAATTTCTTTCCTATTTGCGCGCCGAAGAAAATGTCAAAAGTGAAAACGAGGCCCTTGAGCGACTGCGTGAACAATTGCGCATCACAAGGGCTTTTTATGAGGTTGGCCTGCGGCCAAAACTGGATGTCCTCCAGGCCGAAGTGGATGTCAGTACCGCGGAAAGCACGCTGATTCAGGCTGAAAATGTTCGCGATACGGCCCAGGCAAGGCTAAATACGCTGCTTGGCTTTTCGGCGGCCGCAAAAATAGATTATGTTGGCCGTCTTGCCCATGTGCCGTTCAATCGCACGCTTGAGCAATGCCTTGAGACCGCCTACAGGCAGCGGCCGGATTTGTATATGGCCGCAAAATCAGTGGAAATTGCGGAAAAAGACCAGAAAGTTGCCCAAAGTGATTATTACCCACAGGTCGAAGCCTATTATAATATCAACCAGCAGGGCAATACGCCGGATTTGCAGCGCAAGGGAAACTACAGCTCACGCAGTTCCACCTGGGAAGTGGGCGCACGGGCCACATGGAATGTTTTTCAGTGGGGAACAACATACTATGCGGACAAAAGCGCCGGCTGGCTCGTTACCAGGATGCGCCATGAAGAAGAAAAATTAAAACTTGACGTTGGTTATGACATAAAATCCCGCCTGCTTTCGCTACGGGAAGCCGAAAAGCGGATAACGGTGGCGGAGAAGGGCGTGCGTGAGGCAAGAGAAGCCTACGAAGCGGCCCTTGCGCGTTACCAGGAACAAGTGGGCACCAACTTCGACGTTCTGGACGCTTCATCAAATCTTACACGCGCGCAATCATCGCTTACGGGTTCGCGGGCGGATTATCTCACCGCCCTGTCCCAGCTTTATACCGCGATGGGAGAATTCCGCCCGGATCTTCTACTGCGCTAATTTTTTATTCCACCTTCTCAATAATTTGCGGAATGCCGCCCGGGGGGAAAGTCCCTGCGGCACGAATATTTCCGCTTATGCAATTTTACGGTTGAAAAATATGGCAGACAATTCCACGACAGATGATCGGAAATTGACAATTACCCCATTGGGGGGGCTGGGTGAAATCGGCCTGAATTGCCAGCTTTGGGAAACACCATGCGGGGTGGTGATGGTTGACTGCGGGCTCATGTTTCCCGATGAGGACCACCTTGGCGTTGACGTGTTAATTCCCCATTTTGGGGCGGTTCGCTCCATCAGGGACAAGTTGCTGGGCATAGTGCTGACGCATGGCCATGAAGATCACATTGGGGCGCTGCCCTGGATTGTAACAGAACTGAACGGCGCGCGGATTTATGGATCGCCTTTTACCCTGGCCCTGGTCGAGAACAAGTTGAAGGAACACGATCTTTTATCCAATGTCGAACTTGTTCCAGTTGAACCAAACGATGCCATGCAGCTTGGCGATATGTGTTTTCATTTTTTTCCGGTATGCCATTCCATTCCCCACGGCTATGGTCTGGGTGTGGAAACTCCAATCGGACGGGTGATTCACAGCGGCGATTTCAAGATTGATCCCCGGCCCCTGGCTGGTTCCGGAACCGATCTTGAAGCCATAAGGGCATTTGCCGGCCCGGGTGGCGCGCGGCTTCTGCTTTCGGATTCCACCAATGTTTTGAGACCAGGCCGTTCCCTCACAGAACGTGAAGTCAAGGACTCACTCAAAAATGTGTTCGGAAACGCCCCCGGCCGCATTGTGGTTACCCTTTTTTCAAGCCATATCCAGCGAATTCAGGAAGTTTTCGATCTTGCGCGCGAATTTGACAAAACAGTGGTCATCAGCGGTAAGTCCCTGGCAAATAATATTGATATTGCCCAAAATCTCGGGCTTTGCCAGCTGCCGCCCAAATTTTTCAATGCCCATAATGGCGTGCCGGAAATTGAGCCAGAAAAAACTGTCCTCCTGGTAACCGGCGCCCAGGGGGAACCGCTTTCCGCTCTTTCGCGCATGGTTTTGGCGGCCACAGACAACTTGCTGTTTGCGAAGGCGATACTGTGGTGATGAGTTCAAGGGTTATCCCGGGTAATGCCCAGGCCATATCGCGCCTGATAAATGAAATGTGCAGGCTGGGGGCCGAAGTGCTTTATGAAAGTTGTCATGCTGTCCATGCTTCAGGCCATGCCCACAGGGAAGAATTGCGTGATATGCTCTATGCCGCGCGGCCGGAAATTTTTGTTCCCGTGCATGGGGAATACCAGCATCTTGTTAGCCATGGACGTCTTGCCGAAGAATGCGGGGTTGGGACTGAAAATGTCATCAGGCTTGAAAACGGCCAGCCGCTGACCATTCTGGAAAACGGATTTCGCCTTGAACAGCCCATCCCTGTTGACTACACCCTGGTTGACGGCAAGGGGGTTGGCGATGTCGGCGCCACTGTGCTCAAGGAAAGACGCATTCTTGGGGAGGAAGGGGTGGTAGTCGTCTCCCTGGTGCTGGATGAGCAAACAGGAGATGTGCTTGATGGACCGGAGATAATTTCTCGCGGATTCGTTTTCGAGGCGCAGTTGAGCCATATTCTGGACGATGCCCGGGAACTTGTGCTAGAGGAAGTGGCGCTTTCAACCCAACCGGCAAAATTGCGTGAAAATATTCGAATTTCCCTGAGACGTTTTTTCAAGCGTGTTCTTGAACGGGATCCTCTTGTCGTGGCAATGGTCAGTTCTGTATGAGAAAGGGAAATTCTTTTGCCCTATTGACCGTTTTCCTTACGGAGTGTACTGTCAGGGAAATATGGCGATATATTTCGGGTCCCTGTTGAATCATACAAGATAGGTGGCCGGTTTACACTTCTATGCCAGGAGGCGAGTATGCGTATTGGCGTGGGTCTGGGCAAAGAGGGCGGAGAGAAGCGTTTGGAACGCCAGGGCGTCAGCCGCCGCGATTTCATGAAATTCTGCACGGCTGTTGCTGTCGCAATGGGAATGGGGCCGGCTTTTTCCGAGGAAGTGGCAGCAGCCCTTACCGGGAAGCGCCCCAATGTTGTCTATTTGCACACGGCCGAATGCACGGGCTGTTCAGAAGCAATGATGCGCATGTACAAGCCTTATATAGACAGTCTCATTCTGGACACGATTTCGCTTGATTACCAGGAAACTATCATGGCAGCCGCCGGACACGCGGCCGAAGAGGCGCTCGAGCAGGCGGTAAATTCGCCCAATGGTTTCATCTGCATGGTGGAAGGGGCTATTCCCACTGCCCTGGATGGCAAGTATGGCTATGTTGGCGGCAAGACCATGTATGATATTTGCAAGGAAATCCTGCCCAAGTCCCAAATTAACATGGCCATTGGCACCTGTGCCTGTTTTGGCGGCATACAGGCCGCAAGCCCAAATCCCACTGGCGCAAAAGGCATAAATGAAGCATATCCCGATTTGAAAAACAAGGCTATCAACATTGCCGGCTGTCCACCAAATCCCATAAACATGGTGGGCGCACTGGTGGCATTCATCAACAATCTGGGCATGGATGTGGATGAATTGCAAAGACCCTTGATATTCTTCGGCCAGACCGTCCATGACCTGTGCGAGCGGCGTCCGCACTTTGAAGCGGGGGAACTTGCCAAATCATTTGATTCGGAAGAAGCCCGCAAGGGTTGGTGTCTTTACGATCTGGGATGCAAGGGGCCTGTAACATATAATAATTGCCCCAAGGTTCTGTTCAATGAAACAAATTGGCCCGTTGGAGCCGGCAGCCCCTGCATAGGTTGTTCGGAGCCACATTTCTGGGATGATTTGACGCCATTTTACAAGAATATTTAGGGGGAAATGATGAGCCAGGTTGAGAAAGCGCCCCAGAGCAATTTTAGCGGTCCGGTAGTGGTTGACCCGCTTACCAGGATAGAGGGTCATTTGCGGATTGAGGCAGAGGTCGAAAACGGGCGAATCAAGGAAGCCCGTTGCGTCGGCACTCTTTTTCGCGGGCTGGAGATAATTCTCAAGGGTCGCGATCCTTTTGACGCCCCGCATTTTACCCAGCGGACATGCGGCGTGTGCACCTATTCTCACGCGCTTGCCTCCATTCGCGCCCTTGAAGATGCCATAAACAAGCCTATTCCGCCCAATGCCACATATATCCGCAATCTTGTGCTGGCCATGCTTTTCCAGCATGACCATATAGTTCATTTCTATGCCCTGCACGCTCTTGACTTTGTGGATGTAGTAAATGCCCTGCAAGGAGATCCGGTAAAGGCGGCCAGTATTGCCAACTCGATTTCCAACCGCAAGGCAAAGCCCGAGGAATACATCGCGGTTCAGGCAAAGTTGAAAACCTTCATCGATAGCGGACAGCTCGGCCCGTTTACAAACGCCTATTTTCTTGGCAATCATCCAGCCTATACGCTTTCTCCCGAGCTGAATCTTATCGGTACGGCAGACTATCTGCGCGCTTTACGCATTCAGGTAAGGGTGGCCAGGGCCATGGCCGTCTTTGGCGGTAAAAATCCGCATACCCAATTTACAATTGGCGGCGGCGTAACCTGTTATGATGCGCTGACGCCTGAACGTATCCGGGAATTTACGGAGCTATATCACGAAAGCCGCGCTTTTATCGAAAATTATTATATACCGGATTTGCTGGCCATCGCATCCCAGTACAAGGTCTGCGCGACATACGGCGGCACGAGAAATTTCATGACTTTCGGCGAATTTCCCGATCCGGGCGCGGAAAGGGATATCAACAAGCGCTGGATCAAACCAGGAATTATTCTTGACCGCAGGCTGGACAAACTTTACAAGCTGGACATCAACAAGATTGCAGAAGGCGTAAGCCATAGCTGGTATGAGGGTGACAAACCCCTGCATCCGTATGAAGGACAGACCATTCCACACTTTACAAGCATGGGCGACAAGGAAAAATATTCCTGGCTCAAGGCCCCGCGCTATGACGGCATTGCCATGGAGACGGGTCCGCTTGCCCAGGTTCTGACTTCTTATGTCCAAAATCATGCCCTGTTCAAGCCCCTTGTGGACAAGACCCTTGATGCCCTTCAGCTTGGTCCAGAGGCCCTTTTCTCAACCTTGGGGCGCACGGCTGCGAGGGGGTTGCAGGCACTTGCGATCGCAACCCAGACAGAGACCTGGATAAAGCAGTATGAAAACAACATCATTAATGACAAGCAGATTGTCTTTGATTATGAATCGCCCAAAAACGCAAGGGGTGTCGGCATCCTCGAAGCGCCGCGCGGTGGCCTTTCCCATTGGCTAGTAACGGACGACAAGGCCAGGATAGCCAATTTCCAGCTTGTTGTGCCGACAACCTGGAATTTGTCACCAAGAGACGAAAAAAATGTTCCAAGCGCTTGCGAGGAAGCTCTTGTTGGCACGCCTGTGGCCGATCCGGCAAGGCCAGTAGAGATTTTGCGCGTTGTGCATTCCTTTGACCCATGCATTGCCTGTGCCGTCCATGTGATTGACGGACACACGAATCAGGTGCATAAGTTCAAGGTGTTATAGGCGCAAACCGAATAGTTCCGGGGATCATTTGATCCCCGGAAATGATTTTTTCCAACCACGCCTTTACAGGCGCGGTTGTTTGTTTAATATAATGAAGATATCACTTGGAAATTCGGCGCAAGAAGCCATTTTCCCTGGCTTTGAAACCTGTGAAAGCGGCTGCTTGTAATGTTTGCGCGCTATCGGAGAAAATGAACAATATTTTTTGACGGTCACTTATTGCTACAGTCGCAAATTGAAAAATGGGCTGATTTTTGACGGATAATTGCCCGGTTGAACCATGATTTTTTGTGGCTGAAAGCAGGCTGAATAGTCAATAAGTGGGGTCAAAAAGATCAAAATCAAAAAATCGCGACCGTAGTATTATAAAGCATATTGTTTTTGATATATAAATCCAGGAAACCAAATGGCAGCAGAAGGCAGTAAACAGACGCAAGATGGTGATGCCCCGGTAGGGATGCAGAAAAAGCCGGTTACATTTAAAACCCGGGAAGAAGCCTACAACGCCTATTTATATTACCGAATGCATCCGACCCCCCGGCAATGGCTGCAGAATCCTCTCCCTGACGTTTACAAACAACATCTTGAAAAGTGTAAACGATGCCAGAACATCTACAAATATGTGGATGATAACAGACATCTCAAAAGCGGCGTAAACTACAGCCGCATAGATGGAAAAGATTTCAGCGGGGTGAGTGTTGGCGATATCCGCACTTTGGCATTCGAATATCTGGTGGATTCAAAAAAAGGCAAATTTCTCAATGCGCCGGAAGTCTGTGTGCTTACTGTCCCACCAAAGCTTTCTTTTTATGCGGATATAATTGTTGCCCAGGCCATTCCCGAAAGATTTGAGCTTCTAATGACAAAAGACGATATCCGGGTGCCCTCCGCCGGGTATTTTGTTGAAGGCTGGAATATTTTCAGTGTGCCGATGATGGCTCTTATCGAATACAGGCAAACGCTTTTCCCATCCGTATATATTCCCAAAACCGTGCAAAGAAGCGTGATTAATGCGCTTCATGGCTGTCGCAACAAAAAATTCCCCACTCAGCCAGATGCGGTTATTGAAAAATTTCGTCTAAATGAAAAAGCCATTGGCCAAAAAGTAAAACAGTACAGCTATATGGCTTACAGGCCGGATTAATCGGTCTTTTTATCAGAGCGTTTTTCCAATGAAATTGGATAAATGCTCTGATGGTTGCGGCAGCAGACACCCGCGCCAAATGAATCCTCAGTCTGACTGCGGCTGAAATTATGGCAGCTCAAATGAATGAAAATATCTATTGGAAATTGATATTTTCATTCAGGAAATGATATAGGTCGGAGCAGAAATTTGCCTGCACAGAAAACATTGATACTCGGCATTGGCAACACATTGCTTTGTGATGAAGGCTTTGGCATTGCCGCTTTGGAATATCTGCGCCAAAATTACCACATTCCGGAAAACGTGGATCTTGTGGATGGCGGAACGCGGGGCCTTATGTTGATGGCCGAAATTCTGGAATGTGATTTTCTGGTGGTTTTTGATATCGTGCTTGGTGGTGAAAAGCCCGGCACCATTTATCTGATTGAGGACGACGAAATACCAGTCCGCGCGAATTTTCGACATTCCATGCATCAAGCCTGCCTTGCCGATACTCTTGTAAGCTGCGATCTGGCAGGTAATCGGCCACATGCCATTGTTTTTGGCATGGAACCATTTGATTTTCAGCGTCTGGAAGCATCCCTGTCCCCCCAGGCCAGCGCGATGCTGCCCGAATTTTGCCGCAAAGCGGTTCGTGAATTGCAAAGACGCGGTCTCGAAATCAATCCGCTTCAAAATGCCATGCCGGATTGAAGCGGTTTTTTTACCATTGTCCTTCTGGAACAATATTTATCAGGAGTAACAGATGCTCGATCCCAAAAAACACGCTGATTGGGAACTGGCCCAGGAAGCGGAAAAAAGCATGAAGAAAATCTACAGCATAGGCCGGGATCTGGGTCTTGAGCAGGAAGAGCTTTTGCCCTATGGGCATTATATGGGCAAGGTTGATTTTGCTTCCGTTCTCGGACGGCTTGAAAAACGTCCCAATGGTAAATATATTGATGTTACTGCCATCACCCCGACCCCTCTTGGCGAGGGAAAATCAACGACCACAATTGGCCTCGTGGAGGGTCTTGGACGGCGCGGGAAGCATACTTCCGCGGCAATTCGCCAGCCATCGGGAGGCCCCACAATGGGGGTTAAAGGTTCCGCCGCAGGCGGGGGACGCGCCCAGTGCATTCCGCTAACCCAATATTCCCTGGGTTTTACAGGGGACATCAACGCTGTTTCAAACGCCCATAACTTGGCAATGGTGGCCTTGACAGCCAGGATGCAGCACGAACGCAATTATGATGATGAAAAGCTGCTCTTGCTATCCGGAATGTCGCGCCTGAATATTGACCCAACGAGCATCAATATGGGTTTTGTAATGGATTTTTGCTGCCAGGCCTTGCGCAATATAATTATCGGAATTGACGGGGTAAACGGCAAGTCAGATGGTTTCATGATGCGCTCGCGCTTCGATATTGCTGTATCAAGCGAAGTCATGGCCATCCTGGCCATTGCGCGGGATCTGAAAGATCTGCGTAAGCGCATGGGCGCCATAATTGTAGCCTATGACAGGTGGGGCAAGCCGATAACAACGGCCGATCTGGAAGTTGATGGCGCAATGACAGCCTGGATGGTGGACGCCCTTAAACCAAATCTTATTCAGACCATGGAGGGGCAGCCCGTATTTGTGCATGCCGGGCCTTTCGCCAATATCGCCATTGGGCAGAGTTCTGTTATCGCGGACAGGATTGGCCTGAAGCTCAGTGAATATCATGTTACGGAATCCGGTTTTGGAGCTGACATCGGCTATGAAAAGTTCTGGAATCTCAAATCTCATTACAGCGGGTTGGCGCCGGATGCGGCGG
>VSMX01000032.1:0-9373 GCA_009773975.1 Desulfovibrio sp. | reverse complement strand
CTCACAAGCCATCGCGGAGCGCCTGTGCCAATTCCCGGCAAACCATTGCCAGAGGAATATTCCAGGGAAAATGTGGGCTATGTGGAAAAGGGTTGCGCAAATTTGCTGCACCACATAAAAAGCGTTCGTAAATCTGGTGTTTCGCCTGTTGTCTGCATTAATGCCTTTGTTTCGGACACTCCCGCCGAAATCGCCAAAATCCGCGAACTGTGCGAAAGTGCTGGAGCGCGGGTTGCCGTTTCGGAGCACTGGGAAAAAGGCGGCGAAGGCGCACTTGAACTGGCTGACGCCGTTGTCGATGCCTGCGAGGAGAAAAACAAATTCAAGCCTCTTTATTCCTGGGATATGCCCTTCAGTGAGCGTATTGAGCTTGTTGCCCGTGAAATTTACGGCGCGGACGGCGTGGATTATTCTGCCCAGGCAAAGGAAAAGCTGGATAAGATCCAGGCCAGGGATGACGCGGCAGAGCTTGGTCTGTGCATGGTTAAAACACACCTTTCCCTTTCCGACGATCCAAAGCTCAAGGGCGTTCCGGAAGGCTGGCGTCTCAATGTGCGGGATGTTCTTGTTTATGGCGGGGCAGGTTTTGTAGTGCCCGTTGCAGGAGCCATTTCCCTCATGCCTGGTACCGGTTCAAACCCGGCATTCCGCAGGGTTGACGTTGATACAGATACTGGCCGGGTAACGGGAATTTTCTGATGAACTGTTTTGCAAGGTCTGGAGGAGATCTGTAAATGCCTGCCAAAATTCTGGATGGAACAGCCATCTCACGGCAAATTCTGGATGAATTGCGTGCGGAAGTTGGTGAAATTGTAAAAAAAACAGGCAAAGCGCCGGGCCTGGTAACCATTCTTGTGGGCAATAACCCCGCTTCCGCAAGTTATGTGGCCAGCAAGGTTAAAACCGCCGAAAGTCTTGGTTTTCACGAGGTCCAGATCAATCTTCCGGAAGAAACCACTGAAGCCGAATTGCATGCCCTGATTGAAAAATACAATGAAGATGACGATGTGCATGGCATTCTTGTCCAGCTTCCCTTGCCGAAAGGCATTAATGAAAAGGCAATTGTGAATGCAATTGACCCGGACAAGGATGTGGATGGATTTCATCCCCTGAATCTTGGCAAACTGCTGGCAAGCGGCGGAAAGGATGGTTTTGTTCCATGCACGCCCGCCGGGATAAAGGAGATTTTGCGCAGAACCGGAGTCAATCTTGATGGGGCGGAAGTAGTTGTCGTCGGGCGTTCCAATATTGTTGGCAAACCCATTGCCGGGTTGCTTGCCCAGAAAGACGATACAGCCAATGCCACAGTTACAATAACCCATACAGGGACAAAGGACTTGGCTTTTCATTGCCGCAGGGCGGATGTGCTTGTTGTAGCCGCTGGCGTGCCGGGGCTGGTAAAGCCGGAATGGCTAAAACCCGGTGCCTGTGTAATTGACGTTGGCGTAAACCGGATAGGCATGAATGAAAAAACCGGCAAAGCCATTCTTTCGGGAGACGTTGATTTTGCAAGGGCCAGGGAGATTGTGGGCATGATTACGCCCGTGCCTGGCGGAGTAGGGCCGATGACCATTGCAATGCTGATGAAAAATACCGTGCGCTCCGCCAAAAGGCACCTTGGTCTTGAATAATCTGGACGCTTCAACAACTCCTTGTAAGTTTTTGGAGCATGGATTAATATATTTGACTTGCAAATTTTCTGGAGTTCTTTTTGTCAAAAAAAGAAATTAGCGATTCGGCTCCGGATATCATTGGGGAGCACGCCAATGGTGGCGCCAGGGCCAGGGAAGACTTTTTCCGCATGCAGGCGGATAATTTGCGTGATGCCGGCTTCAAGGCCGCGCTCTGCCTGGCGCGCGGCGGAAAAATTCTCATTTGCGGAAACGGTGGGAGCGCTGCCGATTCGCAGCATATTGCCGCCGAATTTGTCAACCGTTTCCTTATCGAACGGCCGGCGCTTCCCGCCATTGCTCTCACAACCGATACATCCGCAATTACGGCTATCGGCAATGATCGCAGCTTTGACGAGATTTTTTCCCGGCAGGTTGAGGCTCTTGGCCGCAAAGGCGACATCCTGCTTGCCATTTCCACATCCGGCAACAGCTCCAATGTCATCAGGGCTCTTGAAACATCCAGGCGCAACGGCCTTTTCAATATTGGCCTTTCCGGAAATGAGGGGGGAAAGATGAACGACTTGTGTGATATATTGCTTCTGTCTCCCACAGCGCACAAACCGCTCCTCCAGGAAATCCATATAGCAGCCGCCCATCTTTTCTGCCGCCTTACCGATTATTATCTTTTTGAAAATGTGGCCGCGCTTTCGCCCTATCTGCAAACAGAAACAAAGGTTTAACTTATGCCTATATATGAATATTCCTGTGATAAATGCGGTTGTGAATTCGAAGAACTTGTCTTTGATGACACTACCCCGATTTGCCCCAAATGCGGCTCAAATGAAACCAGGAAACTTATGTCGCGCTGCGCCTGCCACAGAAACGGCGATGGCGGCGATTACAGCATGCCGTCCGGCGGTGGCTGCGCAGGCTGTTCCGGCGGCAACTGCTCATCTTGTGGACATTAAGTACATGCGCAGTCATCTGGTTATCGCAACCCGCGGCAGCAAGCTGGCTCTTTGGCAGGCCGAATATGTGAAAAGTCTCCTGCAGGGAGTTGATCCTTCAGTCAATGTCTCCATCAATGTCATCAAGACAAAAGGAGATATCATTAAGAACCGGCCGCTTGCCAAAATTGGCGGCAAGGGTCTTTTTGTAAAGGAAATAGAAGATGCCTTGCTTGATGGCAGGGCGGATCTGGCTGTGCACAGTGTAAAGGATATGCCCATGGAATTGCCGGAAGGCTTAATACTTGGCTGTGTGCCCCAGCGCCAGGCTGTTACGGATTCATACGTTTCTTATAAATATCCGGCTTTCCAGCTGCTTCCCCAAAATGCGCGGGTCGGCACATCCAGTTTGCGCCGTCAGGCGCAGTTGCTTGCCAAAAGACCGGATTTGCGAATTGAGTCTTTGAGAGGCAATGTGGATACAAGACTGAAAAAGATTGAAAATGGAGATTTTGACGCTACAATTCTTGCCACGGCGGGCATGAATCGCCTTGGGCTCGATGCCCCGTTTGTTCAGCCCCTGGATGCGGATGATTTTTTGCCTGCGGCAGGCCAGGGAGCGCTTGGCATAGAATGCCATGAAGACAATTATGATCTTTTCGTTCTTCTTGCTCACCTTGAAAATCGGGAGGCACGCCTGTGCGTGGATGCGGAAAGGTCTTTTGTGAGGGCGCTGAACGGTAATTGTCAGGCGCCGGTCGCAGCCCGCGGCCGCCTGATAGACGAGGAAATGCTCGAACTTGAAGGCCTTGTGGCGGAGCCGGATGGAAGCATGGTTTTGCGGGCAAAGCATATTGCGCCTGCGGAAGATGCCACGCAGCTGGGCATTCTGGTGGCCGATGAAATCAAAAATAACGGCGGCGACGCCATTATCGAAAGACTGATTAATTCATAATTATGTCCGCGCCAGCGTCCCTTGCCTCCCAGCGCCTGCATGCCACATATGATCCTTCGCGAATCCCATGGGCAAACAGCCGGGAAATAAACTATTCCCGATTATTGAAAAAAGGCAAAAGCCCATTCCAGCCCAGGGCCATGCAGGCTCTTGAACTGGCCCTGCAAATTCGCGAGGCCGGCTATAATGTCTATGTGGCAGGGCCTCCAGATCTGGGACGAAGCTACATGACCTTGTCCTTTTTGCGTCCAAGGGCGGCCCTCTTGCCTCCATCCCCGGATCTTTTATATGTCCAGAATTTTTCCGATCCGGATTGCCCCCTGCTTTTGAAATTGCCGGCCGGCAAGGGCAAGATCTTCAAGGAAAGCATTGTCGCCTTTTTGCGCAATATAAATCAGGAACTTGCCAGACGCATGGACACCATGAGTTATGTTCGCAAACGTGCTGTCCTTGCGGATCGCTTTCAGACCCTCCGTTTCAAGCTCTTGCGTAAAATGAAGAATATGGCTGAAGATCGCGGTTTTGTGCTGGAGGTGGACGAGGAGGGCGGCATGGCTCTGGCGCCGGCAAGGACGGAAGCTGCCAACAAAGGCGACCCGCCTGGCGCACCACTCCTGCAGGAGCCCAAAGGGGACGGACTCGCGCAAAGCATGGCAACTTTGATGCACCGCTTGAGCAAGGCCGAAGAATCTTTTCATGAAGATGAAAAGGTAATGGAACGTCAGGCTGTGCAGGATGTTCTTTGCAGTCTGTACAGGCCATTGAGGCAAAAATTGCTCAAGGCCTGCGGGGTGGAGGTCGGCCCCTATCTCGATTCCCTCAAAAAGGATATGCTGGAAAACGCCGAAGCTTTTCTGAACGACGAGACGCGCGCGCCGCTGGATGCAATGTCCAGCGGGAATTTTTTCCGCCGCTACGAGATAAATCTTTTTGTCGATAATGGCGGCAGGGCAGGCGCGCCGGTTATTGTCGAAGATAATCCCACCCCTTTAAATCTTCTGGGCTGCATGGAAAGGGAATCCGAAATGGGCGCCCTTGTAACGGATTTTACTCTTATCCGTTCCGGCAGCCTGCAAAGGGCAAATGGCGGTTTTCTTATATTGCATATTGCCGATCTTTTGCAGCATCCCATGGCTTTTGAGGGATTGTTGAGGGCTCTGCGTTCCGCGCAGGCGAGGATTGAAGACAGCCTTGAGGCAGCGGATGGCGCAATGCGCACAAAAAGCCTGCGGCCCCAGCCACTTGATCTTGATTTGAAAGTCATCCTGATTGGTGATGATGAAATTTACGAAACCCTCCTTTACAATGATGACAGATTCGCCAAGCTGTTCCGCATCAAGGCGCAAATGATGGATTTATGCGAACGCAGCCACGCAAATATCAAGGTCTATCTTGCCCACCTTGCGGTTATCATTGCTGAAGCGTCATTGACCCCTTTTGACAGGACTGGCCTGGCGTGGCTTGTCGATCTTGGTTCGCACCTTGGCGAGGATCAGAAAAAACTGTCCCTGCGTTTTCCCGTATTGAGGGAATTGATGATTGAAGGGGATGCCCTGGCCAGAATGAAGGGGCTGGACATGGTAACCGGGGAAATTCTCGAAGAAGCCTACGCGGCCAGAGCTTACCGTGTAAATCTTGTTGAAGATGAATACATGGAAGACTATGACCGTGATATGATCAAGTTGCGGACATATGGCAGTGCCATAGGCCAGGTCAATGGTCTTTCTGTGACGATGATAGGGGATTTCGAGTTTGGACTGCCGCACAGGATTTCATGCACTGTTGGCGTTGGCCACGATGGAATTATCGACCTTGAGCGCGAGGCGGAACTTGGCGGTCCTATCCATACAAAGGCAATGATGATTCTCAAGAGTTATCTCACGGATCTTTTTGCCCGCAAAAAACCGCTTGTGCTTTCCGCATCCTTGCATTTTGAGCAAAGCTATGCGGGAATAGAAGGCGATTCCGCATCCGGAGCGGAACTGGCTGCTCTCCTGTCTGCCCTGGCCGAAGTGCCGATGCGTCTTGAGCTTGCCTTTACCGGCGCAGTTGGGCAATCCGGCCAGATAATGGCTGTTGGCGGTGTAAGCCGCAAGATCGAAGGTTTTTACAAAGTTTGTTCAAGGCAGGGGCTGACAGGCTCCCAGGGCGTCATCATCCCTTACGACAATGTCGATCATCTGATGCTCTCGAACGCGATTCTGGAAAGCGCGGCCCAGGGGAAATTTGCTATTTATCCGGTCAGGAGAATTGAGGAAGCGCTTTTTCTGCTTTCCGGAATTCCTGCTGGCAAGAGACTGAAAAATGGCGGCTTTACAAAGGGAAGCCTTTACGATCTTGCTGACAGGCGCCTTGTGCGCCTGGGCTGTTACGCCCAGGGTTCTTTCAGGAAGCCACGCAATGAATAGCAGCAAACCTGTGTGTGAAAGGGGCGGCATGCCGAGTAAAAAGGAAGCTCTTCTTGAAGCGGCCAAGGAATTGTTTGGTGAGCTTGGCTATGCCGAAACCACCTTCAAGAAAATTTCGGACAAGGCGGGCGTTGCCCTGGGCTTGCTGACCCACCACTATGGCAACAAGGAAAAGCTTTTTCTGGCTTCGGGCCTTGATGTGCTCGAGAATTTCCATTCCTTTCTTGAAAATGCGGTCAAACATTCTCCTGACGGTTACACTGCGGTAATGCGTTTCTGCCGCGCATATCTGGATTTTTCTCTGGACAAGAATTCCAACTGGCTTGTCCTTGTCCGCTGTTCTCCCTATAGCGATATGAAAACAGGGGCGGATCGCGACCTTATGGACGCGCGATTTGCGAATATTCTTGAAATGCTGGCCGAATTGCTGGAAACAGGCATGAATGACGGAAGTATTGCGCCGATGAACAGCAATGCCCTGGCCCAGGTAATTGTTTCATTAATGGTGGGCGCAAACCGAACCATGCTTCTTACTCCCTATGCGCCGGCAAATTTGTATGACGATGTTCTCAATTTTGTATCCAGGGCGTTAAAATCATGCAGGGGGGCAGCCGAATGACTTTTTTCAATGCCATTTCCCGATGCGATCTGGCGGTTTGTATCGCGATTTTTTCTCTTGCAGGCGCTTTTGCGCTTGCCATATATGATATGTTCCGCTCCCCATCAGAAAAGACGAGAAGATAATGCTTTTCAATATATTTATCTGGACAGCCTATATCGTGCTTTTTGTCTGGCTGGCCAGGAAGGGGCGCGGGCATGACGCGCTGACCAGCGGCAAGGTCGGTTTCGGCATTCAGGCTTTCGCATATGTGGCCACATACATCTCGGCTGTGGCCCTTGTTGGCTTTGGCGGTCTTGCCTACGTTTACGGCCTGCAAATGCTGCTTGTGGCCGCGGGGAATGTCTGGCTTGGGGCCTGGATGGTTTACCGCTACCTTGCCTGGCCAACCCGGGTATGCCAGCGCAACCTGGGAGCCAGAACGCCAACCCAGCTTCTTGCAAAGGGGCACCGCTGCCCTGGCCTTGGCAAATGCCTTGCCCTCCTGTTTGCTGTTTTTCTTGGCGTTTATGCTTCCGCGGTAATCAAGGGCGCTGCTCTGCTGCTTGGCCAGATTGTGCCAGTGCCGGTATGGATTTTGATCTGGGCAGTGGCAATAATGGTGGGCTTTGCCGTCTTTGTCGGCGGTTTGAGGGGCGTTCTCTATACCGAGGCCATGCAGGGCCTGGTAATGCTCTTGGGTATTTGTATGTTGGTAGCCGCGGTTTTCTGGCAGGTCGGCGGGCCGCTTGCCGGTATTGAACAATTGGCCGCGCTGCCGCCAACAAAGCTTGCCAATGAAGGCTTTACTGCTCTTTCTCACGGGGAGCAGGGCTGGTTTGTCATTTCTCTTGTTGTTGTTACATCAGTCGCTGTCTGGGCCCAGCCGCAAATGATCCAGAGGCATTTCGCACTGAATTCCCCGCGTCAGGTCAACAGAATAACTCCTTTGGCCATGCTGGTTTTAACCTTGCTTGTTGGGGGCGCCTATTTTGTTTCCTCTTTATCCAGGCTTTTTTTGCCGGAAGTGCCATCGCCAGATGACGTAATGCCCATGCTTGTCAAAATGCTCCTGCCCAATGCGGGATTGCAGCTTTTTGTCCTGGCCATTGTCTCCGCTTCACTGTCAACAGCTACAGCAATCTTTCATATCGCAGTCTCGGCAGTTTCGGAAGATTTGCCTGGCTGCAAGGCCACACGTTTGACATGGTTTTGTGGAATTGTTTTCTGCATATTGCTTTCGGGCGGTTGTGCACTGATCAGGGGACACTTGATTGCCTTGCTCTGCACAACAAGCTGGAGCATTGTGGGTGCGACTGTGTTGGTAGCCTATGTCGCCCTTGTCAAGTTTGGCAGGCGCAGCCCAATTGCTGCCTGGGCAAGTTGCAGCGCTGGATTTTTTTCCTGTATGCTCTGGTATTTGCTGGCAAATAAAAGTTTTGCTGTAGTGCCGATATTTTGGCAGGAAGCCGCCTTGATTCCACCTTTTTTTGTGGGTTTCATATTTTCGCTTCTTGGCTGGTTTATTGGCTGGAGTCTGGATTACAGTGGCAGGAAAAATTCTTCATTCCGGCCCGAACAGAAAGTCTGAAACGGGGTGAAAGCCTGATTTGTATTTTTTTGTCCAGGGACGAAAGAACAAAAAAACGGCCGCCAGCAAGCCCATGCTGGCGGCCGTTTTTGAATTGAGTATGCAATTAGAAACAGAATGTTTCGGGGTCTCTGATATTGTCGTTGAACCAGCTTGCCAGTTGTTCCGGATCAAGGTTATTTGTATCCGCATGGGAAGGCCATTCCTTGGATGTCTTTTCGCCATGTTTGTCCGTATATGTGAATTTGACTGAAAATTCAATTTTGTCATCCTTGTCAGCGGCGCATACAACAAGGCCAAAGCGGCTTTCGAATACTCCCGAGATAATATTTTCGAGTTCAGCCTGCTGGATTGATGAAAGATCCATATAAAATTGTTTGTAGCCGGCTTCACTCTGGGTTTCCTTGCCCCAATTCACATATCCCGCATATCTCCTTATTGCTATTTTTACCAGGGTATCTGTAACGCAGGGCAGAATACCCTTGTCCGCGAGGGCATCAATATTACCTGTTAAAACAATGCATTCAGCATTTCTTGTGACGTTTTGCTGGCCAAAGTTGTCTATAAGATCGGCAGCCACGAGATCAAGAAAAATTTGCGCAGAGTTGGACATGATTGACATACTCCTTTTTGTGGTGTCCAGCTGTTTTATTCCATAACCTTTTCCCTTGTAAATTGCATCTGTTATTCGATTGCCGCGGTTGTTTTAATGCTGCCATTATAATAGGGGAAGCTGCAGACAAAAACCAAATGAACCCTTAAAAACAGGCTTTAGCCAGTAAATTGAATTCTGGCAGATCATGATTAAAAATTGGGGATGCGGTACTTTGGCCAATAGGAGTTACCAACTTTCATCGGCGTCATCGCCGTCTTCGTCATCGGCCAGACCTATCTTGTCGAAAGTCGTTTCATCATCACCATAAAATTCGCCATAATCCAGGTCAACATCATCATCGTCATCATCATATTCAAAAAATTCAACATTTTCCGGCAAGTCATCACTGGACAGAATGTCATCATATTCTGTTTCTGCTTCCCAGTGAAAATGGCGGCTGGAATTTCCATAGTGATCAAGCTCAATATCGTCATAAACTTTTTGTGCCGGATAGGTAAACTGATTCCCGTCGTCATCCGTCACCTTGAAAAAAGGCATCTATAATTCTCCTTGGAACAAATCGAACAATCAGTTGACAATATTATCTAATCAAAATTGCCAACATTTGGATGTCCGGCTGCATTATTTATAATATTTACTATATCC
>VSMX01000031.1 GCA_009773975.1 Desulfovibrio sp. | reverse complement strand
TACCACTACATTCGGCTTGGCAAGGCAGGCCATCTGGTATTCCGTTTGATTTCATGGTAAATGACGATAATCAATTGGCCAATCAGAAAACACCACAAGGATTGTTATATGTCCTCCAACTCTTCAAGCAAGAATTCTCATGCATGGCTTAATGCGGGCGCAATTGAAACTGCCCTTGGGCGTGAAAGCGCTCCGGAGACATCCGTTATTCGCGATATACTGGATAAATCCCTGGCAATGGAACCATTGGGCCTTGATGAGATTGTGGCCCTGATGCGGGTAAAAAAACCTGAAGACTGGGTTTTAATCATGGGGACTGCGGATCTTTTAAAACAAAAAGCCTACGGCGACAGAATAGTGCTTACCGCGCCCCTGCACATTGCCAATGATTGCGCAAGCGAATGTCTATATTGCTCTGCACATAAAAGCAATGACACAGTCAAAAGGAAAAGATTATCTCCTTATGATGTAAAAGAAGCCGGGACAAAACTCATGCGGCAAGGGCATAAACGCATTGTCGTTAGCGCAGGACAGGAAGAGACATTTGATGCCGAATATTATGCGGAAATTATCGAAGCGCTGCATCACATTTTTGATGGAATTGGGGAAATCAGGCAGGTAAACACAAACTTGGGAGCCCTTGATGGCGCTGATTATGAAGTCTTGAAAAATCTTGATACTGGAACAGTCAATATTTTTCAGGAAACCTATCATGAAAGTTGTTATAGGAGAGCCCATCCCAAAGGCCCCAAAAGCGACTTTTTTAAAAGGTTGGAAGCTCCTGATGTTGCGTTGAAAGCAGGGATGAAGGACGTTGGACTTGGACTGGCCCTGGGGTTGGGACCATGGGAATATGATTTGCTTGCGCTCAGTTTGCATGCCTCTCATTTGACACAGGAATATGGCGCTGGCAACAAGAATGTCAACCTTCACAGGATAAGGCTTGCCCCTGGCTGCAATTTTGAGGTTCCGCATCCGCTGAACAATCGGGATTTTATCCATTGCGTTGCCCTTGTAAGACTTGCAATTCCCTATAGTGGAATTGTCCTCTCGACACGCGAGCCGGAAGGCCTGTGGAGAGAAGGTTGTAATGCTGGTTGTTCACAAATTTTAACAGGGAGTCTGGCCAATCCATATGAAAGCTGGATAAATGCCCCTGGTGAAAAAATTCCATTCCCGCTTGGAGAAGACTGTCATCTTGATGAGGTAGTCAGATTTTTGCTCGAAGAAGCAAAAAACCTCCCATCTTTTTGTTCCGCGTGTCCCCGTCTTGGAAGAAGTGGAAGCGAATTTAGGCAATTGGTTTGCAATGGCGGCATCAAGGACCAATGCGGCCCCAATTCAATGGCCTCCTTTATGGAATTTTTGCTTAACTACGCTACTCCTTATACAAGAAAGCTGGGCGAAAAACTTATTTCAGAAAAGCTTGAAAAACTTGATGAACATGAACGCCGGGCTTCTGAAAAACTGCTGCAGAAAGTGCGTTCCGGTCGTATGGATGAATTTATATAACCAAACACGTTTTTCGCGGGTATTCCGGATATCGGCAGCAACTTTATTTTCATGTCAATCATGGAAAAGAGCAGCACTGGCATTTGAAATACACGGCAAAGTATCGTGATTTTGTTTGCAAAGGCATGTACGCCTGTCCCGCCAAAGCGGGGAAATTCCCCCAGGGCGCATTTATTTCGGCGTCAAGGGGGAATTTCATTTGGTTATGACAGTAGTACTCCGAAACATATAATGCTTCGGAGTACTAGCCGTCAGGCGTAAGCCTTGCGCGGCGGCATTGCCGCCGTAAGCGAGCCGAAACCACGTTTTCGGCGAAGCGATCTTGACATTGAATACCAAGTATTCAATGTCATTGAGCAGTAGTTTCCAAATGCAAAATATAGTCAAGAGGTGGCATCGTGGCGGATCAGTGGAGTGATATTTACTTTGATAAACAGGACAGAAATATACTGGCCCTTGTTAATCGCTTGTTGGAGTCACGCAGTGGACCATCGGAAGATGGTTTGTTTGATCCAAACCTTCATCCTCATGGAATAAAAGAACTTGCTGCCACTCCTGTCGCGCGTATGGCCTATGCGGTTATAAACCTTTTGCGAAATCTGGAAATGGGCGTTGCCCAGGCTCGTGACAGAATCCTTGCCCTTGAAGTTTTATATGATGAAGTTTTGAACAGCGCACATTCTCTTTTGCGCAGGAATACAGCAAGAGTCCTGATGCAAATCATGAAAGACATGGTTCGATCTCATGGCGACAGGCTTGAACAGCTTAAATTGGCGCATGATTTCAGAAAAGTTGTCCAGGGCACACCGAGAATTGTGCGATATATGCTTGCAAGATATCATTTGCCGGAAATGCCTGAAACCTGGAATCAACTTGCATTTGATGACCATGTCTATGATGCCAATACAAAAGGACGCAAAACGCCAACACACCTTATAATGGATGCCTGGATAAAAGGAATCAGAGATATAACTGTAGGCTACGAGTACTGGATTCCAACCGATGCAGCCAGGGAATTATTGAGGGCGGCGGAAATAACCGGCATAACCGTTCGTATAGGCATTGAATTCCAGGTTCCATTTTATGACCATTATGCCAATCTTTTCTGGATTCCTCGTGGTTTCAGTTCCAATGAGGATTTCCTGGAGTTTTTGCATAGTCCAAAATTGGCTGCCATGATGAGGCGGGGCAGAGAAGTCCTTGGCTGGAAGAAAGAGAGGGTGCTTCGCGATCTCGCTATCTGGAATGAAAAAATCCGGCAAAAAATTGCGGATCAATGGGGTGGGGATATTCCCGAATTGACAGCGGAAGAATTTCTGCAGTCTGTTGGCAAGGGGCAACCTGGTATCCAACATTTGGCAGAAGCCATCCATAAGCATATTTTTCCGTATGCAAAACAATATGCGGAAAAATTATCCCAAAGAGACGACGAAGAAGCCCGCTCAAAACTTAAGGCTCTTGAATTGCTCGGAGCAGATGTTATTGAAGAAGAATGGCTTTCGCATGAAAAACATCCCGAACTGCTGGATTTATCCGCCCCTGATGATCCAGAAAAAATGCCCGAACTCTTGCGTCTTTCTCCAATGGAACTTGTGAGAGAACTCCAGGATTTAAACCCGGGCTACAGACTGGTTTTGGGAGCAGCTGGCCTTTCGGTAGAGGATGTGACAGAGTTCTTGGCTGACTGCAATGGAGCGGTGACGCACCTTGAAATATTTAATATGAAAGGATGGTTAAACCATCAACTAACAGATCTTATTCCCATTGGGGACTTTCAACGGTCTTTGAATCTTGGTCTGGGCCCCAGAATAAAACAAATGGTACGCCAGATGGGGCGAAGGTTTGAAAAAGAAGACAATGAAGAAAGAGCCGCAAAGTTTCATGAAATTTTACGGAATGTTCCAAAACTATGGGAACATTATCGCCATTCCCCATTGAAATCACGTCTTGGGACGAGTTCAGGAGGCAAGAGATCCTATGGCATGGGGCTCGTACTGACTGAAACCCTGCCCCCACGAGCCCTGAAGGAATTGAAGCGCAAACAGCAAAGCGATCTCTCTATTCCTATTTGTTCTCCTGTTGAAGAATGTGAAATATTCCGTAATCCGGAAAATCCATCTTTCTGGCAATGGTTGGCAACCTATTTTCGTCGTATCCCCGGATTGAGTCATTTGGGAATGGAAAAACACAGTGAATGGAAGACGGCGAGTGAATACTGCAGAATCTGTTCAAATGGCAACATTGCGAATTTGGGTGGTTTAAATCAGGGTGTTACAAACAACTTTGTTGAATCCCGGAATAACACTTCCAAAAAATATTTAAGCCTTGCTTATCTCAATACAAAAATCAGTAACTGGTTCAAAGTGCTTGTTGGTTTTATTCCAGCATTCTTTTCATTTATTTACACCCAGGACTGGTGGTTTTTGGCATATTTCGGCACATTTATCTGGTTTGGAATTACAGGTATCCGAAATGTAATCCAGATGGTGCTTGCCGCCAAAGGATTTTCAAGAGGCACTATGATCCATTGGAAAGATCAGGTAAGTATAAGTCGATTATGCGACTCTCTGATGTACACTGGAATTTCAGTCCTGCTGCTGGAAGTCATGGTTCGTGTGTGGCTTCTTGAAGATGGTTTTGGTCTCACGGTTGAAAACGATTCCACTATAGTGTTTGCCGTGTTGAATATTGTAAATGGTTTTTATATTTGCGCGCACAATGTTTTTCGAGGATTCCCAAAAGAGGCGGCAATTGGCAACTTTTTCCGGAGTGGTCTGGCAATTCCGGTCTCTTCTTTATACGATTACCTTCTGTTTCAATTGCTTCTGGTTTTGGGCATTGCAAATCCGGAAATATATCTGGTTCCCAGCGCAGCCGTCATTTCCAAAATGGCTTCGGATACGGTAGCGGCAATTATTGAAGGCTATGCTGACAGCCAGGTAAACTTGCGTATGCGCAGATGGGATTATAAAAGCAAGATTGCAAATGTTTTTGCATGCTATACTCGTCTTGAACTGCTTTTTCCTCAGGAGGATGCGCTTATAAAGATGGCTCGCCAGGGCGGTTTAAAAGGACATGGAGGAGCAAGAGGAAGGGAGCTTGAAAAAGCATTTATAATCAATGCGCTTGATTTGATGTACTTCTGGTATTATCAGCCACGGGCTCAGGATGCATTCAAAAAAATGATTATCAATATGCCTGATGCCGACAAGAATGTTTTGGCAAGAGCCCAACTTGTTCTTATACGCGAAAGAGAAATTAGCCAGATGCTTGTGGATGGATTGCTGGGACGCAATTTTTCATCTGCCCTGGCCTTTTTTCTGGATAAGCATAGGCAATACCTGCATATCATCACAAAACTATGCCGTCCTGCAAGAATAAAAGATTTACGGCCTGTTGTTTTGCAACATAATAAAAGAGATTCAATATAAAGATTGGCATAAGCCAGGAACATTGGATAGCAAATTGCCACAGAAGGAATTCCTTCTGTGGCAATTTGCTATATGGGGTACAAAAAATTAGTTTTTAAAAGGTGATATTTTGCGTAAGGTTTCGATTACGCTCGGGAAATTTTCTATAACGTAATTGATTTCTTCCCTTGTCGTATAGCGTGAAAGAGAAAGACGAATTGAGCCATGCGCATAATTAAACGGCACACCCATGGCTCTCAGCACATGCGATGGTTCCAGACTGCCAGAAGTACACGCAGAACCCGAACTGGCCGCGATGCCCAACCTGTCAAGCATCAGGAGAATGGCCTCTCCTTCAACATTTTTGAATGAAATATTGCTGGTATTCGGCAATCGATTATCGATATCACCATTCACCCTGCTGTCGGGTATTTTATTCAATAACCCTTTTTCCAATTCGTCCCGCAGCAATGCCACATCCACTCTTTCATGCTGCATAAAGTCGCCGGATAATTTTGCAGCCATGCCCAGGCCCACAATATAAGGAACATTTTCTGTCCCTGCGCGACGACCTTTTTCCTGGTGTCCGCCTCTTATAAACGAGCGGAATTTGGTTCCCTTGCGAATGTAAAGAGCGCCTATACCTTTGGGAGCATGAATTTTATGGCCTGATAAAGACAACATATCCACAGAAAGATGAGTTAGATCAATGGGGGTCTTGCCGACTGCCTGCACAGCGTCTGTATGAAAAAGGACGCCCCTTTCTTTGGCAATTTCAGCAAGCTGCTGGATGGGATAAATGTTTCCCACTTCATTATTGGCAAACATCACAGACGCCAGAGCTGTAGTGTCTTCCAGGGCATTTTTGAATTCCTCGGGATCAAGCTTGCCCAAATTGTCAACGCCCAGATAGGTTACCCGATAACCTTGGCGTTCCCAATATTTGCATACATTCAGAACCGCGGGATGCTCAACTCTGGTTGTCACAATATGCTTTTTATCCGGTTGGCTTTGCAATGCGGACCAGAAAGCGGTGTTATCACTTTCCGAACCGGATGAGGTAAAAAGTATTTCCGAAGGATCCGCCCCCAGCAGGTTGGCAACCTGTTCGCGCGCGTTTTCTACAGCCCCGGCAACCTGGCCTCCAAATGTGTACATACTGGAAGGATTGCCGTACATATCTCCGAAATATGGCAACATCGCAGCCAAAACTTCAGGAGAAACTGCAGTCGTCGCATTATTATCAAAATAAGTTACCCGCATCTTAAACTTCCTCCACAACTATATCAGGTTCCACATGTTCGCGTAATTGTTTTTCGACAAGATTGCGGATAGTAACTTCACTGGCGCGGCACTGTGAGCATCTCCCATGAAAAGACACTGTTACATGTTTGCCATTTACATCTATAAGTTCAATGTCTCCACCATCCGCAGCAAGTTGTGGTCTTATATCCTCGTCAATAACCTTGAGGATCTTTTGCATTCTCTGGACATTCGTCAAGTGTTTCTTGGGTTTGAGTTCTGTTAAGGGTTTTTGGTTCAATTCGGCTGCAAGTATTCTTGCAATTTCTTCTGAACAGTCTCCGCAGCCACCTCCGGCTTTTGTAAAATCCGTTACCTCTTCCACTGTCTTGAGGTTATTTTCACGGATGGCATGTTTTATCTGTTCATCTGTCACACCAAAACACTTGCATACCATTTTGCCTTCTTCGTGGGCGTGAGGAACGGCTGGTTCTCCTTTCCAGTTACGGATTGCCGCTTCCAGAGCTTCTTCGCCCATCACGGAGCAGTGCATTTTTTGTTTTGGTAATCCATCAAGTTCTTTTGCTATGTCTTTATTTGTTATTTTGAGGGCTTCATCTACGGTTTTCCCTTTGATAAGATCAGTGAGCACAGAACTTGAAGCAATTGCGCTTGCACAACCAAAAGTTTCAAAGCTGGCATCTTCAATTACACCTGCAGGACTGATTTTGAGATAAAGTTTAAGCGCATCGCCGCATGCAAGACTACCAACCTCACCTATTGCATTGGCATCAGGCAACGCGCCTGCATTATGCGGGTGAAGAAAATGGTCATGTACTTTTGAACTATATTCCCACATTGGTGCCTCCATTCATTGTATTCAGGTTGGACTGCTGTCTGATAGATAAAAGAATTCTTTAAAATATTGCTATGGCAATATTTTATTGGAGAAATTATATGTCAGAAAACATTAAATGAAAACATGATTTCATGGCATGGATAAATTGCATTTATTCAAGTTAAACGACCATGTCCGATTTTAAAAATGGGTAAACAATTTGTATTTGCCTCAGGCCACATTTCTGCAGATCAGTTCTTCTTTTGGAATCTGATCTTTCAGATCCTGCAGCGTTTTTTTTCGTAAAAATTCACGCATATGGTTGTCCAGCTCTTGCCAGAACATTCTGCTGGAACAATTTTGTTCATTAAAACATTTTTTACCTACTGTGAGGCAGTGGACAGGAGCGATTTCTCCTTCAAGATGGAGAAACACATCTTCCATGATAATTTCAGCAGGGAGTTTTGCAAGGGCATACCCGCCTCCAGAACCACGAACCGCGCGCAATATTCCCAATGGCTTCAATGCGCGCACAATTTGTTCAAGATAACCAGGAGAAATATTTTCTTCTTTTGCAACTTGTCCAAGCTGCACTAGTTTACCATCTTGTTCGAAAGCCAATCTGAGAAGAAAACGTAATCCATATCTTGTTCTGGTTGAAAAACGCATTTTACCCTCTAATGAATTAATTTGAAGCGGATGAAGACCGATACTTGCATTCGGTAATGTCAGAAAGGCTAAAAGGAGTTTCCTGATAGACATAATAATTTAGCCAGTTGCTGTAAAAAAGATGAGCATGTGCCCGCCATGTCATCAAGGGAGTGTTTTCGGGGTTGTCTGCCGGATAATAATGCTTTGGCACAGCAGGATTAAGGCATTTTGCCACATCCCTTTTGTATTCGCCATCAAGGGTATTGCGATCATATTCCAGATGGCCGGTCATAAAAATCTGGTTTCTGTTTTTGCTTTCAACAACTGCGATTCCGGCCTCGCTGGAAGCAGCCAATATTTGCAAATCCGAATGTTTGTAAATATCGTCTGCATGAATTTCTGTATGTCTGGAATGTGGAGCAAGAAATTCATCATCAAAACCACGGAATAATCTTGAAGTCGGATTCAATACCTCATGACAAAAAATTCCGGAAATTTTTTTTTCAAGCTTATACTTGGGTATCCCATAAAAATAATTGAGCGCTGCCTGGGCAGCCCAACATAGATAAAGGGTGGAATAAACCTGCTCCTGGGCAAATTTCATTATCGTTTTTAACTCCTGCCAATAGTCCACTTCCTCAAAAGGCAGATGTTCAACAGGGGCTCCGGTAATGATCATTCCGTCAAAACTATGTTCCCTGATTTCAGAAAATGTTTTATAAAAGCGTTCCAGATGTATAAGCGGTGTATTTTTGGATTGATGGTCCTCGGTTCTTAATAATGTGATATTTACTTGAATTGGGGAATTGCCAAGAAGCCTTAAAATTTGTGTTTCTGTTGCGATTTTGGTGGGCATCAGATTGACAATGGCAATTTCCAGGGGACGGATATCTTGAGAAACCGCTCTGTCATCAGTCATTATAAAAATATTTTCATCCTCAAGAGCTGTATAGGCAGGCAAATCTTTGGGAATTTTTATAGGCATTGGAGAATCCTTGTCTCGAAATAAAAAGTTTATGGCAATTTTCCAATGACATAACATGAATCAATTAAAATATCATAGTATTTTACTATGTTTTGTCAATAATCGCTGTTTATATTCACTCATCAGGATACTTCCCAAGACCCTTTGCTATATTATCTGTCGCAACGAAATTTGTCCGGATGAAATATCAGGCTGATCAAGTTTTTACAACTTCAGCAAATTTTCAGGATTTTCCAGGAGAATATTGGCGCCTGATTTTTTCAATTCTTCTTTGCCGCGAAAGCCCCAACAAGCACCGCCTGCAATGACTTTGGCATTATGAGCAAATTGCATATCAACGTCGCTGTCGCCAATATAAATTGTATCAGACAAAGCCAGATTATAAGGAGCGACAAGACAATAAAGTGCTTCGGGATCCGGTTTGAGAGGGATATCTGGCAACGCGCCTCTGATAAATGCGAAGATAATATCGGGGAAGAAAAATTTTACAAGACTATTACTTAAGTTATCGGGTTTGTTCGATAATACGGCAAGAGATTTGCCCATGCTTTTCAATTCAGCCAATACCTTTTGCATATCTGGATAGGGTAGAGTGGCATCCATCATATGTTCGGCATATTGCTGTTTGGCTTCATCAACAAGGGCTTCAAATGTTGACCGGCTCATTAAAGAGACTGCTTCTGCTGGCAAAGCCCTTTCAACCAATTTGGTAAATCCGTTTCCAACCATTTTTTTATATGCTGGAATTTCATGTTCAGGAAATCCGTATTTTTTTAATATTGCATTGCAAGCTCCGCCAATATCTCCCAATGTGTTCAGCAAGGTGCCATCAAGGTCGAATATTAACATTTTCAATTCATGTATCCTTTACTGCAAATGGTAATGAAAAGTATGGAAATAAATAATGCTTACAAGTTGTGTGCGTCAAGTTCTGCAATTTCGACACCGTAACATAACGGCTGTTCTTTGGAGTGTGTCTGCCGCCAGGGCCCAGCCACAGTTGGTCGCGATGAAAAAACAATTCGCGAATAAATTCTTAACCAGGAAGCCGAAGACAGGGGTTTGGATCAACTCAGTCTGTTGAAATAGCCTCCTCCAGCGGCCCAAATATTAAGCCTCTTTGAGTGTCTCACAATTCAAGTCCCCGGCTTTGCCGGGGGTGCATGACTCAATTTTACCTCGTTTTTGAAGTTTATCCTGAAATTTGGGCGCAATTATTCCTATGCAGGCTTACGGCTTTTAACCATTTTGGCAACACATTTTCATTAAGTGTTATATCCTTGGCTGGAATTCTTGATAATGCGAAATCCCTGACCAATTGCCCGGCTGACTTATTCATGCCTGTAGGATTGATGCCAGCCAGCAGCCCCAAAAAACCGGTTACTTGTTCTGGCTTTATCCCATATTCTTGCAAAGAAGCAAGTGAAAGGCTTTTATGACGTTTTGCCAACCTTTCACCAGATTTATCCAACAGCAATGGAATATGAGCATAGGATGGTTCGGGAAAGCCCAGAGCTTTCAACAATAAAAGTTGTCTGCCGGTAGATGGTAGCAGATCTTTTCCCCGAACTATCTGGTTGATTCCAGCCAGACCGTCATCCACCGCGCAGGCGAGTTGTTAGGCATAAATGCCGTCTGAACGTTTAAGTGCAAATTCACCGCCAATATCTTTGGGAAAATATTCTTTACGCCCCTGCACAAGATCATTAAATATTACTGGCTCTGCCCCGGTTTTGAATCGCAGACTCCATGGCTTGCCCTGAGCCATATTTGTTTCAATCACTTCAGAAGGCAGATATCTGCATATTCCAGGATATGGAGCGCCAATATCTCCTGGATGTGGCGCATTAGCCAACAGCCGTAATTCCTTGCGGGTGCAAAAACATTTATAGATAAGATTATTTGCTTCAAAAATTTTTAATGCGCAATCGTATAAGGGTTTTCGTTTGCCTTGAAAGCATATTTCATCCCAATCCAGCCCAAGCCATTTTAAATCCGCTAATATAGCATCCAGAAAATCTATTTTTGACCTGACAGGATCAATATCGTCAATGCGAAGAAGAAGATGTCCGCCTTCTTTTCTATTCGCAAGCCATGCCAATAAAAAAGACCATGCATTTCCCAGGTGCAAAAAACCTGTTGGACTTGGAGCAAGCCGCCCCCGAATTATACCCGCTTTTGTCATAACTGGACATTAATAAGTAGCATTATTCCGTGAATAAAAAAGAATGATGGAGCAGTGTGTAATGTTGCTTGCAAGAAAATCTGAATCATTTCAAAGAATTTGATAATGGTAGATATTAAAACAAAAAACGCGGCTAATGCCGCGTTTTTTGTTTTTATACACCATGTTATGAACGAGAATTCTTGCCGGAACGCTTGCTGGATTTTGACTGATTCAACATTGATACTGCTTTATGGTTGCTTTTTCTGGATGCAAACTGCCTGGCAGGAGCCTTGACTGGCGCAGTATTGTGGACAATCGTACGAGATTTGATCCTGCTTTTTCTTATTATATCATGCCTGGATGATTTGGAATGGTTGGCGGCAACAGTCTTGATTTTCTTCTTGCCGGATTTGGCTGCCACAGCAGCAGATCTTTTGGATTTGGAAGCAACAGCAATAGTTGCGCGGGATTTTTTGCCTTTTGCAACTTTGCCAACCTTCGTCGCCTTTCCTGCTTTGCCATGTTTGATAGCGCGTTCAGTAACCAGCTTACCGAGACGATCATCAGCCTGGGCAACCAGATTTACATTATCATCCATGGCCACACGTCTGGCACCAAGAAGAGTGGAACGGAAATATGGGTCGCTAAGAGAGTTGATCCTGACTGTTGTGCGTTTGCGGGGGCTATGAATAAATTTGCCATCTCCAACATATATACCGGTATGGTAACCACGTTTTGGATGGCGGAATGCAACAATATCTCCCGCGCGCATATCTTCAACACGACTAATTTTTTTACCAATTACTGATTGTTCCCTGGCGGTGCGTGGAAGTTTGATTCCTACGCCCTTGTATGCCCATTTTACCAGGCCAGAGCAATCAAAGCCTCCAGGATTGGAGCCACCAAGGACGTATGGAGTACCGATAGCTGTGTGAGCTCTTTTAACAAGTTTGTGGCCGGCAACTGCCTGATTGGCGTCCGCAACTGCATCCTGGGTCTCAAGAAGGCGCTGCGTTTCTGACTTCTCTACAACCGGAGAACTGTTTTTAGGTGAAGCGCAGCCGACTGCCAGTGACAAACCAAGTACAAGTGCGAAAATTTTCAGGCAATTACCCATAATCCAACCCTCCGAAATAAAAAAAATAAGAAGCAGGCAGAAGCGAGCTTTAAAGGGGCGCGAGAACCCTGTGGTAAAAATTGGTCAGGCCGAGATATTCAGTAAAGTTCCCAGCAGATCATCTGCGGCCATTACCGTTTTGGCATTGGCCTGAAATGCGCGCTGGGTGGAAATCATGTGCGGCATCTCTTTAGCAAGGTCTGTGCCAGATGGATGTGTTACTTCCGGTGGAAAACCTGGGGAATTTGAATTTTCATTGGAAATAACCGCTCTGTGCGTGCCAATTTCCCCCCCCAGGGGCATTGGATCGCGTATTACTGCATCTAGATCCACCCCCATTCCAGATGGGCCAGTCGCGTATATCTCACGCTGTGGCAGAAAGTTGGCGGTAGAAATATTGGCAACATCATGAGCGCACACCTGCATACCGATTGTATGGGTCTGCATGGCGTCCGCACCAAGATAAAGGCTGGTATTAATACCACCGATACCATTAATGCCGTTCATGGTTGTACCTCGTTAATACTGTCTAGCATTAAACCTGGTGGTTGCAAAGCTGTTTTTATGCGTTCAAACATCTATAAAAAATATTATCGTCAACTTCTAAAAATCATTAGGCCGCATCAATAAATAATATATATTATTGAATTTTTTTTGGAAGATTTTTTTGTCTTGCACGGCCTATTCCCAGCTCGTTTTCTGGGACATTCCTTGTAATTACAGATCCTGCGCCAATAAGTGCATTATCTCCGACATTTACAGGAGCAACCAGGGAAGTGTTGCTGCCGATAAAAGCGGAATCGCCAATTTTTGTTTTATATTTGTGTTTGCCGTCATAATTGCAGGTTATCGTTCCCGCTCCTATGTTTGTGTTTGAACCGATTTCAGTATCACCAAGATATGTAAGATGATTTGCCTTGGCACCCTTGCCAAGCGTTGTCTTTTTCAGTTCCACAAAGTTGCCGGCATGGGCATCTTCTCCCACCACTGCCTGGGGGCGCAACCGGGTATAAGGTCCAACCTGCGCATTTTGGCAGACAATAGCTTCTTCGAGGTGGGAGAATGCCCTGATTTGCGCGTTTTCAAAAATTTTTGAAGAAATTACAACGGTGTTTGACCCAACAAAAACTCCGGATTTTATCTCACTGTGGCCATATATCTCGCATGGCCCGCATATTTCAGCACCCGCTTCTATTGATGCCAGAGGGCTTATTCGCACCAGATCCGGGGCATGCATTATGACACCTGCATTCAAAAATTTTTGCACGGTCCTTCTTCTCAGAATTTCCTCAATTCGGCATAATTCAGCAGGCGAGTTGACCCCCAAAAGATTTTCGTCTTTTCCACATTTGATCGCGCGAACGTCCATGCCTCGAGCAACCCCAAGCCCAACAAGATCAGTAATATAGTATTCCCCACTTTTGTTATTGTTGCCCAATTGTGGGAGAAGCTCCTCTATCGCCTTGATTCGCAAAAAGTAAATACCCGCGTTGACTTCCCTGTTTTCCCGGGCATTTGTTTCAAGATCTTTGGCTTCAACAATACCGGTAACCAGCCCGTTTTTCCGCACCACTCTGCCATAGGAACCAGCATCATCAAGTTCAATGCTTGCAAATGCAACATCGCAACCATCTGCCCTGTCAATAAAATCCGTTACAACCGAATTTGTTATTAGCGGCGCATCTCCATTAACAACCAGAACATACTCATACTTATAAAGTTCCGGCATTGCGCATAAAAGTGCATGACCTGTACCCAATTGCTCTTTTTGCATAACAATTTTGATATCCGGAAATGCCCTGGCTATATTCTCGGCGCCATGACCGGCAACAACAAATATTTTATCATCAAACACAGGTTGCAATGCCAGATCCACATAAGAAAACATTGGAGTACCAAGTATGGTTTGCATGACTTTTGGTTTCATTGAATGCATTCTGGTGCCTTTGCCAGCAGCCAGGATAAGGGCTGCGCATTTTGTTATGTCCATATTGTCCCCAAAATTTTTTCTGGATACATAACCCAAAGTTTTACGATTGCAAAGAACATGAATTTCCATCTGGCCATTTATACATGTTGAATTGACAACGAACAAAAAAGTAAAAATTTTTTGACAAAAATGCTTGCTATTTTGCAAAAGTATCGGTACAAAAATTTTGCCCTGCATGGGAAAGGGCTTATTTTTTGTTGGGTTATATAAAGAGGGAAGGAAAATGAAACGCATCTGCACGCTCCTGCTTGCCGCAGGACTTTTGTTTGGCGCCGCAACGGGAGCATCTGCCATAGATTTCAAAGCCAAAGGACAATGGCTTGTGGGTTTTGGCCTTTCGGATACGAAGCTCATTCACAAATATCGTGATGGCAACAACAAATACAAAAAGAACACTACTGACCAATTCAGCGCTGTTCAGAGAGTGCGTCTCCAGTTGGATGCTGTTGCTTCCGAAAGCCTGTCCGGAACAGTCTTTTTCGAAATCGGCAATACTCATTGGGGCCAGAATTCCTCTGGTGGCGCTCTTGGTGCGGATCAGAAAATAATCAAGCTCAAAAGGGCATATATTGACTGGATGATCCCGGAAACCACGATGAAAGTTCGTATGGGTATTCAGGGTATCACGCTGCCTAACGTAGCCGGTGGTTCCGCTATCATGGACACTGACGCTGCCGGTATAACAGCCAATTACGAAATCAACGACAATATATCCGTTACGGCCATGTGGGTCAGGCCCATAAATGACAACTGGGACGGTAAAAAATATTATAACGGCGTTCTTGATTATGACAGGCCTACCCAGGCAAACTACCTGGACAACATAGATCTGTTCAGCATCATGGTGCCCATGAATTTTGACGGCTTCAACATTACCCCCTGGGCCATGTATGGCATCAAGGGCGCCAATGCCATGGACAACATTGAAGACTTCAATGGCCGTCCCACCAATATTTTTGGCACTCCCGACGGTAACCTTAATTACAGCCTTTACCCCTACCCCGGCATAAACAATCGTTCATATATTGGTGGCACAAACAAAACCTATGGTTCAATGTTCTGGGCCGGATTGCCCTTTGCAATTACAGCCTTTGATCCCCTTAATATCGAAGTTGATCTCAACTATGGTTATGTGGAGGAAATGGGCCGTTACGAAGCCACCAAGGCTTATTATATGCAAAGCAAGCGTGCCAGCACCAAACGTGAGGGCTGGTTGGCAAAGGCCCTGATTGAGTACAAGATGGATTGGGGTGTGCCAGGAATTTTTGGCTGGTATGGTTCGGGAGACAATGGCAATCCAAAAGACGGCTCGGAGCGTATGCCTTCAATAGTTCCGATGGGTACGTTCACATCATTCCTGGGCGATGGCAATATGGGATGGTGGCTGAATGATTTCTGTCTGGATTATTCCGGCACATGGGGTATTGGTCTCCAAATTCGTGATATGAGCTTTATTGAAAACTTGGATCATACTTTCCGCGTGGCCTATTGGGGCGGAACCAATAATTCTGGTATGGTCAAGTACATGAATAATGCATATTCATGGAATGACGGTTGGGGCAGCAATACTGGTCCTTACCTCACAACCAATGATGGATTGCTTGAATTCAACCTCGTCAACAACTACAAAATGTATGAAAATTTCGATGTCAACCTTGAACTGGGCTATGTTGCCAACTTCATGGATAATGACACATGGAAAAAAGCCGGCAGCCGTGATTCTTCTTTCCAGAAACAGGATGCATGGAAATGCCAATTGGTTTTTGCCTATAGCTTCTAATTCAAATATCGAAATTTGAAACAGTTGGCGGTGGAATTTTTCCATCGCCTTTTTTGTGTGCGCCGCGCATGGCGCGTTCTTATACAGCATTTCTTGAATGAAAATATCCATGCCGTATATCCCTGTCATTATGACGGTGTCCATACGCCTTTGAAATTAGCCAGGTTTTTAATATGGACGGTCTGGCCGTTGTTCATCTTTGCCGCTGACATTCCAGGATTCTGCAAATATTTCCGGGCTAAACCAGAACCAGACGAGAAGGACAACGCCCAGAATTGGAACAAGTTTTATGGATGTAGCGACAACCTGGATTGAAGCAACCAGTTTGGGACCGCAAATATTTACATAGGCAAAAAGCCATACAAAACAGATCTGCGTAAATGCCGATAGCCAGGGGTCATTCAGCCAGGGCAGAAAATGTGTGAGATAACCTAAACCTGCCACAGCAATGCATACATTGCCGACAATATTTGCCACCCGGTAAACAAGATTTGCCTGATAGTCCATATAATTGCCGAAAGCCTTGCGCGAGAATGCGTGCAGGCCGCAAGGCGCCAGGTCGAGAAATATCAGTCTGGAGAAGGGCAAGAGCCACTGCTCGCTCCAGCAGTTGTAATCAGCCAGCCAATCAAAGATATCCAACCATACGCGGCCAGATTTGCGGGCAGCATGAACACACCTGAACCCATAATGTTGCCTGTTACCAGAAATATATTTTGTTTTTCTCGGCCACGTGGCCCGCGAGAGTTGGGGATGAAGTATCTGTCACTGTTATGTTCCGAATTTGGATTTTTCGGAATACATTGACGGGAATCTCATTGCCGTCTTACAGATTATTGTCATTCAAGGTGCTATGGTTTATTATACCTCATTTCAATTATATTGCGTTGTCGCAATAACCGCAATATTCTTATATCAACCCCATACCCAAGACGGATTATGGAAATCAAACACATTGGCCTTACGGATGGGCAAGTCAGGGAAAACAGGGAAAAATTTGGCGCAAACATTATCACGCCGCCGCCCAAAAAAAAGCTTTGGAAAGAATATCTGGAGAAATTTGGCGACCCGCTGATAATAATTTTATTGATCGCCGGAGCACTTTCCCTGCTGATTTCTTTTTACGAATACTTTGGTCTGGACAAGACGGCCGAAGTTTTTTTTGAGCCAACAGGCATTTTCATGGCTATTTTGCTGGCCACGGGACTGGCCTTTATTTTCGAACAAAAGGCCAACAAGGAATTTTCACTTCTCAACCGGGTTAATGATGATGAAGCCGTCATGGTAATCCGCAATGGTTCGGCCACAACAGTACCCAAAAAGGACATTGTTGTGGGTGACATCATTCTTCTTTCGGGGGGCGCGGAAATTCCCGCGGACAGCGAGCTTCTTGAAGCCATGGCGCTGACTATAGACGAATCCACACTGACTGGCGAGCCATCCTGCAACAAGTCCGCGAATCCGGATGAGGCCGACAAGGAAGCGACGTTTCCAACAAATCATGTCATGCGTGGAACAAAAGTCATGGAAGGCCATGGCGTGGCACGTGTTTTTGCGGTTGGGGACAAAACCGAGAATGGAAAAGTTTTCCAGGCAGCGCAGATTGATGACAGTATAAAGACCCCTCTCAATGAACAGCTTGACAGGCTTGGCGAGTTGATTACAAAGGCCAGCTATATTTTTGCCGTCCTGGTTATTTTTGGCCGCATCCTGATGTGGTTTTTAAATGGTGAACCCTTTGTGCTGGTTGATTTCATGGCTTATTGCCTGCAAAGCGTAATGATTGCAATTACTCTTGTTGTTGTGGCCGTGCCCGAGGGTTTGCCAATGGCTGTAACGCTCAGCCTGGCATATAGCATGCGGCGCATGCTCAAGACGAATAACCTCGTGCGCAAGATGCACGCCTGTGAAACAATGGGCGCGGCAACTGTTATTTGCACGGACAAGACAGGGACTCTTACCCGTAACCAGATGTCCCTGGCCGAATTTTATCCCCCGCTTCAGGATGGCTTATCAGAAGTGTTTATGAATGGGATAGCCCTGAACTCCACCGCGCAACTGGATCGCAAGGATCCGCATAAGCCTGTTGTTCTGGGCAATCCGACAGAAGGCGCGCTTCTGCTCTGGATGGCTTCACAAGGCTATGACTTTGAGCTTGCGCGCGCGCAAGCCAGGGTAGAGGCCGAAATTCCGTTTTCGACCCAGCGCAAATATATGGCTATCCAGGCCAAATTGCCTGATGACAGGCGCTTTGTATACCTAAAGGGCGCGCCGGAAATTGTTTTCAATCTCTGCAGCCGGCTTGCCCAAAATCTTGATCATGAAGCCATTCATGCCAAACTTGCCGACTGGCAGGGCAGGGCTATGCGCACTCTCGGCTTTGCCTGTAAGGAACTCTCACCAGGACAATCGGCAATCGAAAATGACGGTCTTGTTGCAAACAATCTGGAGTTTTTGGGGATTTGCGCCATTTCCGACCCGGTGCGCGATGATGTGCCAGATGCTATCAAACACTGCATGGATGCAGGCATCAATGTAAAAATCGTTACAGGGGACACTCCTGGGACTGCCCGTGAAATTGGCCGCCAGATTGGATTGTGGAAACAGGGCGACAATGACGCAAACATCATAACCGGACCGGATCTTGGTGAACTATCTGACGGTGAACTTAACAAAAGGGTTAATGATCTCAAAATTATCGCCCGCGCAAGGCCAATGGACAAAGAACGCCTTGTCAGGGCCCTGCAGCGCAATAACCAGGTTGTCGCGGTAACCGGCGACGGCACCAATGACGCGCCAGCTCTGAAAGCAGCCCATGTGGGGCTTTCAATGGGCGATGGTACGGCCGTGGCAAAGGAAGCCAGCGATATAACAATTATCGACAATTCATTCGCCAGTATTGGACGCGCTGTGATGTGGGGGCGTTCTCTCTATCAGAACATCCAGCGTTTCATTCTTTTCCAGATGACGGTTAACGTGGCCGCCTGTTTCACCGTGCTATGCGGCGCCTTCATGGGCACCCAATCCCCTTTGACAGTAACACAGATGCTGTGGGTCAACCTGATCATGGATACCTTTGCTGCCATGGCCCTCGCTTCTCTTCCTCCCAGAAAGGAAGTCATGCAGTCTCCTCCCCGCAATCGTGAGGATTTTATTATCGACAAGAACATGAGCAAGAAAATTGTCGGTGTTGGGGGACTCTTTTTTATTCTACTCATTTTATTTGTCTGGTATCTCGAACATCATGATGTAACATCCATGTCTGGAATCCTGGATGCGCCATTCAGGGAAAAAAGCGGCCTTACCCTTTATGAATCAAGCCTATTCTTCACCATTTTTGTCATGCTGCAGTTCTGGAACATGTTTAATGCCAAGGCCTATGCCACCAGGGAATCAGCCCTGCATTTCAGGGATTGCGGTGGTTTTATAGTGATTGCCGGCATAATTATGCTTGGGCAGATAATGATTATCAATATTGGAGGCCAGTTTTTCAGTGTCGCGCCCATAAGCCTGTCGGACTGGATCATTATTGTCGTTGCAACATCGCCTGTGCTTCTGATTGGCGAATTGGCAAGAATTATCCATAGGGAGGAAAACTGATTACTGATCTTCCAAATTTTTACTAAACAATATTTAGCAAAGCTGCTACACTGCATGGCATGGAACTACCAAGC
>VSMX01000030.1 GCA_009773975.1 Desulfovibrio sp. | reverse complement strand
CCTGGAGGCTGGCCGCCTCCGCAGAATAGCGGATCTTTTTACCCTCGCATTCCCTGGCGATCGGCGCGCCCTCGTCTATCCAGCGGCGCGCTGTTTCTTGGCCCACGCCCATTTCCGCGCAAATCTCGCAAAGGCTCCGCAATATCCTTGGCACATAACATACGGGATCTCCTGCCATCTGTTCCTCCTGTTCAATGAAGCATATTATATGATAAAAATCATTATAAATCAAGAATTATGTCATAAAACATAAAGACAAGCGTCGCAAATGCGTCTATACTTGCGAAATGGCGGAAGATTTATTTGAACAGTTACGGGAAAAGCTTCTTGGCTGCGGAGTGTCGCAGAGCGAAATCGCGCGGCAGGCCGGGGTGCAGCAGGCGTCCCTTTCGCGTTTTTTGAGCGCCGGGCAGGCCACCCTCAACGGAGATGTCCTGGTGCGCGTAATAAAATGGCTGGGCGGCAAGATCTCCCTTGACGCGGGCGAAGCCGACAAGGATGTCTGTTTTGTAAAGGCCGATCTTGTCTCGGGCGCGGATGGCGCGACGCCGCCGGACCCGCTTGATTACATTGCCGCGCCCCTTGTGGGCGAAGTCGGGGCCGGAGCCGGCTATTTGCCGCAAGAGGACATCAAGAGCTGGTTTCTGGTTTACAGGCAGCTGCCCGCAATCCGCTATCGCCGCAACCTTGTGGCCGTGGAAATCGGGCCTTCATCAACCTCCATGCAGCCCACGCTCAATCCAGGCGACATTGTTCTGGTGGACAGGGACGATCGGGATGTAACCCGGGCCGGGCACATGATGCTTGTGCTTGACCCGCTGGACGATTCCGGAATGATCAAGCGGGTAAGCGTGCGCGAGAAGGATGACGATTTCCAGATTACCTATTACAGCGACAATGCCGCCAAATGGCCCCCGGGCATCTACAGCCTGAAGAACGATTTTGGCGGCGACTGGGACCGCGCGATCATCGGCCGCGTGATCTGGGCCTGGGCTGACGTGCGGGATAAGTAAGTGGAGCATTGCCGATACCGGCAATGCTCCAGACTGCTGCCCTGATGCTATATCCGGCCATGTCTTTGCCAGATATGCTGGATGGCGAAAAGTGTAAACACGCCCCCCGCCAGGGCATGGACATGATGCAGTCCCACAATTGCCAATCCAACAGTAGCGGCGCCGGAAGCAAGCAAGGTTTTCAACTCCAGGCGCCTTTTGGCATTTTTGGCCTGGGGATCCGTTTTTTTCGGATCCGCAGCCTTTTTCATGCCGGCTTGGGGCCGGGAATCAGTTTCGCAGCTGGCCAGTTCGGGAAAGGCCTGCTCCAGCTTCCCGCAGATCGCTTCGATATTTCCCTCCGGTTCAAGAAAAATCAGCAGGGAATTCATGCCGGGCCTGATGCCCGCAATTCCTTCCATTTTTTTCAATATTTCCATTGCCTGCTGTTTCTTGCCAGCCTGGGCGAAAACACAATGCCGAATTCTTGCCCTTTCGCCAGCCGCATGCACAAGATATGACCGCATTTTTTACCCCCTATTATGAAATTGATTTTCATTTCCTTGACATAAAGCGATTTTTTTTGCAAGTTCCAGTTTGCGTGAAAATGAAAACAGGTTTCAAAACAAGGAGTGCAAGAATGTCTTCTGGAAGCAAAATGATTTTATGGTTCCTTGCCGGCACGGTGGCCGGGGCGGCGGGGATAAGCTATCTCAACCGCAACAGGATGGATTTTTCCCACATGAAGCCATTTTGTACCGGCCTGCTTGCAAAAGGCATAAATCTCAAGGATTCGCTCGCTACCAAAGTTTCCGAAATGAAAGAGGATTTTGAGGATATGGCGGCAGAAGCGCGGGACCGCGTGGATTCCGCGAAAGCGGGCGATGAAAACGCAGGCGGAAAATAGCCTTTGCAAAAGGTGGGCGGCGATTGCCCGGACAGCATACCCGGGTGATCGCCGCCTTGATGAGGGCTTCAAATACTTTCCATCTCCAAGTGTGTGATCCGGAAAAAAGCGGGAAAACGGAAAAATGAAATTTGAAATTGTCCATGAACTTGGCGCAAACGGACGCCATCCCTGGAGAGTGCGCGGGCGCTACAACATTCCCCTTACCGCGAGGCTGGCCCGGGCGGTTTGCCGGGAACTGGCAAAAATGCCGGGGATTACCGGTGTATGCGCAAATCCCCTGACACGGAAAATTCTATTTTTTGCCGATACCCTGGCTCACAGGGATGCGGCCATAAACTATCTTGAGCATGGCTTTGACTGGACAAAACATACGCGGATTACAGCTGAAGAAGTGGAAGAGCTTCTGACAGGCGAAAGTCCAGCCGGCGCCTTTATCGGAATAGCCCGTTTTTTCCTGCTTCGGCCCCTATTGCCGCCGTTCTGGCGCATGATAGTCAGCACCGCTTCCGCAGTGCCGTTTATAATGAAAGGCTTGCGGGCGATTGGCAAGGGCAGGCTGAATGCGGATGCGCTTGACGCTTCCGCATTGCTTGTTTCCATCCTTATGCGCGATTATCGCACGGTAGGTATGCTCACGATGCTGCTGGCCCTGGGCGAGGCGCTGGAATCCTGGACAAGGCAGACGTCCATGACCTCCCTGATCGAGAGTCTTGCCCTGAATGTCGATACGGTATGGAAACTCGACGGCAATGGCAATGAAACCAATGTTCCCCTGGGGCAGATAAAGCCCGGGGATATTGTCGTGGTGCGGGATGGCGCGGCAATTCCTGTGGATGGAATTGTGGAAAGCGGCAATGCGCTGGTCAACCAGGCATCCATGACAGGAGAAAGCATTCCCGTTGCCCGGGAACGGGGCGGTTCGGTCTTTGCCGGCACCATTGTGGAAGCTGGTTCAATCACAGTCAGGGTTTCGGAAATTGGTGAAGGCACAAGGCTCCATCAGGTGCTTGGTTTCATCCGGCAATCGGAAGCAGAAAAGTCGTCCCTGGAAGCGCAATACACAAGGCTGGCAGATCGGGTAGTTCCGTTCACATTCGGACTGGCCGGGCTGGCGCTTCTGTTTTCACAAAACCTGGCGCGGGCGGCTTCCGTCCTGCTTGTGGATTATTCCTGCGCAATCAAGCTGGCAACGCCTCTTGCCGTTCTCTCGGCCATGCGTTCGGGCGCAAAACATGGAATTGCCGTGAAAGGAGGGAAATATCTGGAAGCTGTCCGCAAGGCCGACACCCTGGTATTTGACAAAACCGGCACACTGACCAGCGCAAAACCCGCTGTCATTGACATTATTGCCGCTCCCGGCCATGAACGCAGGGAAATATTGCGCACAATGGCCTGCCTTGAGGAGCATTTTCCCCATCCTGTTTCCCGCGCCATTGTGGGCAAGGCCATTGAGGAAGGGCTTCACCATGAGGAAGAGCATGCAGACGTTGAATATGTGGTTGCCCACGGCATAGTCTCAACAATGCATGGGCAGCGACTTTGCCTGGGCAGCCGTCATTATCTTAAACATGACGAAGGTGTTGATCTTTCAGTTTTTGGCGAGGACATCGCCCGCGAAAGCGCCATGGGACATTCCCTGCTCTTTCTCTCGGAAGCCGGAAAAGCCGCGGGCATGGCGGTTATCGCTGATCCATTGCGCCCAGAAGCCAAAAAAGTCATCAAGGCAATGCGCGGGCTTGGCATTTCGCGCATAATCATGCTTACAGGCGACGATGAGCGAACGGCCAGGGCCATTGCCCATGAGGCTGGCATAACAGAATTCATGGCCCAGGTGCTGCCCCGGGAAAAGGGAGAAATCATCCAGCGTCTTGAAGCGGCTGGCCGCAAGGTGATGATGGTCGGGGATGGAATCAACGATGGGGCCGCCCTTTCGGCCGCTTCTGTGGGCGTCGCGATGGGGGACGGCACGGACCTGGCCCGGGCTGTTGCCAACGTGCTGCTTGTCCAACCCAATCTTGAAGGACTTGTCGCCCTGCGGCACGTTTCGGTTATGTCAGTTGCGAGAATCCGCCATAATTTCATTGCGGCCATAGCCCTGAACAGCCTTTACCTGGCCGGGGCCACCTTTGCGGGCTTTTCCCCGGCCCTGTGCGCGGCCCTCCATAATCTTACGACGCTTGGCCTTGCCGTGAACGCCATACGGCCATATCAATGGGATGAATGAGAAGGGAGGAATCTATAGCATCTATAAGCATTTTAGCATCTTGCGCATGAGAATATCCCGAAGTCAGGCAAGTTTACCTTGAGATATTCTCATGCGCGCTTTTGCTGGCAAAGCCGCGTTAGAGCTTTGTCTGATTTTATTACGGCAATGCTCTAATTGTCCAGGCAAGGGGCCCTGCCTGCAGCCAGGTAAGGATGCAAAGCAGGAGTGTCATGCCTATAGAGTGAAGGATAGTGAAGCGGAAGAGATTGCCTTCTTCGCCGACCATGCCCGTCGCGGCCGTGGCTACGGAAAGGGACTGGGGCGAAATCATCTTGGCCGTTGTGCCGCCGGAGGCGTTGGAAGCGACCGCCAGCTCGGGAGACATGCCGACAGCGATTGCGGTATCACGCTGCATGCCGCCAAAGAGGGCGCAGGATGATGTGTCGGAGCCGGTAAGAAAAACGCCAAGCCAGCCCAGAATAGGCGCGCAGAAGGGGAAGAAGCCGCCTGTAAGGGTAAAGGCGAGGCCGAGGCTGGCGCTCATGCCGGAATAGTTCATCAGGTAGGCCAGGCCCAGGATGAGGGCTATGGTCAGGATGGGCAGCACAAGCTGGCGAATTGTGCGGAAGAAGCAGGCAATGCCACGCCCGAAACCATATTTGGGCATCAGGGGTATGGAGACCAGGCCGGAAAGGAAAATGGCCGTGCCGCCTGCGGAGAGCCAGTTAAAGGTATATTTGGCCGCGTAAACCGTATTTTCCCTGACAATTGGCGCAGTCTTGAAAATTTCGCCATCCAGGGCAGGCCAGCCAAAGGTAAAGATGGCGCCGGAAATGCCGTTGAGAACCTTCTTGAATTCGGGCAGACCCCAGAAGAACACGAAAACGGCAAGCACAAGGTAGGGGCCCCAGGCGCGCAGAACCGCGGCTGCCGGGTAGGGTTCCCCTTCCAGCCTGGCAGGCGCCTCGCCCTCGAACCGGAAAGTCTGCTTTGGGCGCCAGACCTTGAGCAGAAGCACCAGGCCGATAATGGAAGCTATGGCCGAGCCGATATCGGGCAAGGTGGGGCCATGAAAATTGGAAAGCAAAAATTCCACGGCTGCAAAGCAAATGCCGGAAACCAGAATTGCCGGCAAAACCTCCATGCTGCGCTTGAAGCCGCACATGGTGATACAGACCCAGAAAGGCACGATAAGGGCCAGCAGGGAAAGCTGGCGGCCGGCAATGGAGCTGACGGCCATCTGGTCCAGACCAGAAACGGAAGCGGCGACGATGATGGGCACGCCAATGGCGCCGAAAGCAACAGGAGCAGTATTGGCAATCAGGGCCACGCCCGCGCCCCAGAGCGGCGTAAAGCCAAGGCCAACAAGCATGGCCGCAGCGATTGCCACAGGGGTGCCGAAACCTGCCGTACCTTCGATGAAGCAACTGAAGGAATAGGCGATAAGCAGGGCCTGGAGACGCCGGTCATCGGTAAGGCGGGCAAGGGAATCCTTGATTATTTCAAATTCGCCCGATTCCACGGTCATGTTGTAAACCCATACTGCCGTTACGACAATCCAGACAATGGGGAAGAGACCGAAAGCGGCTCCCATCAATGTTGAGCTTATGGCCAGCTTTATGGGCATTCCCCACACGGTTACGGCCACAATCAATGCGCCGGCAAGGCCCGCTATTGCAGCGATATGGCCCTTGGATTTGCGCACGGCAAGCATATAGAAAAGTATCAGCAGCGGGATAGCCGCAACGCAGGCCGAACCGATGACGCTATTGCCAACGGTTACATAATTTTGAACCCATTCCATCCAACTCCACCTTTGGGCTTGTCGCGACCCGCAGCGAGCATTGGGAATCGTCAACAATAACCCTGTTTAAAAATTGACAAATATGAAACAATCTACCTTAATGTCTTCCAGGGAAAAAGAAATTTGTACTTTGTGAAAACAAGTTTTAATTTAAAAATTATTTAAATTTTAAATAGCCTCACAAATTACGAAAGCCGCCAGACGGCGGCCTTGTCTGCCATAAATCCTGTTGCGGACAAAACGGCTAATATTCCTTGCGGGAGCGGCGCATGGCAACAGAGCCTGTCCTGGCTATTTCCTTGATGCCAAATCTGTGCAGCAGTCCGAGGATGGCCTCGATCTTTTCGTGATCGCCTGTTGCCTCGATTGTCATTTCATTATGGCTGACATCGACTACGCGGCAGCGGAAAATTTCGACAGCGCGCAAGATTTCATCGCGCGCCGGGCCTTCGGCCTGAACCTTGACGAACATCATTTCCCTTTCCACAGCCGGCACATCCGCTTCCGAATAATCCATTACCTTAATGACGGAGACAATCTTGTGCAGCTGTTTCATGATCTGTTCGAGAATCATGCTGTCGCCGTATGTTGTAATCGTCATGCGCGAGGTATTTTCCTCAAGGGCGGGGGCGACATTGAGGGAATCAATATTAAAGCCGCGGCCGGAAAACAGGCCGGCCACACGGGACAACACGCCCGGTTCGTTTTCAACCAGCACGGAAAGAACATGTCTTTTCATTTCGCGCCCTCCCCCTAGACCAGCAGCATTTCGTCCAGGGCCGCGCCGGCCGGAACGATAGGATAGACATTTTCTTCCCTTTCCACCCGCACATCGACAAAGGCCGGATTGGGTGAATCGAGGGCTTTTTTGAGCACGGGCAGGAGATCTTCCGGCTTTTCGATGCGATAGCCATCCGCGCCGTAGGCTTCGGCAAGCTTCACAAAATCCGGCTGGGCTTCCATATTTGTCTGGCTGTAGTTTCCTTTGTAGAAAAGCTCCTGCCATTGGCGAACCATGCCGAGGTGTCCGTTGTTGAGAATGACGACCTTGACTGGCAACCTGTTGGCAACGGCTGTGGCAAGTTCCTGGATATTCATCTGGATTGAGCCATCGCCGGCCACGACTATGACCTTTTTGTCGGGCAGGGCGAGCTGGGCGCCGATGGCGGCCGGAAAACCGTAGCCCATGGTGCCGAGTCCGCCGCTGGTGAGAAGTGTGCGGGGCTCCCTGAAAGAATAGAACTGCGCGGCCCACATCTGGTGCTGGCCGACTTCGGTGGCCACGACAGCCTCGCCGTTTGTCAGGTCGCGCAGGGCTTCGATGACCTGCTGGGGCTTGATCTTTTCGCCCGCTTCCCAACCAAGGGGCTGGCTTTTTTTCCACTCCCCGATTTCGTCAAGCCAGGTGGAATGATCCTTTTTCCAGTCCTGATCCGCATAACGGTTTTGGCAGATTTCGAGAATGCCCTTGAGGGCTTCGCGGCAATCGCCCACAACGGGCACATCAACATCGACATTTTTTCTGATGCTTGTAGGGTCGATATCGATATGCACAATTTTGGCGTTCGGGGCAAAGGCATTTAGTTTGCCGGTGACCCTGTCGTCAAAGCGGGCGCCCACGCAAAAAAGCACATCCGCATGGTTCATGGCCAGATTTGCCGCGTAGGTTCCGTGCATGCCCACCATTCCAAGCGAAAGGGGATCGTTTGAGGGAAAACTGCCGAGGCCCATGAGGGTTGAGGCAACGGGAATATCCAGCTTGCGGGCAAGTTCGCGCAGATCGTTTGAGGCATTGGAAAGAATGACGCCGCCGCCGCAGAGGATGACCGGCTTTTTGCTTCTGGCCAGCACGTCAACAGCCTTGAGCAGCTGTTTTATGTTGGGCTTGTATGTAGGATTGTAGCTGCGCATCGAAATTTCCTCTGGCCAGACAAATTCCGTTACAGCCTGGATGACATCCTTGGGCACATCGACAAGAACAGGGCCCGGCCTGCCGGAACGGGCGAGGAAAAAGGCCTGGCGAATGGTCAGCGCCAGCTTTTCCACATTCTTGACCAGAAAATTGTGCTTGGTGCACGGGCGCGTAATGCCGACAATATCCACTTCCTGAAAGGCGTCGTTGCCGATTAGCGGAGTTGGAACCTGGCCTGTAATGACTACGAGGGGGATGGAATCGCAGTATGCGGTCGCGATGCCTGTTACGGTGTTGGTAGCTCCGGGACCGGAAGTTACGAGGCAGGCCCCTGCTTTTCCCGATGCCCGCGCATAGCCGTCCGCCGCATGAACAGCCCCCTGCTCATGCCGGGTAAGGATATGGCGAATTTCGGGATGCTTGGGCATTTCATCATAAATATCAATGACAGCGCCGCCCGGATAGCCGAACAGCACATCAACGCCTTCCCTTTTCAGGGATTCCAGCAGAATATACGCGCCGGTGCATTGCATTTGGTTATTTCCTTTGAAATTATTTGCCTTGTTCTTCTTTTTTCAGGCGATCGAGGATATCCATGAGCTTGGTTTTGCCCTCCAGCTTCTGCTTTTTGAGCAGCTTGAGGGATTGTTGTTCCTGTGGGGTGCGGAAGCTTTTGCTTTCCAGCTTTTCAATCTGCTTTTCATAGAGCAGATGATCATCCCAGAGAGACTTGAGTTCGGGATCTTCCGGAGCGTGCTTTTCCAGAAGATCGATTTCATGCTGGTCCATGACCTTCTCCTTGTTTTTATGAAGATTGAAGAAATTTATTATACCTTTGCGGCAAAATCGGCCAGAGTCTTGACCACAATGCCGTTTATCAGCCAGATGGCGACAATTACCACAACGGGTGAAAAATCAATGCCCCCCGCGTATGTAAAGGGCAGCCATTTGCGCACCCTGTAGAAAACGGGCTCGGTCAGCGAACGCAGAACACGCACAATCGGATTGTACGGGTCGGGCCGAATCCAGGTCAGGGCGGCCGCTATAATGACAATCCAGAAATAGGTGTCCAGCAGGATGTTCAGAACCATGGCCACGGCGCCAAGAATGTTGGAAAACAGTATTCCCATGCTCCCTCCCCGGGTAAAGCCGGTCTATCGTCATTATCAGCCGCTGCTTTTTCAACAACGCAGCGCGGGCACATTTTGCAGCATTTGTCCGAACGCGGCAAAATCCGGCACTTCCAGATCACCGCGCAATTCCCTGTTGCCGAAAGCGGCAAACACGGTGCCTGCGCCAACAGCCGTTTTGCGGTCGTTTTCACTATCTCCCACAAAAAGCACGGTCTTGGGCGGCGCCGACCAGGCCTTGCAGATTTTCTCCGCGCCATCTGGCGAAGGCTTGGGTTCGGAATTGGAAGAACATATTATTTGGTCAAAATACGGCGGCAAAGCAAAAAAGTCCAGAACACGCATGATGCCTTCCCTGGTGCGGTTGGTATCTATTGCCAGCCTGAAGCCCTTTTTGTGCGCAAAGTCGATAAATTCTTCAAAGCCCGGCATCAGCCTGATGTGGGGCAGCACATCACGAATATAATCGACCTTGTCCCTGACCGTTTCGTCAATTTTATCGTGCAATTCTTCTGGAACCATCGACAAAAGGGCCTGTTTGGCAGTGGCCTGAAATGCGAATTTTTCCTGATCCTTGCGCATTGGCGGCAAGCCCAGCGCCCCGAGGGCCAGGGCGTAAAACCTGCGGTTTGCGTCCGCGGAATCGATCATCACGCCATCGCAGTCAAATACCAGGCCACACAGGCCATTTTTTTCAAGTTCTTCAAGATTCATCCAATATCTTCCATTCTTTTTGTATTGGGCAACAAGTTAAAGACGATGACCCGGACAGGGCGGGAGAAAGCCTTTGGCAAACGTTGTTCCGACATTGCCTCAATCAGGTGAACAGGCAGAGTGGCTTCACAGATGGATTCGCCAAATTCCGTCGATGGCCGAAAATTTTCCCTTTCCAGCAAATCCGCGCGCATTGGGCCTTCCGCAAAAATTACGGCTTCTTGCGGCAAAAAGAGGGCCGCATTCAGAAAAACAGTTTGCCAGGAAGGCAAAATGCTTTCGTCAAGGCTAATGCCGCCATCCAATCCGGGTGGTGTGATTTCTTCTCCTTCCGCGAGGATATCCGAAAATGCGGCAGCGCTTTGGCCAAAATTTTCTGCCAGCCTGGCGATTTCGCAGGCCCTTGTCTGGGCCAGCCAAATCCAGAGCAGGGTTTTGTGGGCCTGGGCAAGAACGAGGTCTTCATTTTTACGGGTTCTGGCAAAAATGCCGTCTTTCTCGAAACCGGCAAGTTCGTCCATTTCGCAAAGCTGGTTTGCAAGCCGGGCATTTTCTGTGGCGAGAGCCTGGTTTTGGGCGGTCGCAAGATCATCCGCGCCCAGAGATTCCAGATCCGCAAGATATTTTTTGGCAAGGTTCGGCTCCATTGGAAGGCAAGCGGGGCAGAACCAGTCCCCTGCCGGCATATCCGGCAAACCGGGCCACAAGCGGCAAAGCCCCCGAATCCCGCTGGCCAGGCAATCAAAACCCTCGGGCATTTCCCGCAAGTATGGCAGCCTGACCACAAGATTCGGGGATGTTGTCAATTCGCCTTCTGGCGTTGAATTCATATTGGATCAAGCCTGTTTTTTGTGCAGCATTATATCAAGGATGACCTTGTCGGTTTCCCGCATGCCGGTTGAGCCAAGCACACCAAGATTGGCAATGCAGGCTTCGATATCATCCGATACTATACCTTCATTGCCCGGCACCGCAATCCCCTCCAGAGCCAACATTGCGGACTGGATGCCGGCGCCGACCGCGCTGGCGACTTTCAGGGCGCAGGAACTCTTGGCGCCATCACAAATCATGCCGGCAATGTTGCCGACCATGTTGCGGATGGTGCGCTCCATGACGTTCAGGTCGCCGCCCATGAGATGGGCAATGCCGCAAGCTGAGGCAGTGCCGGCGACCATTGCGCCGCAATGGGCAGAAAGCCGGCCGAGATGGTGCTTGATGTGGATGGAGATCAGGTGACTCATAATCAGGGCGCGTGCCAGTTCCCCGTCATTTTTGTCGAGCCGGATGGCGCAGGCCACAACCGGCATTGTGCAGGTAATGCCCTGATTGCCCGAACCGGAATTGCTCATGACTGGCATCTGCACGCCGGCCATGCGCGCATCGGCTGCTGCCGCGGTCAGCCTGGTCGCAAAGGTCTGCATGTCATCGGCAAGAATATTCTTGCGCACCTGTTCGTCAATATTCCTGCCAACCGAGAGGCCATAATGCCTTTGCAGGCCTTCTTCCGCCACCTTGCGATTCATCGCTGCGGCCTCAAGGATGAAGCTGATTTCCTCAAGGGGAGTTGTATTTGCGAATTCGAAAATTTTGGCCACGGTAAGGGGCCATTCCTCTTGCTTTTCCTCCGCGGTCTTTTCCTCTATTTTTTCGCTTATAATTGCGCCGTCTTTCCAGATCCTGGTGATATTGGTATGGGTATCCTTCAATTCGGCAGCGCCAGTGTGGCTGTTGCCGGAAGCGATAACCTTGCAATACAGGAGATCCTCATTGTCGGGCAGGTGCAGATTGACCTTGTCTGCCGCTACCATGGCTTTTGCCTTTTGGGCCAGGTCCTCGTCAATATCGCGCAAACATTCAAGGCCAAGCTCGCTTTTGCCGCCTATAGCGCCAGCGGCCGCGGCGATATGCAACCCCATCTCGCCGCAACCAGGCACAATCACGCCCATGCCATTTTTGAGAAGATTTGCGCTCACGGCCACATCCAGACTCTCTGCCTGATATCCCAGAGCCCTGGCAGCGGTGGCTGCGGCAAGCGCGACCGCAATTGGCTCCGTACAGCCAATGGCGGGCACCACTTCTCTTTTAAGAAGAGTGATGAAAACATTTTTGCTCATGCTTCTATCCCGCCAGAATTTTGCATTGGCCCAAGCTGGCCGTTTCTGTTGAAAACGCCATCAAGAATAAGGGTAAGGGCGCCGTCGCCAGTAACATTGCAGGCAGTTCCAAAGCTGTCCTGCAGGGCGAATATGGCAATCAGCAAACCGACTCCGGCCTGATCAAAGCCAAGAACGCCGGTAACTATGCCGAGAGAAGCCACAACCGTGCCGCCTGGAACTCCGGGGGCGCCAACCGCAAAGATGCCGAGCAGAATGCAGAAAAGAACCATCGTGCCGAAACTGGGCAGGGTGCCGTACATGATCAGGCTGATGGTCATGACAAAAAATGTTTCGGTAAGGACAGAACCGCAAAGATGCACCGTTGCGCCCAGCGGCACCATGAACTCGACCATTGTGCGTGAGAGAACGGGAGACTTGCGCGCACATTCAAGTGCGACGGGCAGGGTGGCCGCGCTCGACATTGTGCCTACGGCTGTCAGATAAGCCGGCACATAAAAGCGGAACACCCGGGAGGGATTCCTGCCGGAGACTATGCCGCCGATGCCGTAAAGCACGGCAAGCCAGATAAACTGGCCGCAGATGACGAGAACCACCATGGTTACAAAGATTGGCAAGTGCTTTGTAAGCGAGCCTTCGTAGGCCAGACCCATGAAGCATAAGCCCACAAAGAAGGGCAGGATGGGAATGAGGATACGGATTACAAGCCAGCTGATGACTTTTTCAAACTCCATGAAGAGATCGGCCAGGGTTCGGGTTTTGGTCCAGGCGATGGCGAGGCCAAGGAAAAGAGCAGTGATCAGGGCGCTCATTACCGGGAAAAGCGGCGGAATGTCGAGGCGGAAAACCATTTCGGGCAGCTTGCGCAGCGTTTCCGTTTCTGTGGCAATGGAAAGATGCGGAATAATGGCATAGCCCGAAAACATGGAAAAGAGCGCCGCGCCAACCGATGAGCAATAAGCAAGGGCAACAGCGAATATCAGGATTTTGCTGGCTTTTTCACCAAGACGAATGATGGCTGGCGTGATGTAGCCGACAATAACCAGCGGCACGAGGAAAAAGATGATTTGCCCAAGAATGTGGCGAATGGAAACAGCGACATTCATGATGGCGTCGTTGACCACAAAACCCAAAAGCGCGCCCAGGATGAGGCCCGCAAGCAATTTGATGATCAGGGACATTTCCCCCAATTTGGCCATTGTTTACCTCCTTGCGTCCATGACACGGTTCGACCTTCAAATCCAGTCTGGAAAAACTTTTGCAAAATGCTAGATTATGGCAAAGAGGGGTATTGCGCAAGAGGGAAAAATATATTGCGCAGGGCTCACACGAGAATATATGATGTTATTCTTGCAGCAACTGAATGATGCGCGGCAATCCGCAGAAAGGCAAACTGGAAGATGATTGGGAAGATCAATGCAAATTATAAATTTATGGACAACCCAATGCGCATGCAGAGAACATTTGCGTCGAGACCTACCTACCTTATTCCAGAATATAGCGCATGGGATTCACGGGCACACCGTTGAGACGCACTTCGTAATGGAGGTGGGGGCCGGTGGTGCGGCCGGTCATGCCAATATAGCCGATAACTTCTCCGCGTTTGACCCATTGGCCCGGTTTGACGGCAAAACGCTGCAAATGGGCGAACTTGGTAACAATGCCGCCGCCGTGGGTTACTTCGATGCTGTTGCCGTAGGCTCCATCGGGGGCGGCAAGTGTAATGGTGCCGTCCGCGGTGGCTACAATTGGCGTGCCTATGCGATTGCTTATGTCCAGCCCTTTATGGAATTGATGGCCCCTGCCAAAAGGCGAAGTGCGGCCGCCAAAGCTGGAAGAAACAAAGCCATTGACGGGCCAGATTGTTGGCATGGCGGGCAGGACATCTTTTTTTCTGCGCAGTGCCTGCAATAGGTCCTGCTGCCTGACTTCCTCGAGTTGGGTAGATTCCGAAAGGCTGGTCAGGAAATCCTGCATTTTGCGCATGGCAAGTTCCTGACGATGGAGCGGAAGATAGGTTCTGGAAAAATCACCCGGGTCGTTTTCCACTTCCGTTGGTTCTTTTTCCATGTTCATCATTGTGCGCAGTTTGGAATCAAACTTCTGCACACGCAGCAAATCCTGGCTCAAGATGGTTATGCGTTCGGCGAGGGACAGAGCCTGGCGTTTGTTGTCATCCAGAGATTTCCTGGCTTCCGCAAGCTCAAGCCCTGTTTGGCGGGAAGTCATCCAGCTATCCCAAAGCCATATATTTGTGCCGACAAGACCTATAAAGAGCAAAAAGAAAAACAGAAGGGCCAAACCGGAAAAACGCACGCTTCTGCTGCCGCTTTTGCCTTCTCTGAAAACCAGAATTTGATATTTGCCAAAAAACATGGCAGTAATTTTAAATATCACCGCCAAGGCTGTCAATAAATTGCTTTGTAAACTGCGATTATTTGGGAGATTTTAATGACAAATGCCAAAATTGCGATCATAGGAGGGGGCCTTGCAGGCTGTGAATGCGCGCTAACCCTCGCAAGGGCAGGTCTGGATGCAGTTCTTTTTGAGCAAAAACCTCTATTTTATTCCGCTGCCCACAAAAGCCCGCATCTTGCCGAACTGGTATGTTCCAATTCTCTGCGCTCTGACGAATCGACTTCAGCCATTGGCTTATTAAAGGAAGAAATGCGTTCACTGGGTTCTTACTTTATGCGCGCCGCCGATAGCTGCAAGGTGCCCGCAGGCAAGGCCCTGGCTGTTGACCGCGAAGCACTGAGCATTCAGATCAGCGATGAAATCTTGAACAATCCGCATATTCAGCTGGTTGAAAAACGCATTGAAGGATTGGATGATTCATTTCTGGATGGTTTTGACAAAATAATTGTCGCAGCCGGCCCAATGGCATCGGAAAACCTTTCAAATGACATTGCCAGGCATACTGGAGGAGAGAATTGCTATTTTTATGATGCCATTGCGCCAATTGTCTGGACGCAATCCCTTGATATGTCCATTGTTTTCAGGGCATCGCGATATGGCCGGGATAATATGGATGAAGAGGGTGATTATCTGAACTGCCCCATGAACCGTGACGAGTACATGAATTTTCATGAAGCCCTGCTTGCCGGCAAAACCATGGCGGCTCACGATTTTGAAAAAGAGATTCATTTTGAAGGCTGCATGCCGATTGAGGCGCTAGCGGCGAGGGGGCCCAAAACACTTTCCTTTGGCCCACTCAAACCTGTTGGTCTTGTTGATCCTCGCACAGGGCATCGCCCCTGGGCCGTTATCCAGTTAAGAACCGAAAACCGCAACGGAGATGCATGCAATCTTGTAGGCTGCCAGACAAAACTTTTGCAAGCCGAACAAAAAAGAATTTTCAGTCTTGTGCCTGGATTGGCCCATGTGGAATTTATGCGTTATGGCAGTATGCACCGCAATACTTATATCAATGCGCCAAAAGTGCTCAACCCTGATTTGTCGCTTAAAAGCAGGGCAAATGTTTATCTTGCAGGACAAATAACCGGCGTGGAGGGTTATGTTGAATCCGCCGCCTGCGGTTTATGGCTGGGTTTGCAGCTTGGGGCGCAAGCCAGGGGCCATGAATTGGCCAAGCCCCCCATAACAAGCGCTTTGGGCTCGCTGCTGAAATTTTTGCAAACCCCTGTGAAAGTTTTTCAACCATCCAATGCAACTTTTGGCCTTATGCCAGAGCTGGAAGGGAAAACGCATAAAAAGGAACGTAAACTGCTTTATAGTAAAAGGGCACAAAATGACTTTGCAGCCTGGCGCTCAAGCAATATTGATAAATTATCCTAGATGGCAGTCCCAAATGCATACCGGGCAGTAGCACTGATCGCATCCATCACAAATTCAATTCTTCGAAGGCTATTCCCATGCTGTCCAGAATTGCGCAGAGCTGGGAAGTGTTCTTGAAACTCAAGCTTATTTTCCCCCGGTTTTCTGTTCCATTTATCCTGACCGCGCAACCAATTTTATTTGCAAGCAATTGTTCCAATTTGTTCATTCTTTCATTGGGCGCACGTTCATTATTTGAATTTGTTTTTGCAATGCCCGTATTTTGAGGCTCGGTTTTTTCCCAGGGAAAACGCCCATCGTCCCTGAAACTGGCTGCGGCCTTTTCCGCTTCCCTGACTGTCATCGAAGTATCCAGGATTTTAATCCGCAAGGCATCGGCCATATTTTGATCGGCAATCCCCAACAAGCAACGCGCATGTCCCGGCGACAATTTTCCATTTGCCACATCATCCTGCGCTTGCTGGCTCAACTGTAAAAGCCTTATGGCATTGGCTATTGCAGGCCTGCTTTTACCAAGTCGTGAGGCAAGCTCGTCCTGGGATATGTCGAGAGTTTCCCTTAATGATGCAAGAGCTCGCGCCTCTTCAATCGGGTTGAGGTCTTCTCTTTGCAAATTTTCAATAAGAGCCGCTGCCATCGCCTCTGTATCGTTCATGGAACGCACAATTACCGGCACCGCGTTCAAACCGGCCAGATTTGCCGCCCTCCAGCGCCTTTCGCCAGCTATAATCTGATACTTGCCGTCGTCCATGGGACGCACAAGAATGGGCTGCAATATTCCCTGAGCAAGAATGGAGTCCGCTAGTTCCTGCAAACTTTGATCAATAAAATATCTTCTGGGCTGGGCGGGATTTGGCATGATTTCATTGATTTGCAACTTTTGTGGAGCAACATCTTCCGCACTTTTGGCAGCGCCATTAAACAGGGCGTCCAGCCCTCTGCCCAAACCCTTGTTAATACTCATGACATCCCCTTTATTGACAAAGTTATTATTTTAACTGCACCATTATCCAGAGGAGAGTAATCATGCAGCAAAATATCCTTTATCTGACAGATAAAAATGGAAACCTCAAGGCAGTGCAAATATCCGTGGATTTATGGAATCAATTAAAACCCTTGTTGCCCAAAACCGGAAATCCAACTTCTCCAGAATCAGTTGGAAACGACATGGAAGCATTTGAGCAATTTATACAATACTGGGATTTCACTTACCCGTATTCTCCTTCTCTTGAATGCCCAAAATGCCATACTTCAACTTCTGACTGGCGCAATGATCCTGAAAAGCCCTTTGTTTTGGCCAATGCCAATTTTGGAGGTTTGCTGGTTTTTCACTGTATAACCTGTGGCGCAATTATAAAACAAATGCACTTCAAGGATCATGTAGCCACAGAAATTCAGGCATGAACTATTGAAGTGGTCCCCCTTTTTGCCTGTTTGTCTTTTTGATTATAATTTCTTTTGCAAGTTCTATATAGGCTTCGGCACCCTTTGATTTTATATCATAATGGATAATGGACTTTCCATGACTCGGAGCCTCTGAAAGCCGCACGTTCCTGGGAATGACCGTTTCAAATAGATGATCGGGAAAACAGCGCCTGACTTCATTTTTTACTTCTCTGGTGAGCCTGTTTCGCACATCGTACATTGTCAGGACTATGCCCAGCAGATCCAGGGAAGTATTCAATCTTTTCTTAACCTGCTCGTATGTTTGCAGCAGTTTGACTATGCCTTCCAATGCAAAAAATTCACATTGCAATGGTATCAGCAATTCTTTTGCAGCGCATAGGGCATTTAGTGTAAGCAAGCCCAATGAAGGAGGACAATCGATAATTATGAATTCATATTCATCTTCCACTTTGGAAAGACAATCCGCCAGATAGAATTCTCTGGCCATCTTGTCCACAAGCTCAAGTTCCACCCCAACAAGGTTGGAGCTGGAAGGCAATACATCGAGAAAAGGCGCACGACTTTGGACAATACATTGGCGAACAATCTCTGGTTGATAGATCGCGGTATAAAGTTCCCCACGACCCTCTTCATCAGCCAAACCCAAACCACTTGTGCCATTTGCCTGGGGGTCACAATCGACCAACAATACTTTTTTTTCCATTACCGCCAATGATGCACCCAAATTTATGGCAGTTGTGGTTTTTCCCACGCCACCTTTCTGGTTTGCGACTGCAATAATTCGTGCCATCTTACCTCCAATGTTTCATGTGAAACAACTACAAATATCAGTGGGGACAAGTTACTTGTAAAAAATGCCTGTGGACTGGTCAAGCAAGAGTTGAAAAATCAGGCAAGAAAATGTAGGAACAAGGTAATCAAAAGGAGAAAACATGAAACAAAACATTTGCCTGGGCGTAACTGCCTTGCTCCTGGTTGGAGGTTTATTACTTCCACCAAGGACGGAAGCAGCCACAATTTCGAATGAGACGTTGACCAATGCAATTGAAAAGGTATTGCAGGAAAGACCAGACTTGATTTTGGATATTCTGAGAAAAAACAGTGAAGCAGTCCTGGATATTGCCCAACAAGGTTCCAATTTGCGGAGAAAACATAACCTTGAGGCACAATGGAAAGAAGACATGAAAAAACCCAGGCAGGTCAGGCTTGACGGCAGACCTGTATTGGGACCAAAAGATGCAAAAATCAAGATGGTGGCCTTTTCCGATTTTACATGCCATTTTTGTGAACAAGCCAGCAAGACTGTCGATAAATTACTCAATGAATTTCCAAATGAAATCAATCTAACGTTCAAACATATGCCTTTGGATGAAAAAGGGCCTGGCGGCATTGCCTCTGCATATTTTATCGCCATAGCCCAACAGGATGAAAATAAAGCCTGGGAATTTTACAAAAAAATGTTTGCTCATCGCGAAAATTTGTTGGCGGATGGCGAACCGTTCATCAAAAAAACTGCCAAAGAACTTGACCTTGACATGAAGAAGCTTGAAAAAGACGTCAAAGGCAAAAAAGTAAAAGAAATCATGACAGAGGATCAGGAAGATGCTCAAAAACTCGGTGTAGAGGGAACGCCATATTTCCTAGTAAATAATCTTGTTGTGAGAGGAGCTTTGCCACCCGAACTTTTCAGGAACGCGATCGAAATGGCAAAAAACAATCCTGTGCAACATTAATAATTATTTTGAAAGCCAGAATCGCGCCAAGCTACACCAAGAGCATCATGAGATGAAAACCTCGCCAACATGGCGAGGTTTTTTGTCAAGATACCTGGGACATTCAACTTATTTTGTGACACGCCTGATTGCAATCAGATTCTTTTTCCAATAAGAATTATCAATATACTCCATGCAAACCTTTTTGCCAGACCGAGGGCTGTGTATGAAGGATCGTGAGCCTGCGTAGAGGCCTGTATGCAGCCCACGCGGTCCAGAAGCTGTCCTGAAAACCATTATGTCACCAGAGCGCATTTTTTTACGGGGAATTGATTTGCCAATTTTTGCCTGATCGCTTGTTATGCGGGGCACTTTAATTCCATGTTGTTTGTAGGCCCACCAAATAAGACCAGAACAATCAAATCCGCTAGTGGGGGAGGAACCTCCAAGCCTGTATTGTTTGCCAATCTGGGTATAGGCTGTCTTGACCACCTTGTGAGCTTTTGCGGGAAGCGGGGGGGGAAGGGGAGATGAGGAGAAGAATCCGCACGCGGTCAGAACAAGGCTAATGCACACAAGAATAAAAAAGTTAAGTATATGCCTGCAAATTATTGAGATCGTCGTCATTTGGTGTGAACTGTTATTTATCCTATTTTAAAAAATTTATCCGCATACTGTTAAAAAACATTAACGGAATAAATCACGCAAACTTGAGTTAAAAATATTTTG
>VSMX01000003.1 GCA_009773975.1 Desulfovibrio sp. | reverse complement strand
ACTATCGGCAGACCAGGCAGCGGCCCCTGCAATTCTTTCCCGCTGTTTTTCCTGGCCAGCGGAATTTTCGGAATCCTCCGGCTTTTTGACAATCGGCGTCGGCTCCCCCACCCATTCGCCGGACATGCCTATCCAGGGACTGATATATGGCTTGGCCGTGCTGCCCTGCGTTTTGGCAGTCTTGGGCACATGCCTTTCGCGGTTATCGGTTTCGGGCTTTGTCGAAACCGGTTCGGGCTGCGCAACATCACTGTCATTTTCCCCGGGCTCTTCCCGAACTGCCGAAACAGATTCCGTTGCCGGCTGTTCCACTTCCGGCACCGGCTGTTCCACTGGTTCCGGCATTGCCTGCCCTGCCGGCTGCGGAATGTCGTTTGCCCGGGCTTTCGTGGGAACTTCGGCAGCGACATCTTCAATTCCCGTTGCCTGTTCCCCCGGCGCAGTGGCTTCCGCTGCGGCATCCTCAATTTTATTTTCCGCTGCCGGCTGCGCTGCCGCAATTTCCCCAGCGGCTATTTCCCGCTCGTCAGCAGGGCCTTGCGCCTGGGCTTTGCCTGCGGCGCCCCCATCCCCGCTTTCAGGTTCCGTAGAATCCACGCCTTCGGCCTGAATGTTTTTGGCCTTTCCGGCCCGGGTTTCGACAACAGTTTCCGTCCCGGCCGGCTCTTCTTCAACCGCGGATTTTTCCTCGGGCCTTCCTTCAGGCACGGGTTCCGGCTCCACAACAATTGTTGCGACAGGGGCTTGCGGCGCGCTTTCGGTTGTCACGGCATCAACGGCGCCAGGCGCCACGTCCTGCGCTGGTCTTTCTTTTTGTCCGGCTTCCGGGGCAAAGACCTTTTCAAACTCCTCTTCTGTAAAGATTGGCTGTTCGGCTGCCGGCGCTTCGTCGGCTTCCTGCCAGATTGCATCGGGCAAGATGGGCCTGTCCGGGACCTCATCCACGCTGGGCCTGGCCGTTTCCAGCCAATCCGGGAGGCTTTCGCGCGGCTCTTCCGATAAAACAGGCTGTCGCTCATCTTCCTCCCAGTCCAGGTCCACAACCGTTTTTTGAATGTCCTCCATATTATCCGGCCTGGCTTGCGGGCTGCCGGCCTTTGCCACAGGCGCATAATCGGCGGAAACATATTCAACCAGGTCCAGAACCGTGGAGCGGAGTTCGGCCGTATCAAGAGGTTCGGGAATGGCATGGGTGAAACCGCTTGCGGCCAGGAGCCTGTCCTGGCTGTTATCCGAATGGACGGCGAGAATTTTGCAGGTGCCGAAACCGGCTTCCCTGGCCCTGGCTACAAATTCCCGCAGCATATCGCTGGCCGCAGGCGCGGCCATTCTGCCGGCAACAATCAGCACGCCGGCCGGATCTTCATCCTGGTGCCGCAAAAGTTCTTCCGGCGCGGCGCTTTCGCTGATCCGCAGATCAAGCGGCGCAAGCATGCGCGCAATCTCGCGCCGTCTTTCGGAATTTTCGCAGAGCACAGCCACGCGGGGCAGGGCCGGCCCTGTCTCCTTCTCGTCCTCAAGAGGCGTAAAGTGCAGTGAGAAGCTGATTGTTGTGCCCTGCGCGCCACATTCGAGGCTGATATGGCCGTTATGGGCGCCGACAAGCTCCCAGGCCCTGTCCAGGGCCACGCTGGATCTTTTGGAGGGCGGAAAGCCGCTGCCGGAATCGGTAATTGTGAACAATATATGCCCCGGATCCGGGCTTTCGGGAACATGGCGGACGGAAAGATGCACAGAGCCGGAATTTGTGGCCCGAACCGAGCTTTCGAGCAGCAGGCGCAAAATGTCGCCAAGATTGCCGCAAACCCCGCGGTAAAGCTGGGGAAGTGCCGGCGGCATATACCAGCCAAGGCCTATGCCGGCATTTTCCGCGGCAGGAGCCACCGCGTCGTGGGCATCGCGCAAAAGATGCTGCAGGTTGAAATTGACCAGCGAGTGTTTGGGCGCCTGGTTTGGAACAATAGGCGCGCCGCTGATAATTTCGGCCATCCTGTGGGCTGCTGTGAGCATATTTTCCGCGAATTTGCGGGCCGCTGGCGGCAGGGCGCAATTATCAAGGGCCGCGCCTTCGCGCATGATCTCGTCAAGCGGCGCGCGCAGGGCCTCCTCCCTTTTCTCGTCAATCTGGCCTGCCAGCGGGGCAGGAGCGCCGGCAGGCCCGGAATCCTCCTGGGCGTGTTCGCCGGGAATCAACCGCAAGTTGGGGTCCTCGAGCGCGGCTGCATCGGAATCCGGCCGCTTTGCGGGGCCCAGATTGGGCAAGATCAGGTCGCCGTGGCATTTTGGCTCGGGCCAGTCTGGCTCGAGCTTCAGGCCCCCATCATCCAGCGGCGTTTCAAGATTGATAATTTCTCCATTTGGCGCGTTCGGGGCATTTTTTTCTTCTTCCGTATTTTCCCGCGCGGCGCCGCCATAATGCGGGGCGCGTGTGGCTGCGAGCAAAAGCGCGCGCAGGGCCACGCCCCAGAGCGGCGCGCTGGCAAGCAGATTCGATGGGATGCCGAAATACAGGCCAAGGATGCCCGCGCCCGTGAAGATCGGCGGCAAAAGGCAGGCCAGCAAAAAACGGCGTGAGCCGGCAAGACCCATCAGCCAGGCAGCAAGAGCGGTGGGCACAAAAATGAGCATTGCCAGGGGCCACAGCTCAAGCCAGCGATCCAGCCAGTTCCAGCCGGGCACAAGCGGCACCAGGGCGCAGACCGCGCCAGGCAGGGAAAGGAGCAGCAGCTGGATATCAAGGGCCCGGGAATTTTGCTGCGTTCTTAATAGATGCCGCCCCACATGCGGCAAAAGCATCAGGGCAATGCCCGGCGAAAGAATGGCGCAAAGGCCCGGCAGACCGGGATTGCCAATTTGCGACGGCAGCCCCGCAAAAGCCTGGAGTAACGCGAAAAAAACATAAAGCGCGGTCCAGATGCGCCATTGGCCGCGTTCCGAAAGGCCGCGCAGCAGGCAAAGAAACATCACCACGCCAAGCGCTAGCACCGCGCCGGACAGGGCAAGGCTGCCCCAGTTGCTGGCCGCATCCTGCGGCGTGCGCACGGTGGGGCCAAACCACAGGCCCGGCAGGCCGTCAAGGCGCAGATAGCAGGGCACGGGCTCCTGGCCGGCTTCCGGCAGAAGCATGATGTTGCGGTTTCCGGGATAGGTTTCGCGCCATTCAAGAGCGCCGGAAAGCTCGTTTTTTTCGGGCCCGTAAAGTGTCGGGATTCCAGGCGCGCATGGGCCTATGTCCAGGAGGAGCACGGGCGAACGCTCCGGCGGCGAGACTGGCGCAAGGGTGAAGCGCAGCCAGAGAACGCCTGTTGCCGCTGGCAGCTTTTCCATGGAAAAGGCCGAAAAGGAATCCGAAAGCTCGCGCGAGGCGATTTCCTCCACATCCATTGAGCCGCTCTCATCCAGATAATAATCCAGATAGGGCAAGAGTGGGATGCTGCCGAATTTTGCCTGAACCTGCAGCATGGGCTGGGTATTGAGGACTGCGCCCGCAAATTGCGGCAAAACGAGAGCCATGAACAGCAAAATGGCAATATAACGGAATCTTGGCATCATCCCCGGCCTTGTCATCAGCAAATACCTTTGTGGTTTTAAACCTCGGCCCTCAGGCCGAACAAGCCCGTACCCGGCGCAGAAGGGCGGGGTTTAGGAAAATTTATATATTCAATAATATTTAACGGATAAGCCTGACCATGTCCGCCACCCTTTTCCCATCTGGCGAACGGGCTTCAGGGTTGATCTCCAAAAGCCTCTGCCAGGCCTGGCGCGCTTCTCCCGGACGCTTCAGATCGTTGAGCAGCACAACGCCTTCGTTGAACATGGAATTGGCATGGCGCGGATCAACCTGGCGCGCCTGGCGAAAACATTGCACGGCCGCCTCATAATCGCCCGCTTCCCTGTACATTATCCCGAGGTCGGTCAAAACGTCCGCATTTTGGGGTTCGAGTTCCAGGGCCCGTTTGTATGCCTCGATGGATTTCGCAGGCTGATGGGTATCAAAATACCTGTTGCCAAGCTCAATCCAGGCATTGACATCACCCGGATTGAGCGTGGTGCGCGAAACCAGGCCAGCTATGCTGCTGTCAATGCTGTTCTGCGCCGGCTTTGCCTGCTGCGGCATGGGAGGCGGGGGCATTTGCGGCGGCATCTGCGGAACGGTTTCGGCAGTCTGCGCAGGCAATGGAACCTTGCCGGGATACAGGGAATACACATCCGGCAGTAGCGTCCCAAGGTAAATGCCCAGAATCAGGGCCATAAAGAGACAGGGCAAAAATACGGCCGGCCCAATACCGCGGCCAGTTTCCGGAGTGACGGCTTTTTGCGCCTTGCCGCGGCCCCTGCGCTTTGCCGCGCGCTCCGATTTTGGCTCCACGCTGTCTCCGGGCCGGGGAATTTCCCCACCGCCGGCAGCTTTTTCGCCGGCTGCCACGGCTATCAGGCCTTCCGCCGCAAGTTCGATATCATTTGCGCCTTGGGCTTCCGGGATAACGCCATTCTGTCCCCGGGGGGCAAGGGCCTGCGCTTTTTGCTGGGCAGAATTTTTGCCGGATTGCCTGGATTCGCGGGATTGCTTTCCGGATTTGCGGCGGCTCATTGACTTCCTCCAGTTTCCCGAATTTTTCTGGATTATATTAAAAGAATGTCTATTTTACAAAGACTCCCCCCCTGTGGCAAGCCGGCAAAATATGGCGCGCCTGGCGCGTAATTGGCGGCAAAGTCAATTTATTGCGACAGGTTCGGGCCCAAAACGGTTGGCATATGGCTTGCCGGGCATGAAAAGCAGTCCCAGGGCCAAAATATTGATCAGGGGAACAAGATAGAGCCAGCTGAGCCAGCCTGTCTTGGAAATATCGTGCAAGCGGCGCACGGTAACCGCAACAAGCGGCGGCAGCAGAAAAAACGGCACATAGCCAAGGGTGAAATCAATCAGGTTTACATCGCCGCACCAATACATCAGCGAGAAAATCCCGCAAATCCACAAGCCGCAAAAACAGAGATAAAAGACGCAATAGGCCAGCCACTCCCCACGCGAAGCCCGTCCCTTGCCGCTGGCGTATTTTTTCCAGATGCATTGCCAGATAGCCTGCCAAACGTGCATGAAACACCTCCAACTTGATTAATGGAAATGTTGTTTTCCATTGTATTCGCAGGATGGTATAAAAAATACTTTTGCTTGACGACTCGTATTTTTGAACCTTAAATAATTCCCAAATTGTTGAATTTAATGCCACGGCAGGAACAGAAATGGCCGGAAAGGATTACAAACTTACCCTGGTTATGATAGGCCCCAAAAACGTCGGCAAGACGGTTTTTTTGAGCGCGCTGGCCAATTCGCCTGGCATTGGCATTGGCGATCCGGCATCGGTTCGGGCCATCAAGCTGCACTGGGAGGCACTCTCCAAAGGCGAGCTGCCGTCCGCAACCGCGGCCACACTCACAAGCCTGCTCTTCAGCTACAGCGGCAAAATCGGCGAAAATTCCTATAATGTGGATTTGCGCATACCGGATTATGACGGGCATTTTGCGGAAATCATGAGCGAATATGAAACCGGAGCCCGGGAAATCGGCGATCTGCGCGCGCTCATCAAGCAGGCCGATGGCTTTGTGGTTTTCATGCCGGCCGATTCCCGGGACGCGGCCACCATGGAAAAGCTCAGGGTGGAGATCGGCAGCTTTATTGATTTTGTGCGGGCGGAATACGGCGATTCGGCCAGGATTGAGAGGCCGCTTGTCATTGCGGTGAACAAGTGGGATATGTCGCCATATTTCCGCAGCGCGGGAGAAGACGAAGCGGCCCGCGCCCATGTGGAATCGGTTGGCATATACCGGGATATTTACAAAAAGCTGCAAAGCTATTTTTCGGATATTGTCATCTTGCCGATTTCGGCCTACGGCCATCCCGCGCAAGACGGCAAGCCAGGCCCGGAAGGTCTTGACCCCTACAGGGTGGAAGAGCCAATTGCCGTCATTATCGACAAGTGCTTTTCCGCGCTCAAAAAGGAAGCTGGCGATCTGGAAACCGCCGGCAACTGGACAGGGCTTGCCAGGCTGCTTCTGCGCACGCGCGCCCTCTGGCGGCGTTGTCCGGCCTTTGACTATGGCCCGCTCCTGCAAAAAGCCCTGGATCATTGCGATGCCGCCCTGGCCACAAGGCTTGCCGGCGCGCCCAATGCTACCGAATATGACCGCATCTGGAAAGAATCGCCGGAAAAGGATTTCTGGGCCGAATATACTTCCATCCAGAGGGCGGCCATCGAAGACCTGAAAAAACACAGCCTGACTGCCACGAGTCGGGATCTTGCCCAAAAACTTGCCGCGGCCAAAGACAGCGCCGAATTTGAGCAAATCCTGCAGAATGCGCCGGAAGGCAGGTATTTTGCCGATCTTGACCGCGAACAGCGGGCCGATATCCTGAAATTGAAAGCCAGGCACGAAAAAGGCGAACACAGGCGCAAAAATTTTAAAAAAGCATGGTTTGCCCTGCTTGTTCTTGTCATCGCGGCCTGCGGCTACTGCGGCTACTGGTATGCCGCTTTCGCCCGCAACCATGCGGAGGCCATGAATCCGGGCCTTGGGCCGGCGCGTCAATGGCATGCCCTTGCGGAGTTCATTACCCGCTATGAGGCCAATCCCGTTGCCTCCGCTCTTTTTTCCGGCAATCTGCGGGAAGCGTCCGCAAGGCGCGCGGCCCTGGTCAAGGATGTGGCAAGCGATATTGAAAAAAGGCTTGCCGAAACCCACGAAAACAGCGACCCCTGCGCCAGGGCCCAGGCTGCCGGGCTTTTGCTGGCCGAAGCCAATGCGCCCGGCCTCAATGCCCCGCATGGCCTGCTCAATGACATAGAACTTCTGGAAAGCCGGAGCAAGAGAATTTGCGAGGCCCGCAGCCGCATTGAAAATGCCAAAAACACGGCAGATATCAGGGCCGCGGAAGCCCTGCTGGCAAATTTGCCCCGGGACGGGGAATTGGCAGCCCTGCGCGAGGCCTTGCGCGACCGCTCGATCGAAGTTGCCAGAGCGGAAGAAACATCCCCTGAAAAAGCCCGGCTTGACGCCCTGCGTGCCGAATACAGAAGATTGCGCCGGCAAAACAATATCGCGGAAGCCGAGGAATTCATCAATGCCCATCAAAATGATCCCTCGGAAGAAGCCAGAAACATGGCGGAAGATATTCGCCTGGGCATGGGGGAACGCTTTTACCATGCGCTGCTTGGCCTTGCGCGCGCCGTGGAAAATTTTGGCGAGGCCGAGCTTGGACCGTTGCGCGAAATGGCGGCTAACAATTCCGGCTATGGCCTGAGCGAAGCCCAGCGCGAAAACATTGCCAACGAACTGCAAAAACAGGCGGAAATTCATGACCGCGAAGCGATAACTGGCATAAGCGAGAGGATTACCAGCCAGAACGAACTTGAGGATATGGAAGAGCGTCTCAAGGCAGCCATGCGTTTTCCCGCGGCCACGCGCCTTGGGGACAATCTCTTTCGCTATCGGCGGCCGGAAGATTTGCGGCAATTGCTGGCCGAACGCGCGCAAGGACTGGACAATTATCGCAAAATCCTGACCAGCGGCCTGCAAATCAGGGATTTTGAAGTTGCCGCGACTGAAGGCAATACCCTTGACCTGCATGGCCGCAAACTTGGCAGCGCCTTTACCCGCAATAACGAGCTTGTCATCCGCTTTCCAGGCGGCATGGGGGAAGAAGTCTCCTACAAGACCACGGCCATGACCGAACATGAGGAAGACAACGGCAAGACATATTTTCTCAATTTTGGCCCTCTTGTCATCCGGCCAGTATCCGGGGAAGTTGTCTTGAGGGAAGAAAATTTCGGCAGCTCGGATCTGGGCTGCGCAAGCCCGCTGGACATTGGCGCAAGCGATCTTTTCAATATCCTGAACTCCGGCATCTGGCGCAAGCCGCTTGAGTGATGCTGCCGTGGCATTACTTTTGTTTTTCTCAAATAATCATGCGCATTCCCATTTGTCATCAATTCTGGGAAAACGGCGAGAATGCCCGCTGGCTGCCGCAAGTTTTTCCCGTTGAAAAACTTGAATCGCAAATCAAGGCCGATTACCAGTCCCTGGCCACCGCGCGGCCCGCAGCAAGAAAATACGGAGAATACACCGTATTTTTTGATTACCGCCCGGCAAAGGACATCTTTGGCCGCAACATCGTGCCCATTTCCTTTGCTTTTTACAAAAACTTCCCGGATGATCCGGCCCTTGCGCGGCATATCCACAAGGCCCTTGCAAATGCGCCAAACTCGCAAATCTGGCTGGATTTGCCATGCACTGCCAGGGCAGCAAAACAAGGCAGAAGCGGCAAAAAGGCGTATGCGAAACTGATTATTCTCACCCTGGCAGTCATTCTGGCCTTCGGTATAATTTTAAAATTATCCGGTTCCAGAAATCCCGCTCCCGCTGAAAAGATCCTGCCGGCGCCTGCGGCCAGCCTCCCGGCGGCGGCCAATATCCCGGCAACGCAAAATTCCCCCCTGCACAAACCCGCGCCGCCCCAAATTCAATCCGCGCAAATTCTCCCAGCCCGCAAACCTCCAGCCGATATCTGCCAGACGCCGGAACTTTGGCAAAGTCTGCTCAAATGTCCGCGCGCATTTGTCGAAAAACGCTGTCGTGGCGAAACCAGCGCTGATTTTCGCGCCTTTCGCCAAAATGACGTTGCCTGTCGCCCGGCATACGGCAAGGCGGCGCCCTGGTCCCGGAACCTGCCCGTCTTCAGGGAGGGGGCATCGCCAGAAGGGCGCAATGCCCTTGAAAACTTCATCTTTGGAGACTAGGCCATGCACAGGCTTGCGGCAATCCTGATTGCGCTGACAGTTTTTCTGCCCACAACTCCGCCTTGCGCGGCCCAGGATTACAGGCCTTTTGTCGTTTCCTGGAATCAGGCATGCGCCAGACTGAAAGCGCCGCAAAAATTTCGGCTTGGGGGCGAACGGGCTATTTCGGCAAGGGCTGTAATCGAGGCTCTTTCGCAATGGTGCGCCATCTTCGTCCGCCAGGGCGCCAATGACTGCGCGGATGATCTTTCGGCCCTGGCCGATGAAATGGCCAAATCTTCCTTTCTGGCCTATGCCGATTTCCGGGCTGCCCACTGGCGCAAGGGCCGCCTGAACCTGTCTCCCGAAATGGATGCCCAGGAGCTTGCGCAAGCGCTCAATGCCTATCTTGGCGTGGTCGCAAATGGGCGCCACCCTGATTATGTATCACGTGAAACGGTGGAGACTGTTTTGTACATGAACAGCTTTTGCGCCTTTTTCGAGGGGCGTCTGGCAAAACTGCATCGCCGGGGCATTGATTTGGGCATCAATTCCTGTGGAATGCTTTCAACAAACGGCAAGTATCCATGCCTGGACAGCTGGCTAAGGTAAAAGGCCGCTTTTCAAAAGCCGGATTTCAAAAAAGCCGAAATTGATCTTCCCTGATCCGGGCGCGCTTTTTGCCTTTTTTGCGCTTTTCCCGCACCTCGTCCGCCGGCTCGGAAGATTTTTTCTCTTCCCGGCCGGAAGCTGGCGCTTTTTTCCTTTTGTGGCTTTCCATGCCGGCCGGCACGCCATCCAGCATAAGCAACGACTGGCTGGGCGCATCTTCCTTGCCGGAACTTTCACTGTCCTTGCTGTTTTCCGCAGGTGGTGGAATTTTTCCGGTTTCCTGCCCTGCCGCAGATTTGCCCCAGAAAGGCCCTGACGGTTTGCAGGACCGGACACCTGGGGGAGAAGATCGGTCGTCCGAATATGCTTCCCGGTCTTCAGCCGGCCCTGGAAAATCGTCATACTCCTGGCTCGCGTCCTGTTCCGTGAATTCCTCCTGGGAATAATCTTCATAGCTGAAGGAATCCGCATATTCGCCAGGATCAGGGTTATCGACATACCCTGCCGCTTCAATTTCGGCCGGGATTTGCGAACAGGAATCATCAAAATTGTCTTCGCCGCCCGGCGCGTCATCGCAGTCAGGACAATTTGCGCTGGCCGCCTCCCCGCCTTCGGGCATATTTTCCGCGAGATCGTCCTTGCCATTTTCAGCCACTGCGCCCAGCAATTTCTCCAAATCATCATTTGCGGGGTCAGCCAGGGCGATAAAGGCGAGGTCTTTAATCAGCAGGCTTTCATTGAAATCAAAATATTGCCTGTTCAAGGCAAGGCAAGCCTTGTCCTTGTCGTTGTTCGCATCATAAAGCACAACGCGCCGGCGCTTGTAGTCCCTGGCCTTTTCCATGGCATGGCACGAACCGCAATCCCGGCTCTGCCTTTTGACGCTTTTTTCCCCCTGCTGGCCGAAACTTTTCTGGCTTGTTCCCGGCTCATGGCTTGCGGCCAGGATAATGCTGCATGCAAACATGGCCTGCAGCCTGTCGCGGCTTATAGCCCTGCGGGAGAATTCCCAGTCCTCAAGCGGCGCCCTGTAGTATTCGCTCAAAAGCAAACCGCCGCATTTTACGATTTCACGGGCAAGTTTGGCATTTTCCCGTGGATAAATGCGGTCAAGGGGCGACGGCAAAATGGCGATTGCCTTGCCGCCGGCGCGCAGGCAGGCCTCATGCGCGGCCTGATCGCATCCTTTTGCCAGCCCGCTTACGATATTTGCGCCCGCGGCCACAAGACGGGGCACAAGGACATCTATTCTTTGCCTGATTTCTTCCGGGGGATCAACAAGGCCGACCAGGGCGACATTTTTGTCAACTTGATCCAGAAGGGCGAGATCGCCGCGGTAGAAAAACAAAAATGGCCTGTCCTGGGCAGCTGAATCCGGAATATCAACAAAAGGGAATTCCTCGTCAAATATCGAAACAATGCCATCGACCGCCTTTGCCAGGGCCTTGAAAACCTTGCAGGCTTCCGCGCCCAGAATTTTTTCCGCTTCGCCCCGCTCTTTTGGCTTGCCGAAAAAAATCTTGCCGATATTGTCCGCAAAGGGCGCAAGATGGCCATCCTTGCCGCATTGCTCCAAAACATCCTTTCCGGATTTTTCCGTATAAACACGATCATAAAAGTGGGCGCGGGAAATCGCGGCTGACTGCCCGTTTTTGCGCTGCTGGCTGGTATATTCATCCAGAGCCAAAAGAGAAAGGGTCGCGGCAGATATTTTCATTGCCAGATTTTTTCCCCGGCTTTTTTGTAGGGCAGAGCAGCCAGCCAGTCCGAAGCCGGGCGTCCCCCGATATTGATTTGCGGGGCAATGTCCAGCAGGGGGCAGAGCACAAAAGCTCGTTCCAGCATTCGCGGATGGGGGATAACGCAGTCGGGGTCCGAACTTTTTTCATCGCCAAAAAGCAGCAGGTCAATATCAATCTTGCGCGGCCCAAAGCGCAAGGCCAGGTCGCGTTTGCGGCCCAGGGAATTTTCAATGGCCAGGAGGGCGGTAAGCAAGGCTGGGGGGCGCCAGTTTTCAGCCACGGCCAGGGCGATAACCTGGTTGGAAAACCAGGGTTGTTCCGAATAGCCTTGAGGCTCAGTAAGATAAACCGGCGATTTTGCAATAATGCCCGCTCCTGGCAAGGCCGCAATCGCTTCCCGCGCCCTTGCCAGCATTTGCCGCGCTCCCGCGCAATTCGATCCGAGCGAAAGAAAGACCTGAATACGTTCTGGGTTCATACAGTTATCCGCAGTATTGCAAAAACTTGTTCATCGCAAATATATACATTTTCATCTTTTTCGCAAATGCCGCTGGCGAGGCAATATACACCTGCCGGCGGCGCCGATTCGGCCAGTTCCGCTTCAAGCGGCGGAGCCGGCATAATATGCCCTTTGAAAATAGGTATTTCCAAAGACAAAATGCTATAATAGAATATGCCCATGGAAAAAAGCGGTCTCGAAGGTCTGGCACAGCCCTGGGGGCATGTGCTGCTTGCCCGGCAGGGGCTGTCGCGCCAGACTGTAATTGCCTATCTTCAAGATATAGGCAGCTTTCTGAAATTCTGGAACGAAGCCAGCCAGGGTTCCCTGGCCTTTCCCGGCGAGGAGGATGTATTTCTGTTTCTTGCCTGGCAGCGCAATCGCGGCCTTACCGCACGCACCCAGGCCAGGCGTCTTTCGGCCCTGCGCTCTTTTTTTGATTTTGCAATTGATGAAGGTCTTTTAAAAGATAATCCCACAAAAAACATGGGCAACCCCAAATTGCCCATGCATTTGCCAGAAGTCCTGAGCCAGGAGGAAATGGCCACATTGCTGGAAATGCCCCTGATGGAAGATCGCGGCGGCTTTCGCGACCGCTGCATGCTGGAACTGCTCTATGCTTCCGGCTTGCGCGTGTCCGAGCTATGCAGCCTCGATCTTTCAAATCTCGATTTGCAGCAAGGCCTTGTGCGGGTAATCGGCAAGGGCTCGAAAGAGCGCGTTGTGCCCCTGCATGCCGTTGCCCAGAAATTGCTTTCGGAATACATTGCAAAATTTCGTCCCCTCTTCAAGCCAGCCAGCAAAAAACTCTTTCTCAACCGCAGCGGCAACGGCCTGACCAGGCAATATGTCTGGCAAATTGTAAAAAAATACGCGCTTGAAGCCGGCATCCGCCGGCCGATTTCCCCCCACACTTTCAGGCATTCCTTTGCCACCCACCTTCTGGAAGGAGGAGCGGATCTGCGCACGGTGCAAATTCTTCTTGGCCATGCCGATGTGGCGGCCACGGAAATCTATACCCATGTCCAGGCCATGCGCCTGCGGCAAATCCATCATCAATTCCATCCCCGCAACAAGACATGAGCACCCTCATCACAGCACACGCCAATGCCGATTTCGATGCCTTTGCCGCCATGCTCGCCGCGCGGCGCCTGCATGACGACAATGTCCTGCTGTTTCCCGGCACCCAGGAAAAAAGCCTGCAAAAGGTTTACAACAATCTGGACAGGCAGCGCTACAATTTTATGGAAGCGGCCGAAATCCCCTGGGCTGAAATTGACCGCCTTGTGCTTGTCGATACGCGCCAGAAAGGACGCCTGCGCCACATTGCCCCCCTGCTTGAACGCGAGGGCCTGGAGATTGAAATCTGGGATCATCATCCCGATTCCGGGGATGACGTCCAGTCGCCCAAAACCGTTGTCGCAAGCGTGGGCGCTTCAACCAGCCTGCTCTGCGCGGAACTCGAAAAACGCGGCATTGTCCTGACCGGAGAAGAAGCGACCTTTCTTGGGCTTGGCATTTATGCGGATACGGGCTCTTTCACCTATTCATCCACCACCCGGGACGATTTTCTGGCCGCGGCATGGCTTCTGGGCCAGGGCATGGACGTCAACGGAATCAATGAAATGGCCTCGCACCAGCTCACGGGCATGCATATCCAGGCTCTGAACAGCCTCATGGAATCGGCCCGGACATACGTCATCAACGATGTACCCGTTGTTCTGGCCGAAACCAGCCTGGACAATTATCTTGGTGATTTTGCCTATCTTGCCCACCAGCTCATGGAAATGGAAAAATTTACCGTCCTTTTCACCATTGGCCGGATGGGCGACCGCATCCAGGTTGTGGCCAGAAGCCGCAACGATGCCGTGAATGTGGGCGATGTCTGCGCAAAGCTTGGCGGCGGCGGTCACAGTTACGCTGCCTCGGCCTCGGTGCGCGGCAAAATGATCACGGAGGTTCGCGATATTATCGTCAACTCGCTTGAGCAACAGGGCCAGCCAGCCAAAACCGCGCGCGAATACATGTCAGCGCCGGCCATTGGCGTGGAATCGGAAGCGACAATCCGCGAGGCTGATGAGCTGATGCTGCATTTCGGCCTCAAGGCCATTCCCGTATTCAAACCCGGCACACGCGTCTGCTGCGGCCTGCTGGATGCCCAGACAGCGGCCAGGGCAAATGCCCACGGCCTTGGCCGTGAAATTGTGGCCGAATACATGAAAAGGCGCGTGGAAACGCTTTCGCCCCGCGCCGGCATCAGGGATCTGGCCAGGGTCATTGTCGCGGGGCGCCAGCGCCTTGTGCCCATTGTTGAAAAAGGCGCGGTAAGCGGCGTGGTAACCCGCACGGACCTTATCAATGTCTTTGCCAGCGGCTCCGGCAAGCTTGAAGATTTGCAGAAAAAGAATTCCAGGCCACGCAATGTGCGCAAGCTGATGAATGGCAGGCTTTTGCCCGAAACCCGCCGCATTCTTGAACTCGCGGGCAATCTGGGCAGAAAGCTCAAGCTGCCCGTCTACGCCGTGGGCGGCTTTGTGCGCGACTTGCTGATTGGCCGCTCCAACCAGGATATAGACCTTGTGGTCGAAGGCGACGGCATAGGCTTTGCCCGGGCGCTTGCCGCCGAACTTGGCGGTCGGGTGCGCGAACACCAGAAATTCCTGACTTCAATTGTCATCTACCATAATGACGAAGGCAGTGAATGTCATGTTGACGTGGCCACAGCCAGGCTCGAATATTACGAATATCCCGCTGCCTTGCCTACTGTGGAGCTTTCCTCGATCAAGATGGATCTTTTCCGGCGCGATTTTTCGATCAATGCCCTGGCCGTGCGCCTGGACTGCGACCCTCCCGGCGAACTTGAAGATTTTTTTGGCGGCCGCCGCGACATTCAGGACAAGGTCATCCGCGTCCTGCATACCCTGAGCTTTGTGGAAGACCCAACCCGCGCTCTCAGGGCGGCCCGTTTTGAACAGCGCTACCAGTTTCACATCGGCCCGGGCACGGAAAAACTGATTCGCAATATCCTGCCTCTGAATCTGCTGGAAAAACTTTCGCCCCAAAGGGTTTTCAACGAGTTTCGGCATATTTGCGAGGAAGAATATGGAGCAAAATGCCTGATCCGTCTGGATGATCTCGGGGTATTGCCGGCCCTGGGCCGCAACCTGGCCCTTACGCCCCAGCGCGCCGAAATTTTGCAGCAAACCCGGAAGGTGCTTGGCTGGCACAAGATGCTCTGGAGCGAGGATGAGCCCGAACCCTGGGTCGTTTATTTTCTTTCTCTCAACCACAACCTGAGCTATGCCGACACCTCGCACAATTATGATCGCCTTGGCTTTGCGCCGGCCAATAAAAATATGCTGCTAAGGGAGAGGGAGATTATCCGCAAGCTGCGCCCGCGCCTGCTGGCCTGGCAAAAAAAGGAGGAAAGCCGCGGCGCGAAAATCAGTGAATTTTGCTGTATGCTGGCGCCGCTTTCGCTGGAAAGCCTGCTTTATCTCATGGCAATTTGCGATAATCCTGCGCTGGAAAAAAACATTTCGCGCCACATAACCCACTGGCGGCATGAAAAGGCCGATATTAACGGCGACGATTTGCGCGGGCTCGGGCTCACCCCCGGGCCGGCCTTTGCCATTGCGCTCAAGGCGGCCCTGGATGCCAAACTGGACGGCCAGGCGCCAACAGCCAAGGCGCAGATGGCCGTGGCCGCGAAAGCCGCCCGCAAGGCGGAAGCGGAAAAGGACAAAAATCATCACAAGGAATAACCAGATTGGTAGCAAAGTCCTTCAGGGCTTTGCGTTTTGAGCCCGCGTCTGATACCCCGCCCGGGAGCGCGGGGTGCGGGCTTGTCCGGCCTGACGGCCGAGGTCTGGAACCACAAGGGAACTTGCTGGTGAAAACCGCATATCAGGGTATTTGGAACCCGGATTTTTATGCTGCCAGGTATCAAATACTGCCCAAAAAATGCCTCTTGCCCGCAAATCAACGCTTGCCGGGCGGCTTGCGTGGGTGTATGATTGTTTGTCATGAAACAGCTTTGGACACCTTGGCGCATAAGTTACATCCTTGGGCCAAAACCCGATGAATGTGTGTTCTGCATCCCGGCCAAAACGGACGAGGACGCCGAAAGACTTGTGCTTTACCGCGGCAGGCACTGTTTTGCGATCATGAACAAATATCCATACAACAATGGCCACATCATGGTCTGTCCATACAGGCACGTCATGAAGCTTGAGGACCTGACCGCGCAGGAAAGCGGGGAGTTGATGGATCTTTTGAAAGCCAGCGCGAAAATCCTTGAAGAGCATTTTCATTGCGAAGGCATCAATGTTGGCCTCAACCAGGGACAGGCCGCGGGCGCCGGCATAAGGGAACATCTGCATTTTCACCTGGTGCCCCGCTGGAACGGTGATTCATCGTTTCTGGCTGTGTTTGACGAGACAAGGACGATCCCCCAGTACCTGGAGGAAACCTGGGCAGCGCTTGTGCCCCATTATGCGGCTCTATCCAGGCCTGGGGATTAGAGCGTTTGCGTAACAAAATTGGCAATAAAGCCTTTCAGGGCTTTGCGTCTTGCGCCCGCGGAGGTCTCAAACCACAAAGAAACTTGTGGATGAATGAAAATATTCAATGAAATTGGATATTTTCATTCAAGAAATGCCATAGAACGGTTTTCCTATTGTCATCTTTCCATCGGGAGGAGTATTATGCGTTACATCAAGGTCCTGATTTTGGCCGTCTTCATTTTCCTCTGCCTGATCTTCTTTTTCCAGAACCAGGCGGCGCTTTCGCAGGAAATGCAGATGACGCTCAATCTTTTCTTCATTCCGCCAATGACAAGTATCACGTTGCCATTCTATTTCCTGCTTATCGCCGCCTTTTTTGTTGGCGCCGTGCTTTGCTGGCTCATGCTCATCTGGGATCGCATCAACGTTTCCGCAAAGCTGATGAAATCCCACAGCCAAAACCGCAAGCTTGTGAAGCAGGTTGCCCAGCTGCAGCGCGTCATTGACGATCAGAAGACAAAGGAAGCCGCCAGCCTGGCCATTCCCGTCAACACCACAAAAAAGGTTGATGTGAATTCCCCAAAGGACGATTCGGTTTTTCCTCCCAGGCACGAAGATGACGAGGCAGCCCCAAGGGATACAGCACAATCCTGAAAATCCGGGCGCCTATGGCGCCCTTTTTTGTTATGCAAGAAGCCGAAAAAACCACTCCCATGTTCGCCCAGTACCTGGGCATCAAGAAAAATTATCCCGATGCCCTCCTCTTTTTCCGTATGGGCGATTTTTACGAGCTTTTTTTTGACGATGCCCTGATTGCCTCACGCGAGCTGCAGATAGTGCTGACCCAGCGCGGCAAGGACGGCGCGCGGGCAGCGCCGATGTGCGGCGTGCCCTGGCATGCGGCCCAAAGCTACATAGCCACGCTTGTGGACAAGGGCTTTTCCATTGCCGTCTGCGAGCAGACAGAAGATCCAAAGGCAGCCAAAGGCATTGTCAAACGCGCCGTAACCCAGGTCATCACGCCAGGCACCGTGCTCGACGACCTCAATCTCGAGGCCGGACGGCACAATTTCCTCGGTTCCGTATTTGTGGGCGAAAGCGGCGCGGCCTTTGCCTGGGCCGATGTTTCCACCGGCGAATGGAGCGGCCTGGAAAGCCGGCGCCCGGAGGATATTTGGCAGTGGGTGGGCAAGCTTGCCCCAGCCGAGCTTCTCGTGCCGCAAAACCTGGAATTGCCAAAAACAATCGGCAATATGCGCAAGAAAAAGCTGGATTTGCGCGATTTTGACGATGGACGCGCCAGCGCTGCTCTCCAGGTCTGCCAGGGCGTGCGGGATCTGGCCTCCCTCGGGCTTGACGACAAGCCCCTGCTTGCGCGGGCCTGCGGCGCGCTTTTGCGCTATCTCAACCAGACCCAGCCCGGCTGCGCCGAACATCTCCTGCCATTTGTTCCCCTGGATGTTTCCAGATGCCTGATCATCGATGACCTGACCGAACGCAACCTTGAAATTTTTCAGCGCCTGAATGGCCAAAAGGGCAAGGGCACCTTGCGCCATGTCGTTGACCATACCGTGACCCCCATGGGTGGCCGCCATCTTGAGGATATGCTCCGCAAGCCTTTCAGGGATGCCGCGCCAATTCTCGGCACCCAGCAGGCAGTCATTTTTTTGCATGACGACGACAAACGCCGCGCCAGTTTGCGCAAATGCCTGGAAACTGTCAGCGACATCGAGCGTATCACCACCCGCATTTGCCTCAACCGCTGCCGGCCGGCAGATTTTATCGCCCTGCGCCAGAGCCTGGCCATTCTGCCGCAAATACGCCAGCTTTTGTCAACAGGCAAGGACGCGCTGCCGCCTGTTGTCGCCAGGCTGCTTTCCGGCTGGGATGACCTGGAAGACGCGGCAAAGCTTCTCCAGGACGCGCTGGTGGACGAGCCGCCAAATACGGTCAATGACGGCGGCATCTTCAGGAGAGGTTTCAATGCGGCTCTGGACGAGCTTTTGCGCCATTGCCTGCACGGCGAGGAGGAACTTGACGCCCTGCTGGAAAAGGAACGCGCCGAAACCGGCATCCAGCGGCTGAAAATGGGCTTCAACCGCGTTTTCGGCTATTATTACGAAGTAGGCAAAAACCAGGATCTGCCCGAACGCTTTATCCGCCGCCAGACGCTGGCCAACGGGGAACGCTTTACTACAGAAGAGCTCAAAAGCCTGGAATCGAAAATCCTCAATGCCGAGGAGCAGCGCAAACAGCTTGAATACGACATGTACCAGGATTTGCGCGACCATATCGCCCGCCAACGCGACCGCCTGATGCACATGGCCGCGCTTCTGGGTCATGTGGATTACTGGCAGGGCCTGGCGGAATGCGGGCGCCGCAATGTCTGGGCGATGCCGGAGCTTTCGGACAAATCCGAAATCCAGATTGAAGAAGGCCGGCATCCTGTTGTCGAATCGATAATTGGCCGCGGCAATTTTGTGCCCAACGACCTGCGCATGGACGAATCCAGAAGACTTTGCCTGCTTACAGGCCCCAACATGGCCGGCAAGTCAACCATTTTGCGCCAGGCGGCCATTATCTGCATTCTTGCGCAAATGGGTTCGATGGCGCCGGTAAAGAGCGCGGTGATCGGCCTTTGCGACAGGCTTTTCAGCCGCGTGGGCGCTTCCGACAATCTGGCCCAGGGGCAAAGCACCTTCATGGTCGAAATGATGGAAACCGCCCGCATCCTGCGCCAGGCAACGCGCCGCAGCCTTGTCATTCTTGATGAAATAGGCCGCGGCACAAGCACATACGATGGCGTTGCCCTGGCCTGGGCTGTTGTGGAAAATCTCGCTGGCCGTGCCCAGGGTCAGCTGCGCACGCTTTTTGCCACCCATTATCATGAGCTGACAGCCCTGGAAAACTGCCTGGACGGTATCTTCACAATGAATATCGCCATCCGCGAAAGCAATGGCGAAATTCTGTTTTTGCACAAGCTTATCCCCGGGCCAGCGGACAAAAGCTACGGCGTCGAGGTTGCGCGCCTTGCAGGCGTACCCTATCCTGTTGTGCAGCGCGCGCGGGTTATCCTGCAAAACCTGGAAAAGGACAGGAGCGGCGCCAGGGCGCGTGTTTTCAACGCGGCCAGCCTGTCGTTGCCCGGGCTCGAGCATTTGGGAGCCGCAAAAAGCGCGGACGCCAAACTGGATGCACTGGGCAAAAACCCGGCCGTGAAAAAGCTGCTTGATCTCGCACCGGAAAACATCAATCCCGATTTGAGCCGGGAAATTCTGGCCGCCCTCAAAAAGGCCCTGCAAACGGCTATTGATAAAAAAGCATGATTTCGCCATTTTCCGCCATCCAGATCATTGCCGAAAACCGCATCCGCGAAGCGCAGCAAAACGGGGAATTCGACAATTTGCCGGGCATGGGCAAACCGCTTGAATTTGAAGATGACAGCAATATCCCCGAAGATTTGCGCATGGCTTACAAGATCCTGAAAAATGCAGGCTGCCTGCCGCCGGAAATCGAGGAGCGGAAGGAAATCAACAAGCTTGCCGATTTGCTGGAAAATTGCCCGGACGAAGGTGAAAGAATAGCGCTGGCCCGGAAAGCGCAATTTTTGATAATGCGCCTGCAGACGCGCCACAATCGCCATGTGCGCCTGGATGAAAACGATCCCTATTATGAAAATTTGCTGAAAAAGCTTGCCCGGAACAATAACGAAGCGAAATGAAGCAAAAAATTACCCTGGCTGACTTGAGTCGGAAAACCGGCCTTTCCCAGGCCACAATTTCCATGATCCTGGCCAGGCGCACCGATGTTTCCTTTTCGGAGGAAACAATCCGCCTTGTCAGGGAAACAGCCGCGGAAATGGGTTACACGGGCGTAAGCCGCCGGGTAACGCTTTTCAGCCGGCGCACAATCATGGTAGTCTGCCCGTTTTTACTCAACAACTATTATTCGGCAGTTGTCCAGGCCGTGCAGATTGCCGCCTCCCAGTCGCATTGCAATATTCTCGTTCACACAACCTATAACGATGCCGAGCTTGAGGGGCGCATCCTCAAGGTGATGGCCGAATCGGATATTGGCGGCATAATCTTCACCATGATGCCGCAGTCCAGAAACATCCTGGATAAAATCGCCTCCGCCCTCCCCATTGTTGTCATTTCGGACAGGGAAGAATGCCTGCCTGTAGATTTTGTGGAACTGCACAATTACAAGGCCGGCTCCCTGGTTGCCGCGCATCTGGCCCAACTGGGCCACAAAAACATTGCCTGCATAGCAACGCCAGGCTTTGAGGCTATCCACGCCCGAAAAATCCGCTACGAGGGCCTGAAAAACACCTGGGCGGAAGTTTGTCCGGATGGGGCGCTCTCGCTGCTCACCAATTTTGTCAATCCGGCCATGATGCGCGACAATGTGAGAATGGAACGCTACCTTGGCCAGCAAATCACCCAGGAACTCCTGAAAAACAGATTTTCCGATATCACGGCCCTTGTAGGTCTCAACGACATGATAGCTTACGGAATACTTGATGCCATGAACGAAGCTGGCAAAAAAATTCCGCTGGATTTCAGCGTTTGCGGCTGCGACAATGATTTTCCATCAGATCTTGCCGGCGTCAGCCTGACAAGCGTGGAACACTTTATGGTCAAGAACGCCCACCTTGCCTTCCAGATTCTGCATTCAAAAATGACAGGCAGGGACGGCACGCAAAATGCCCTGATCCGCATGGACATACAGCCCGAACTCATCCGCAGGACTTCGACAGGTCCCCTGTAAATACAAATTAATTAAAAATTTAAATAATTTTTAAACAATTATTTTATCGAAAAGCGCCCCGCAACTTGCCCCGGATTTTTCCCTGGCATACAATAGAAAAAATGAAAGCAATGAAGCCAGACGCCAAGGCGACAGGGTGGAAAATACCCCTGATTTTTTGTGGAGCAATTATCCTGATAGCGCTTGTTGGCCGGTTCATGCTGCCAGCCGGTCCGAATCTTCCGGAAATTCCGCAATCCCTGCTTGAGCTTGCCAAAAATCGCAAGATTGATCTGGATAAGCCGGAAGGCAAGGACTGGAAGGAGCAAATGGTAAGCGCGGCCAGCGGTTTTGCGGCGCCAGAGGCCAAGGATTACATGCTGGCTTCCATAATTGACAGTGCGCTGGCGCAAAAGCGCTTTGACGCTGCCTGCGCGGCTGCGGTGCTGATGCGCCTGCAGGACGACAAGAACAGGGCCCTGAAAAATATTTTTGCAAAGGCGAGCCAGAGCTGCGAGGAAGCTCCCTGGGCCGTGTTCGCAATTCGCGGCCTGGGCAACGCGCCGGAAGCCGCTGATTTGACAGAAATCCTGGCGAAAAAATGGCAACAATGCGAAAAATAACAAATTTGCCAGAATACCCTGAAATTCCAATCAAGGCCCAATAAACCTCCCGGGCCAGCCCCTTCTTTTATCAGCGCAAAAGAGGGGGCTTTTTATTTGCCTACCGACAATGATGCCCTAATACATTGCCTTTGCCGGCAAAACCTCCCAGACGCGGGCGAAAACATTGTCATAGACAAGGCGAAAATATGGGGCAATGGCAGGGTCCCTGGGATCGCAGACCAGAAGCTGCGCGAGCATGGAATTATATATTGTCTGATCCGCGGCGATTTTTTCATCCGTAACGCGGTTGAGCAGAAAATTTATATTGCGCCTCGTTGCAAGCCAGGCTTCCGCTTCGGCCTGCGTGGCCCTGCGGTGGCTGTCAAACCATTCCTGAAAATAATTCTTTAGAATCAGCCCCGAAGTTTCAAAAACATTGATGGATGTGGGGAAAATAATATTGTCGCTTTCGTCCAGCCGCACCTGGCCAGTTTTCAGCTGATAGGAAAGAGCCTGGGGCAGGATTGACAGCGCCCCCCCTTCCCCGCCACGCGTTATGAAATTCCACGATCCATAGTTGCTGATCCAGAAACCCAGGCGCAAATTCTCGAAGCTGGCCACAATATATTGCCGCCCGTTGCTCTCGACAAGCGGCGTTCCCTTGCTCCTCAAAATATTCAAAAGTTCCTGGGCCCTGTCCGCGTTCAGTCCCTTGAAAAAATCCCCGGCTTCCGGCCCGGATTTGGCCGCCTGGGCTATAATCTGGCGCGCAAAACGCGCATTGTCCGTGGCATAGACGGCAGCCGGCAGATAAAGGGAAGGGCCGGAATGCCTGGCCCCGTCGCAAATCGTCTGCCTGCGCGCGAAATAATGGGCGGCATAGCCAAAATCCCACCACAGCCAGAGCATGGCGTCCGGCGGCGTTATTTTTCCTGCCCTGGCCAGGGCCTCGGCATGGCGGCGCCCAATGCTCGGTCCCTGCGATAATGCCGGTATCATGTCAAGATATGGCGCGACCATGCCGCATAACAGGGCAACGCAGCAAATGGCCGGGGCCCATGTTTTCTTTTTGCCGCGAAAAACTGAAATTACAAGCCAGCAGGCCGGCAAGGCAAAGCCCAAAGCCACAATTGGAGCGCCAAACATGACCATCCTGCCGCCAAGCTTCTGGCTAAGCAAGCCAAGCGCCAGCAGGGGCAAAAGAAAAATTGTGGCCGGCTTTTTGTACATCAGCCAGAAAAATCCGAGCAGCCCGGCAATGGCGCCTTCCTGCCAGGGATGAAAATATGGAAAAAGCGCGGCCAGGCCCAAATCCTGAACTTCGATAATGCTTTGCGCCACAGATGGATAAACCAGCGTGTTCGCGCCGGAAACGAGGGTGTCCGCACCGCGCTTGAGATAGGCATTGGCATGGCTGATGATGGTCTGGGCAATTTCACCACGTCCGGAAAAATAGACAAGAACAATGAAAAACAACAGCAAAATCCAGGGATTATAAAAAAGTTTTTTCCATTTTTCCCTTTTGGGACTAGCCAGGAAAACGATGAATATGGCGGGATAAAGCAAGCCCGGCAAGCCTGTCAGCGCCGGGAGGCAATAGCACAGGGAAGCGGCCAGGTTGCGCCGTCTGGATTGCGTGGGGGAAAGCGCAAGGGCAAGCAGGACAAAAAAGGCGACATTGAACCTGCAAAGATAGGGAAAAACCGAATGCCAGGAAAGGCTGAAAAAGGTTATCAGGCCAAAAATTGCCAGCAAGACGCCCCAACGCCAGGATAGATGGGAAGTTCCCGGTTTTTGCGCTGCCGCGCGCCCGAAAATGGCCAATGCAATTTCTTTGTGCGTCAGGAAAAACTTGAGGCAGAACAGCGCCGGCCCCAGAACCATCAAAAGCGGAAAAAGCAGGGTTACAAGATCGGTATCGTAATAGCCAAGAAGCGTCCTGGCCAAAAAGCCAGGGGCAATCGAAGCCATCAGGCCGGCGGCCATGGAACATGCGCCACCCCCCAAAATCCAGGCCCAGAAAGCGACCAGCCCGGCCAGGATGCTGGCCAGAAAGGGCGGATACCAGAAGGCCACATTTGCCGGCTCAAGATTTAGAATCCAGGCGCTCAGACGCAGCATCTCCGCCATTGGATGATCCCTGGCCAGGCCGAAACCAACGGCCCCGGCAAGCCAGTGATAGGCGTCATTGGTAGCCAGAAGCATTTCTCCGCCATAACGGTATTCGGGATTCTGCCAGGAAGGCCATTCAATCAGCCTGATGCAGAACGCGAGCAAAATGGTGGCCAGCACGCAAAGAATCGCCTGCCAGCGCGCTTCTGCCGTCTGTAAATTAAATTCGCCTGCCACGTCTTGCCGCCCGGATTTTTCTCTTGCCCGTTGGCGAAGAATATTCAATTTCCAGAAAATTTTCAAAGTCAGCATGTACAGGCAGGGCCGCGTCCCGGGCAAAAATTATCGCAAAACCGCCGTCCGCCAGGCGCGCCGCGCAGTAATCCAGAATTTTTGGCACGGGCATCCAGGCCCGGGAAATGATCAGATCGGCCGGTTCCGCGACTTTAAAAGCATCCCCCGCGAAAACGCCTGTGCCCGGCAAATGCAGCTCCGCAAGCACATTCTCGAGAAAAAGCGCCCTTTTGCGGCGCTGTTCGATCATGGTGTATTTACCCGGCTGCCAGATCATCCTCAAGGGTATGCCGGGAAGGCCGGCCCCGGCTCCGCAATCCAGGGCCAGCGGATTTTCCGGCAGCGGCAGCCGCGCAAGCATGGCCGCGAGCTGAAAACTGTCCGGCACAAGGCTTGCCAGAATGTCCGCGATATTTTCCGGCCCCACCAGGTTGAAAGACCGGTTATAGGCTGCCAGACGATCCAGGTAAAGGACCAGCTTGTCCTGCCAGGCAATTTGCGGCATTAGTTCCGCAGGCAGGCCTTCCGCAAATTTGGCAACCAGTTCCGCGGTGCCGGACGAGGTTTTGGCTTTTTTCATGGGCTTGCGCCACGCACCTATAGCATTTTACGCATGAGAATATCTCTTAACGGCAAAGCAAGTTTGCCTCGAGATATTCTCGCGCGCCTTTGCAGGCAAAGTCTCGTTAGAGCATTTACTCAATTTCATTGCATAAATGCTCTAACTGACAACAATCTGATTGAAAATACCGAGATTGGCGATCATCGATTCCAGGGAAGCCCGCAGCCGTTTGCCGATTTCGGTGGCCAGATTTTCTTCCAGGCGGTCAAAGGCGTTATGGAGATGCTCTTCGATATGGCGAGTTATCTTGGCCGTGATTTTCGGCCGGATCCTGTCGCCCAGCATGAAGGCCGGAATCTTGCGGTTGCGCATGACAAAGGGCGCGTATCTGCCCAAAAGCCAGGTCCCCCCAAAGACAGCGCCGCCGCCGATAATTGTGCTTACCGGCTCAAGAGTATGGGCAATCAGTCCGGCTGCGGTCAGGCCGCCAATCAGCGGCAATAGCCGCGTCACCAAAAACTTGTCCAGATCTTCCGGACGCAGGATACCGGTGGCCAGGCCGTCAAAAAAATCAAGATTTACGGCCTCGTCCGGGATTTGGATGCCGGCAGTCAGGGGCACCCCGTTTTCGACAAGCCAGTGCTTGAAGTCGCCATCCACCTTGCGGCGAATTTCGCCGGCAAGATTTTGTCCCGCCCGCCTGAACATGACATAAAGATCGCCGTCTTCGCGAATGCTCTTGTCAATTGCGTCCTCAAGCTCCTGCAGTGTCGGGCGGTTTTCCTTCGCCCCCTCCAGCACGGGCATGATGTCGCGTTCTGTTATGCGGCGGGCGGAATCGATGATCAGCCGATCAGCCGCGCTGGCCAGCAATTTGCGCACTTCATCTGTTTCTTTCGCGCAAAAGGCCTCCATCTTGCCATCCAGCAATTCCCTGGCCCTCTCACGGGCCACAGCCAGGGCCGGATAAAGGGCAAGGCCGTAGGCTATGTCCTCATAATCGCGGCCGCTCCTGACCACGCTTGCGGCAGGGAAAAACCTTTTGGCGGCATCGAGCACAAAAAACCAGCGCGAAGAACCGCCCGTCAGCACGACTTTTTCAATCTGGCCGCGGTCGGCCACGTTTTCCAGCAAGCCATGCAGCCAGCCAATCAGGGCAATTTCCTTGCCAGCCAGGAGCTCCGAGGCGTTTACGCCAAGGCCGCCGCTGTTCCTGTAGGCCGAAAGAATGGCCTGCAATTCGTCCGTGGCCACAAAATGCTCTGCATTGGCCACAAAATCATCTCGCCCGTAATCATTGACCCAGGCCTCGAACCTTTCGCCCTTTCTGTCGTACCAGGGCAGCAGCAGACTGGCTTTTGCGGCCTTTTCATCGCTTACAATGCGCGAAAAAAGCTCTTTCTGATTTTTGCACTCCACCCAGTGCGCGTAATAGGCAAATGGGCTTTTGGGCATGGCCCTGGCAAAATCGGGATTGCGGCCGCAAAAAAGCTGATAGAACAGATCATCGAACAAACGGCCGCCGTAAAGGGCATCGCCCCCCTGGGAAAGAACATTGAGACTTTCCACGGCAGTATAGTCGAATGTGCCGCCGCCAAAATCCAGAATCAGGCACCGGCAGCCAATGTCGGCAACAGAAAGAATGCCGAGATCCAGGCAGGAAACCAGGGCCGCGTCCGGCTCCTGCACAAAGGAAATTGCCGGCCAGCCGGCTTCCGAGAAGCATTTGCCAAGGGTAATCGCGAAATCCTGGCGCACCCTTGCGGGAATGCCAACATGGACATTGGCATTTTCCAGCAGGCCATTTGGAAGAGCCTTGCCCAGAAGGGTCAGGAAATCAGTCATCGCTTCCAGGGCCCAGGGTTCTCCGCGGTCAATTTCGGGCTTGAACTGGGAGCGGATTTTGCGTCTGCCCCCCGAATCCGGATGGGCAAAATATTCGCTTTCCGCAAGGTTGCCTATGCAGAGCGGCTTGCCATCCTCATAAAGAATGACAGTTGCCAGGCTGCCGCCGGAATCTGTTATGTCCTGCAGGATTATGGGCTTTGGACGACCGCCGCCGCTCCAGGTGGCGCTGTCCCAGGAAAATATATAGGTATTGCTTGTGCCGAGATCTATCCCGATAGTTTTCATGTATCCATCCGTTGGACGCGGCCGCGAATCGTCTTGCCGTCTTTTGTCAGGGGGCGGGACAACACCAGGCAGCGGTCGCCGTTTTTCACAAGTCCCACGGGTTCATAAAGATCCCTGTGTTCCGCATCGTCCCAGACCAGCCACTTGCCCGCGTCATGCGGCTCAAAGCCGCAAAGCCTCAGGGCCTGGAGCAAATGGGCGGTTTTTTGCGGCGGCAGGCCGTCAAGCATGGACATGACTTCCTCCGCAAGCGGGCAGGATTTGCCGCAGGCGGAGCGGCCGCTGTTCTCAACGCCGCTGGCGGCGGAAATTTCGGAAAATACAAAATAGACAAGCTTGAGGCGTTCCGCGATTTGCTCTTTCAGGCTCTCTTCAAAAGCGGCTATGTTCAGGCCGTCCACTTTTTTGGCCATAAAGACAAAAACAAAAAATGAGCCGAGGAACAACCAGGCGGTCTTGAAAATGTTCGGCAGCCTCCCCATGCCGAAAATTGCCTGCCTAATCCCGGTAATGCCCACAAAACCGCCCAGGGCGGAGGCGGCCATGCGCGAAAGTCCCGAAAGGCCAAGCACGGCAAGGATGATTTTCCGTGCTTTGGGATTGGCGGACAGATATTCGGAGAGCCAGAACATGGCAAAGACAGCCGCGACCCGCAAAATATCGCCGCCCATGCCCACAAGGGAAAGCAGGCCGGAAAGCGCGCCGCCCAAAAACCAGCCAAGCAGGGTCATGCCGGCCATTGCGGCAATATTCTGCCTTTTCTCGTAAAGAATATCCGTTGAAAAAGGCGGCAGCTCGCAGGAGAGCGCGGGGCCCAGATCGGAGAGATGTTCGTTTTCCGCAAAAAATTTTTTGGCGCAGTATGCGGTCAGTTCCGAATTCAGATCGTAAAGAATGACCTTGTGGGCCGGGTAATTTTTGGGTTCTTTTTCAATGGCCCTGGCGGCCTTTTCCGCAAGTTCGCCGGCTTCCGCGGAAAAAGCGGCCTCCGGCATTTCCGGCGCGGCCATTTCAGCGCACCGCCGTTTGGGTGGCTTTTTTTCTCGAAGGTTCGTGGCTGTATTCGAAAATCCGGATATTTTCGCCAACAGCTTCCCTGATGGAGACTTTCATCTTTTTGGCAAAGGGACACGGAAAATTGATGGGCGTGCCCAATGTTATACACGAGGCGACCACAATGGCTTCCGCCCCGCGTTCGACCATTTTTTTGGCCCTGAAGCCGGCCTTTTTGCCGGGACAGCCGCCGCACGTGCTCACGCCAACGCAAACAACATCCCCTTCAACGCCAGCAAAGGCATCCTTTTTGTGGAGCATTGATTCCAGACAACGGCTGGCCGGACAAACCTCCTCGGTTTGCATACAGCGAATCAGGCCTGCTTTCACGGGACACCTCCAGTATTGAGATTTAGCTATCAGGCAGCAATTTGCAGGCTGCAAGGCCCTGAAACAGAATGATGCCGCAGGCAGTGGAAAGGTTGAGGCTGCGTACGCCGCCCGCGCGCATATTTCTTATGGGTATGCGCAGCCGATGGGGCGAAAGGGCGAAAATATCCTCGGGCAGGCCTCTTGTCTCCGCGCCCAGCACAATGGCGTCATGCCGGGTGAAAGCAAAATCCTGCAGGGGCGCGCAACCTGCCCTTTTTGCGGAAGTTATGACCAGCCTTTCATCGCCCGGTCTTTTGGGCCGATTGAGGAAGGCCCTGAAATTCGGCCAGACAGAAAGCTTGACATGCGGCCAGTAATCCAGGCCCGCCCTTTTGAGATAACGATTTTCGAGCTTGAAGCCCAGGGGTTCAATCAGGTGCAGTTCCACATCAAAGGCGGCGCAAAGACGGGCAATATTGCCCGTATTTGGCGGAATTTCCGGCTCGACCAGCGCAACCAGCATCAGGAAAATGCAACCGTCGCGCACAGACCGGGCCTGGCCTGCGCGACAACCCGGATGTCCTTTGCGCCATAGCCCCTGTCATCCAGGGTCGCAAAAAGATCTGCCTCCACAACTTCCACGCTGGCATCGGCCGCGCCATTCTTTTCCAGGTATTCCGCAAGCAGCGTGAGAGCGCGCTTTTTGGCATCCTCAATCGTGAAATTGCGGCCTATATTTTCCCTGAACCCGAGGGCGGGAACCCAAAGCGTTCCCTTGCCCGTATCGGCATAGATTTCCAGGCTGGCCGTCGGCAAGCTCAGGGCGGCGCCGATGGCGTTGGCAACTTCCGGACGCGGCGGAATGGAAAGCGGCAAATCCAGGGCCTTTTCCAGCCTTGCGCGCGCGGCAAGCGCCGGGCCGCCAACAAGGCAGGCCTTGTCGGGCCGCGCTTCCTTAACTGCCCGCAGGCGCGCCAGGGTATAAATGGGGCTTTCGTTCACAGTTTCAACAAGGTCGTAGGCCGCCCTTGCAATTCTGGCCATTGCGGATTCAACAGCTTTTTCGGCAAGATCGCCCGCGCCGATCTGGCCGGCGGCCTGTTTTTCCAGTCCCCTTCTGGAGGCTTCGACATCGCCAAGGCAATTTTGCGGATTTTGCGCGGCATTGAGCACGTTGAAAGCGTCAAGCAATGTCGGCTCGTTTCCGCCAAAAGCCATGGCCGAACCAATTCTTTGCGGCCCAACAAGAACATTTGGGCCGTCAGCGCCATTTTCCAGACGCAAGAGGGAATCACCCCCGACGGCAATGCTTTGCTGGGCCAGGGCCCGAACCAGGGTGCGCCTGCCTTCAAGCATCATGCCCTGTCTTTCAAGCACGGGAGAACCATCGACGGCAATGGCTATATCCGTTGTGGTGCCGCCCATGTCCAGCAAAAGACAGCAGCCTGAGCCGCCATCCGGCCATTGGGCAAGCGCGCCCATGACGCTGGCCGATGGGCCGGATAAAATCGACTGCACCGGATTTTTGCGGGATTCCCCAAAGCTTGTCGCGCCGCCATCGGCCTTGAGCAGGCGCATGTTTTCCGTATGGCCGGCAAAAGCGGCCGAATTTTCCACGGAATCCAGAAAGGCGTTATGCAGATTGCTGACAGCCGCATTGTAGTAGGCCGTGGCAACGCGCCTTGGAAAATTGAGACGGCCGGACAGACTGTGGCCCATGCTTGCTGGCAGGCCGGAGGCTTCTTCCGCTACCCGGGCCATTTCCTGCTCGTGAACGGGATTTCGGGGCGAAAACTTGCCAACACAGGCAATTTGGGCAATGCCTTCCCTGGCCCATTTTTTCGCTTCAAGGGCAAGCTCATTGGTAAAAAGCCGGCTGACTTCAACGCCGCGATGATCCAGGCCGCCAGGCACAACGCAGACATATTCTCCAAGGCCGAAGTGGACAGGATCAAGCCCGGGGCCAGCCGAAAGGGCAAGGCCAACCTTGTCCGCCCTGCCCTGGAGAATGGCATTGATACACAGTGTTGTGCCCAGTGTCAGCCGGGATATGCGGGCAAGCGCGGCTTTTGCCCTGTCATCGCAGGCCTTTTCAAGGCCCGCGCGCACACGGAGGATGGAGCCTGGCAAATCCGCATGGTCGGTAATTGTCTTGGCGGAGGCCAGAAGCCTGGCGGCTGTGCCCTCAACAGCAAGCAGGGCCGCGTCGGTATGCGTGCCGCCGCAGTCTATGCCCAGAACAATTGTTTCACTCATGGTGAAAAAGCCTTTAAAAATTGATCGTTACCTGTTCGCCCCAAAAGCCTTCGCTGTCTTTTTCGCGGATGGCAACGGAACCAATTTGCCAGGCCGGCAAGTTGAATGCCTGAATCCTGTTAATTGTTTCCTCAGCCTGCTTTTGCGGCACAACAAGCACATAACCGATGCCGCAGTTGAAAATCTGCAGCATTTCCTCCCAGGAAAGTTCGGCGTTTTCCTTCAGCCATTCAAAGACAGGCTGCACAGTCCAGGAACCGAAATCAATCCTGGCTTCAACGGAAGTGGGCAGCGAACGGGGAATATTGTCATAAAAACCGCCGCCAGTTATATGGGCCATGCTCCTTATGCTCAAGTCACGCAAAAGGGGCTTGACCGCCTCCATATATATTGTGGTTGGGCAAAGCAGGACATCGGCCACGCTTTTGCCATCCGCCCCGGGAAAGGGCTCGTCGCCGGCCAGGCCGCTTTTGGCCAGCACCTTCCTGACCAGGGAAAAGCCGTTGGAATGCAGGCCGCTTGAGGCAATGCCGATTATCGCGTCCCCGGCCTGAGTGCCCGTGCCGTCAATCAGGCGGGCATTATCGACAAGGCCCACGCAAAAGCCCGCCAGGTCGTATTCGCCTGGCGCGTACATATCCGGCATCTCGGCCGTCTCGCCGCCAAGCAGCGCGCAGCCGGCCTTGCGGCAGCCCATGGCCACGCCTTCGACAACAGTCGCGGCCACATCGACATCAAGCTTGCCACAGGCAAAATAGTCAAGGAAAAACAGCGGGCTTGCCCCCTGCACCAGAATATCGTTAACGCTCATGGCCACAAGGTCGATGCCGACCGTATCATGGCGGTTAAAGGCAAAGGCCAGCTTCAGCTTGGTTCCCACCCCGTCAGTCGCGCCCACCAGAAGCGGCTCCTCCATGCCCGAAAGATCAGGCTTGAACAGTCCCCCAAAACCCCCGATATCCGAAATTACGCCGCGGCCCCTTGTTCCGGCCACGATGGCTTTCAGCCTTTCGACAAGGGCATTGCCGGCTTCAATGTTCACTCCGGCTTCAGTATAGGCGTTCGCACGCGATTTTGGCATTGTATTCTCCTTTACCCCCCTGTTGTTAGCAAATTTTCAAACAAAACCCAACAATAATCTGCATGAACAAATTGCAGGGCAACCGGGAGGCTTTCCCGCTTTTAATTATTTGCGGCCAATTCTTGTATGCTTGTGCTTAAATTGATATATGTGTCTCATGAAAAAACAAAAATCTCCCCCTTGCCATTTTTTCGCAAACAGAAAAGCCGGCCTGCTCGCGGGCCTGGCTCTCTGCCTGCCGCTTTTCATGGCTGCCCCAGCCTTTGGAGCATCCGGGCCGGCAGCGGATTTTTCCGAAGGGCAGCGCAATCTGGACGCTGCCGGAAAAGATCTGCAGAAGGCTGAAAAAGAATTCGCGGCAGCCGGAAATGTGGTTGACGAAGGCACGACCGGGCGCACAACATGGTCGCAACTTGGCGATTCAGCTGCCGAACAGGCGCAACCAGAAGCGGAGGCGCCGGCAAAGGCCGGAAAAAGCCCCCAGGCAAAAAGGCAGCCTGCCAAAATGCCCGGGGCACAGGTAACAAGCAACACGGCACCGGGCTATGACGGGTATATGGGAACCTACGTTGATCCGGACAACGGGGATATCGTAACCTCGGTCATTGCGCCAACCAGACGCAACCAGAACCAGGACTACCAGAATTATCCAATCATAATCGAACCCGATGTCAGTGGCTGGGGCAACAACTGGAACAACGGCTGGAACAATTCTGGCTGGGCCGGCCCACATGGGCCCGGGCAGCAGGTTCCGGGCTACCCATACCCACCCGCCTATCCCGGATTTCAGCCATCAGGCCAGGTTCCAGGCTATCCCTTTCCGCCATCGCCCCCTGGCTACGGGCCTGCGCCGCCCCCCCCTAACGGCCCGAATTACGCTCCATCACTTCCGGGGCAAGGCAATCCTCCCGGAAATCCGAATAATCCCGGGGGACTGATGCCGCCCGTGCCGCCTCCCGGACCTGGCTTTGGTCCGGGGCCGGCCATCAAACCGCCAGTTCCGCCAAAGCCCAATTTCGGCCCCGGCTATCCGCCGCTTTTGCCGCCGCAATCCGGGCCTGGCAACAGGCCTGGTTTCGGCCATGGGCCAAATTTCGGGCACAGGCCTGGTTTCGGCCATGGGCCAAACTTTGGGCACAGGCCTGGTTTCGGCCATGGGCCAAACTTTGGGCACAGGCCTGGTTTTGGACCAGGGCCAAATTTCGGCCACAGACCCGGATTTGGGCCTGGCATGAGGCCTGGCCCCGGTTTCAGGCCACATACAGAGCTGACGC
>VSMX01000029.1 GCA_009773975.1 Desulfovibrio sp. | reverse complement strand
GCCTAGTGGTTGGCGCGCCCGTGTACTATGCCGGCCCAAATGCCACGCTTTGCGCCTTTCTTGACCGCGTTTTCTTCATGAAGGCGGCCCCCTACGCCTACAAACCGGCCTGCGCCGTGGTCAGCTGCAGGCGCGGCGGCGCGACGGCCTCATTTGACAGGCTGAACAAATACTTCACAATCGCGCGCATGCCCGTGGTTTCCTCCCAGTACTGGAACGAAATTCACGGCAATACGGCGGAAGAAGCAAGGCAGGATCTCGAAGGCCTGCAAACAATGCGCACCCTTGGCGCGAACATGGCCTGGATGCTGAAATGCTTTGCGGCCGGACGTGAAAAGGGCATTCTGCCGCCGGAGCGGGAACCGGGCATATATACCAATTTTATTCGTTAGACGTTTTACCCGATAAAATTCGGGAAAACGCTCTGGCGGCTGCGATAGCAGACACCCGCGCCAAATGAAGCCGCAGCTTGCCTGCGGCTGAAATGATGGCAGCGCAAAAATGCCATGGAGATGGCCTGAAAGTTTTTTTGTAATCGGTAAAATAAAACGCCGGGTGAAGGAGTGAAATTCGGATGTTGTTCAGGATCGAGACCGGCCCCAGGGAGGGGCAGGAAGATGTGGTTGGTGAAAAAATCGCCCGGCGGATAAACAAGTTCCTGCGGCTGCCGGTTGCGGAAGCGCGGGCATGCAAGATTTACACCATTGACGGCATTGACGGAGCGCAGGCGAACCTGCTGGTTGACGAGGCCATTTTGTTTGACCCGATTCTGCAGCGCGCGGCAATCGGCCCCCTGCAGCCGCTGGAGCCGTTGCCCCAATGGTTTTGCGAGGTCGGCTATCGCCCCGGCGTTACGGATAACGAGGGCCGCACCGCGCGCGATACCGCGGCCATGGTGCTGGATGTGCCGCGCGAAAGTATTTCGGTCTATACATCCCGGCAATACAGATTTTGCAATGATCCGGAAAATCCTCTTTCGCGAGGCGATGTGGAAAAAATTTGCAGGGATTTGCTCTGCAATACGCTTGTTGAACGCTACAGGATCAAGAGCATTGAGGAATGGCGACGCGATGGCGGCTTCGAGCCGGTTGCCGCAAAGGTGCTTGGCGAACCCAGGGACGAGGTTACGACAATAGAGCTTGCCGGCAAGGATGAATCCTGGCTTTTGCTCAAAAGCCGCGAAAACACCTGGGCCCTGAACGCCCTGGAGATGAAAGCCATTGCAAGCTATTTTCAGCGGCCGGAAGTCGTGGCCAGAAGGGAGAAATTCGGCTTGCCGGCCAATCCCACCGATGTCGAGATGGAGGCCCTGGCCCAGACCTGGTCCGAGCATTGCAAGCACAAGATCTTCGCCTCAAGGATTGATTATACGGATGAGGACAAGGGCGAAAGCCGGGTTATCGATAACCTTTACAAGACCTGCATCAGGGATGCCACGGCGCTTTTGCGCGCCAGGATGGGCAAAAACGACTACTGCAAGTCCGTTTTCAGGGACAATGCGGGGGTTATTTCCTTCATCAACAGTTATGACGCCTGCATCAAGGTCGAAACCCATAACAGCCCGTCCGCTCTTGACCCATACGGCGGCGCGCTTACCGGCATTGTAGGCGTGAACCGCGACCCCATGGGAACGGGCATGGGCGCGGAACTTGTCTGCAATACCGATGTATTCTGTTTTGCCTCGCCTTTCTACGAAGGAGAATTGCCTCCACGCCTCCTGCATCCGGCGCGCGTGCTCGAAGGCGTGCGCGAGGGCGTGGAGCATGGCGGCAACAAGTCCGGCATACCCACCGTGAACGGCTCTGTGGTATTTGACGAGCGTTATCTCGGCAAGCCCCTGGTTTTTTGCGGAACCGTGGGCCTCTTGCCCGTGGAGGTCAACGGCAGGCCCGGCTATCTCAAGAAGGCGAAAGTTGGTGATCGCATAGTGATGGCCGGAGGCCGTATTGGCAAGGACGGCATCCACGGCGCGACATTTTCTTCCGAAGAACTTCACGAAGGTTCGCCGGCAACGGCCGTGCAGATTGGCGACCCGATCACGCAGCGCAAAATGTACGATTTCATCATTCGCGCGCGCGATATGGGGCTTTACAATGCCATTACCGATAATGGCGCGGGAGGTCTTTCGTCCTCCGTCGGCGAAATGGCCGAGGATACAGGCGGATGCGTGCTGCAGCTTGCCGATGCGCCACTGAAATACGACGGCCTGCTGCCCTGGGAAATCCTGCTTTCGGAAGCCCAGGAAAGAATGACCCTGGCCGTTCCGCCCGAAAAGCTGGACGAATTCATGAATCTGGCCAGGCGCATGGATGTGGAGACAACCGATCTCGGTGAATTTACGGATTCCGGCTATTTCGAAGTTCATTACCGCGAGCGCGTGATCGCCCTGATCGACATGGATTTTCTGCACAATGGCGTTCCGCAGCTTGAACTTTCGGCTGTCTGGAAAAAGCCGGTCTGGCCGGATATCCGCATCGAAACGGCCTTCTCCGGAACTTCGGCCGCCGATTTGCTCAAGTCCATGCTCGGCAGGCTGAATATCTGCTCCAGGGAATATATTATTCGCCAGTATGATCACGAGGTCCAGGGCGGCAGCGTAATCAAGCCCCTGATGGGCGTGGAATGCGATGGGCCAACGGATGCCGCGGTTGTGCGCCCTGTGTTGCCATCCGATGCGGGCCTGGTTATTTCGCATGGCATTTGTCCGCGCTACAGTGATTTCGATACCTACTGGATGATGGCCAATGCCATGGACGAGGCCATCCGCAACGCTGTCGCCGTGGGGGCGGACCCCGACGCCATGGCCGGCGTGGACAATTTCTGCTGGTGCGATCCCGTTAAAACTCCCGACAACCCGGACGGAGACTACAAACTGGCCCAGCTTGTGCGCGCCTGCCTTGCCCTGCGGCAATTCTCCCTTGCCTTTGGCGTGCCCTGCATTTCCGGCAAGGATTCGATGAAGAACGACTACATCGGCGGCGGTCAGCGCATTTCCATTCCGCCCACCGCGCTCTTCTCGATTCTCGGGGTTATCCGCAATGTCATGGCAACCCAAAGTTCGGATTTAAAGGAGCCCGGACACCTGATCTATATTCTTGGCGGCACCTGGCGCGAACTTGGCGGCAGCGAAATAGCGGCGCTTCTCGGCCTGGCTGGCGGCCGCGTGCCCAATGTCGATGCTGTATCGGCCAAAGCCCGATATCGGGGCATCAACGCCCTGATGGGACAGCGCGCTATTTCGGCCTGCCATGATTGTTCCGATGGCGGCCTTGCAGTGGCCCTGGCCGAGATGGCAATCGGCGGGAGGCTTGGCCTGACAGTCGATCTGGATCTTGTGCCAGCATTCGGGGAAATGAACGCCACGGAGCTGCTCTACAGCGAATCCGCCAGCCGCCTGATTGTAACGGTCAAGCCGGAATTCGCCTCCCTTGTCGATATGCTGGGCCTGTGGCAAATCTGCCGCAGAATTGGCACAGTCTCCGACAACAGGGATTTTGTCGTCAAAAGCGGCGATTCAACCCTCATCAGGGTCGATGTGGGAGAGCTTGCTAATTCTTTCAGAAAAACATTTGAAAACTGGTAGGATCTGACCGGGCGCTTCCCGTCCTTTTGGCGGCGGAGCGCCCTGCTTTCTGTGTCGTGGCAACAATGCGTCCATTTTTACCCGCGGGGCGGGGATTCAGGATTCTTTGCTGTCAGCAGGCTGCTCCTGCTTTCTGGCATTGAGCAGGCCGAGCATCTGCTTGCAAGTGGTGATGAACAGCATCTTGCGGGACGGCAACTCCCTGGGCTTGCCCGTATGCCTGTCCTCAATCGTCTTTGGGGGATATTGCCTTACCGAAATTGTGCACATCTTGCCCAGGGGCACTTCCCTGCCTTCGGCCAGCGCATCCGTTATCGAGGAAACAAGGCCATCCAGAATGGCTTCAATATGCGCTTTTTTCAAACCGGGCACATCTTTTTGGGCGACTTTCCATGTCATGTGCACCAGTTCGCTTTTTTGCAAAAGCTTGTCCATGACACCTCCATTGAACAATTAAAAACGTTGGCCGGATTATAATCGAAAGCCCGGGACAATACAAAGCAAAATGTTGGACGGGCTGGGGCAACATTGTTGGACATGGCCTGTTGTCGGAGGCGAAAGACGCGAAAATAACCGGGTTGCGAACTCCCCTCGGCGAAAGTGTCGCGGTCTGGTTTGAAGCCTAACCGAAAAATTTGCGCCACCAGATGCGCGCGAAGCCTACAAGCAGGCCTGCCGCGACAGTCGGCATGGTGATGGGGGCGTGTTTGGCAGCCAGACGCAGGCGTGAAAGCGCAAGCCTTGCCATGCGCGATGGGGGGCGCGAACCGGGCCGCATGCCTGTTGTCGAGCCTTCAAAGTGAATGATGGACGCATCCGGAACGAAGCCCAGGCCAAAACCGTTTTTTTCTCCCCTGATGGCCCAGTCCTGCTCCTCGCAATAAAGAAAGAAGGCTTCGTCCATCAAGCCGGTTTTTTCCAGAAAATTCCTGGTAGCAACCACGCTGGCGCCGCAAATATAATTCAGGCGGCTTTCGATTTCCTGGCGGGGTATTTTGGCGGCCTCTTCTTTTGTCAGCCCATTGCCGGCCTGGCTTGAAAGCCCGCTCCAGTGATTTGTATGGCCGCCGCCAAGGCATTGCACGCGGCCGTCATGGCCGCAAAGCACGGCGGTGCCGAAAAGGCCTATGCCTTCTCCTGCCCTTTCGAGCAGGGCCTTTTGAATATTTTGCAGGGCCTCCGGTTCAAGCAGTGTATCGTTGTTCAAAATCCAGCAGGCATCGGCCCCCAGTGCCAGCGCGGCCGCCAGCCCGGAATTGTTGCCGGCCGCATAGCCCCTGTTGTGGGGCAAAACAACAAGGAGCGCGCCAGGCTTTTCGGCAAGGGCTGACGCCCTGGCGCGGGCCTCGTCGGCATTGGCAGCTGTAAATTGCGCGAAAGGGCCATTTGAGGCGCAAAAATCGGCCAGCTTGCGGACAGAATCGTCAGGCGAGGCGTTATCCACAAGGACAAGCAAAAAAGGCCGCTGCCCAAGCACGGATTTCGCGCAGGCTATTGTATCCTGCGCGCGCCCGTGATTCAGCACAACGACTGCAATGGAAGGGTTTTCTGGCATCACGCCTTTCAACGCTCCCAGAAGGGAGCATTTTTATCTTTTTCCGAAAGGATGGGATCCTTTATCGGCCAGTCAATCTTGAAGAATGGATCGTTCCAGGCAAAACCGCCCTCATCGCCAGGATGGTAAAAATCCGTGCACTTGTATTGAAAAATGGCCTTGTCCGAAAGCACGCAGAAACCATGTGCCAGTCCAGGCGCTATCCAGAGCTGCCAGAGATTATCCTCGTTGAGTTCCACTCCGAAGCATTGGCCGTAGGTCGGGGAATCGCGCCTGATGTCGCAGGCCACGTCAAAAACGCGCCCCACGGGGCAAAAAACCAGCTTGCCCTGGGGGTGATGCTTCTGGAAATGCATTCCCCGCAAGGTGTCTTTGCCGGAAAGCGACTGGTTGTCCTGCACAAAGGGCAGGTCAATGCCGATATCAGCGTAACGTGTTTTTTGCCATGTTTCCACAAAGTAACCCCTCGCGTCGCGCCATACCCTGGGCTTGACAAGGGTTACTCCCGCAATGGGTGTATGTTCCACCTGCATTGATTATCCTTTATGGTTGAGTCGGCCAAAATATAGCGCAGGAGTTTTCAAATGCCAATTTAAAATTGCCGGGAAAGAGCATCTAAAAAGTTTACAAAAGTCGTGTTTTGGGCAAAAAGAAAAAAAACAGCGAGGTAGTCATGGCCATCTATATCAGCGGCTCATTGGCATTTGACCGTATCATGAGTTTTCCGGGCAATTTTCAGGATCACATCCTTATGGACAGGCTGCACATGATCAATGTCTCGTTCATGGTGGACGGCATGGATGAGCGCAGGGGGGGCTGCGCCGGCAATATCGCCTATTCCATGGCATTGCTGGGTGAAAAGCCTGTTATTGTTAGCTGCGCGGGCAAGGATTTCGATTCCTACGGCGTGAAATTGGCCGCCATGGGTCTGCCGCTCGACGGCATCAGCCTGCAGATGGATATTTTTACGGCGCTCTGTTTCATCACCACAGACATGAACGGCAACCAGATCACGGGTTTTTATCCTGGCGCGATGAGTCGGCAGGCTTCCTTTGCCTATCCCGGGCTGGACCCGGAAAAGGACCTCGCCATCATCTCTCCCGGCAATGTGGAAGATATGCGCAGGCTGCCGCTTTTCTACAGGGAAAAGCGCATCCCCTATATTTACGACCCGGGCCAGCAGCTGCCTGTGCTGAGCGCGGACGACCTCAGAAATTCCATAGAAGGCGCCTTTGCCCTGGTAACCAACGACTATGAATTGCACATGATCTGCAATCAGACCGGCCTTGGCGAGGAAGAGCTTCTTGGCCGCGCCCTCTGGCTTGTAACCACTCTTGGCGGCCAGGGCTGCCGTGTGCGCGGGGCGGATGGCACGGACGAGCGGATAAGCGCTGTGGAAGTTACGGATGTCAAGGACCCGACCGGCGCGGGCGATGCCCAGCGTGCGGGGTTGCTCAAGGGCCTGGCGCTTGGGCTTTCCGTTCCGGAAGCAGCCAGGATCGGCGCGGTAACAGCCAGTTTCGCAATCGAATGCCTCGGCACCCAGGAGCACAAGATCGACCCGGCCGAATTTGCCAGGCGCCATGTCAATACATACGGGCCAATGCCGGAAGTTCTGGAGAAGAATCTGGACGCCCTGGCAAAATAAATTATCCGCGCAAATCCGGCCGGAGGTTGCTAAGGCCGGCATAATACTTATATTTGGTCTTTGTCATTTTTACTGATGATTTGCTAAATCATCAGTACGCCGGGCGAAAGCCCGGCGCGCCGCGTAGCGGCGCAAGTCTGCCAGCGAGCCCTGCGGGCGGACGCAGGCCGTTTCTGTTATCCAGCTTCGCTGGCTAACAGAAATCGACAGCAACGCAAAATCACGCTTTTGGGCAGACGATCTTTTCCGTTTATATCCAGACATGTCCGGATATAAACTGAAACATCCATATTTGATTTTCTTTATTTTGGGCAGCTGGAGTTTTTCAACTGCAATATGCCATATTTGAAAACAAGCCGGCCCGGGGCCGGCCGGAGCTCGCATGCTGGAATCGATTCGCAATGGCGCGCAGTCTTTTGGCGTCAAGGTGGCCTTTGGCATTATCATCCTTGTCTTTGTTTTTTGGGGCATAGGCAATTTCAACGATCGGGACTATTCCAATGTTGTGGCCATGGTCAACGGCCAGCCCATTGTGGCGACGGAATTTGAAAAAGCCTATCGCAACGCCGAGGAGTTCATGCTGCGTCAGAATCCCGGCCTCACCCGTGAGCAGCTTGACAAGGCCCATCTTGGCCGCCAGGTGCTCAACGAGCTGATTCAGCTTACGCTGATCAACCAGGAAGCCAGGCGGGGCGGCATTGCCGTAACGCCTGTCGAACTCAGGCAGCATGCGGAGCAAATCAAGGCTTTTCAGGATGAAAACGGCAAGTTTGATCCGGAGGCCTACAAGCGCGTGCTGGCCGCCCGGCGCACAAGCCCGCCTGATTTCGAAAAGGAGCTTTCGGACCAGCTTTTGCGGGACAAGGTTTACCAGCTTGTAACCGCGCCTGCCTGGATGGGAAGCGACGAGGCCCGCAAACGCTATGATTTCATCCGCGAGCGCCGCGTTCTGGATTATCTCTTTCTGCCTGCTGCAGAATTCGCCTCGAAGGTGGAAATAGGCAAGGACGAGCCAGCCACTTACTATGAGGAGCACAAGGCGGAATTCGCCGATCCCGCCAGGGTTGAAGTGGAATACATAGCCGTCAATCCCGAGGCCATGGCCAAACCGGAGGAAATTGGCGAGGAAGAAGCCAGGAAATGGCATCAGGACAATATATCCAAATTCAATGTGCCCGAACGGGTCAGGGCTTCCCATATTCTTGTGCAAATCCCGGCCGACGCGGACGAAGCGGCCGAAAAGGAAGCGCGCGAAAAAATTGAAAAAGCCCGCGAGCAGATAATTGGCGGCCGCAAGTTTGCGGAAGTGGCCGACGAGATCAACACGCCCCGGGCGGGTGGCAAGGGCGGCGAATTGGGCTGGATAGGGCGCGGCAGCACTGTGCCCGAATTCGAGGAAGCGGCTTTTGCGCTCAAGCCCGGTGAAATCTCCCGGCCAGTGCGCACACAGTACGGCTTCCATCTCATCCGCGCCGAAGAAAAAGAGGAAGGCGGCATCAAGCCCTTTGAAACAGTGATGGAGGAAGCAAAAAAGGGCGCGGCCGTGGACAGGGCCAGCGACAATATCCACGATGTGCTTGATAATCTTGTAGAGGACAATATCTTGCAAAAGCCGATGGCAGAAAGCGCCGCCAAATATGGTCTAGAAGTCAAAAAAACAGGTTTGCTTGACCAGGCCGGACTTATCCGGAATCTTGGCGTCAGCCCCGATGGGGCCGCGGCCCTGCTGGCCACGCCCAGGGATGCGCCGCTGGACACGGCCCTGGATGCCGGCAAGCAATATATTGTAGCCCGCATCCTTGAAAGCACACCGGCAGGAACAAAGCCCTTTGAAAATGTTGCCGCGGAGATCGACAAGATCTTGCGGGCGGAAAAATCCCTGGCCCTGGCCATGGAGCGCGCAAGCAAGCTGCGCGCCGAACTGGTTGGCAAAAATGCGGAAGAAGCCCGCAAGCTTGGCGTGAAAACAAGCGAGCCTCTGGAACGCGAGGCGGCGCTCCCCGGTTTTGCGCCCAACATGAAATTTGACGAGGCCGTCTTTGCGGCCCCTGTTGGCGAATGGCTGCCTCAGGCTTTCAGTATGAACGATGACAAGGGCCCGGGGAGCATGGTTGTCAAGACAGAAAAGATTATCGAGCCGGATGGGGACGAATTTGCCAGCGTTGCAGAAATTGTCCAGAATGGACTGAAACAGCAGCGCAAGGACGAACTTTTCTCCCTCTTTCTGCAAAACCTGGGCAGCCGCGCCAAGATTGAAATTGTCAATCCGGATATGATTAATCGCAAGAATATGTAACAGATATCCAGAAGAAAGGGGCTGCAAGGCCCCTTGTGCTTCACGGAGAAGTTATGGCTGTTGGTTGGGCAAAAGACAATGCGGTAAATGATCAGATTCAGGACTCAGTCAATGACGAGGTCAGGCGCGCCCGTGAAGCCCTGCCCAGGGGTGAAAGCCTGGAATTTTGCGAAGATTGCGGGGAGGAAATTCCGCAGGCCAGAAGGGATGCTCTGCCCGGCGTGCGGCTTTGCGTTCCCTGCCAGGAGGAAGCCGAAAAAAGCAATCAACGCGTCAGCATTTATAACCGCAAGGGCAGCAAGGACAGCCAGCTGCGCTAGCCTGCCTCCATCACTGCCTGACCGCGCCCCCCTGATACGAAACCTTGAGCAGGCTGCCAAGGTGCTTGCGGGCCAGGGAAAGCTCCTGCGGCGCGACTGGCGGCATATCGGCCGGCCGCGTGCCCTGCATGTCATTGCCTTCTTCAACTATGACAAGCGCGGCTGCCATCTTGCCCATGACGCAAAAGAAGCGCGGGGCATCCCAGCCATGTTCCTTCACCCAGTCCCCGGCCCTTGGCGAAAAGAGAAAATCCGCCTGGCCATTGCGCAATGTGGGATGTGCGTCTTCTTTCTGGCTGTGGGCCCAGCGGCGAAACTGGGGCAGAATTTCAACAAAGGCCAGAAGCTCTTTTTCTGTAATCGGCGCTTGCCCTTCATAGACGGATGAATTTTCATTTCGCCTGGCCGGGGCAACGGGCGCAACGGCCTTTTTGCCTGCGCCGTTTTTTTTGCTGGGAGCGCTTTTGGGTGTGCCCGCGCTTTCGCCGCCCTTGAGCAGGGGACTGCTGTATTTTTCAATCGGCACCCAGCCAGCTTCCCTGGCCTGGATGGAAGGCGCCATGGCCAGCAATAGCAGGGCAAAAAAGCCTGTGACCAGAACCTTGCCCGGGTTGCGCGGCCCGCTGGCAGGGCCGCAATCCAGGATTTTGAGAGATAAAATTTGCCAGACGCCAGCGGCGCGGACCGCCGCGCAAGACGCGGTGATCCGCACACTGCCGAAAGATGCCGGACGGCGTGTCTGCATCAGGACAAGTCCTCCCGAAATTTAATATTGCACAGCGCTGAATGAGGAGAGCTTGTGCATGTCGTGGTAGGCCTCGATATAGCGTATTGTGCCGGTTTTGCCGCGAATGACCATTGAGTGGGTGACTGTGTGGCGCCCCGAATATCTGACGCCGTGGAGAAATTCACCGCCGGAAATGCCGGTTGCGGCAAAGAAGCAGTCATCGCTTTTGACGAGATCGTCAACTGTCAAAACGGCGCGCAAGTCTACCCCTGCGTCAAGGATGGCCTCTTTTTCAACGTACGATTGCGGGTCCAGACGCGAGAGAATCTGGCCGTCCAGCCCCTTGACCGCGCAGGCCGAAATCACGCCTTCCGGCGTTCCGCCAGTTCCCATCATCACATCGACTTCTGAACGAGGATCAAGCGCCATCAGGGCGCCGGCCACATCGCCATCGGTCTGGAGCTGGATGCGGGCGCCGGCCTTGCGGATTTCGCCGATAAGCTTTTCATGGCGCGGCTTGTCAAGCACAAAAACCACAAGATCCTGCACTTTTTTGCCAAGCGCGCGGGCAATGGCATTGAGGTTGTCAGCAACCGGCGCGTCAAGATCCACCACATCCCTGGCCTGTCCGGGCACAACCAGTTTTTGCATGTAATAACTGGGGCCTGGCCGGAACATGCTGCCGCTTGGCGCCACCGCCACAACAGAAATGGCGTTGGGGCGCCCATAGGCCAGCAGATTTGTGCCCTCAACCGGATCCACGGCCACATCAAGGGCCGGCCCGTCGCCGCGCCCAAGCTTTTCGCCATTGTAAAGCATGGGGGCGTGGTCTTTCTCGCCCTCGCCAATCACGACTTCTCCGTCAAAGTGCATGCTGCCGAAACCAATGCGCATGGCATCCACGGCCGCGCCGTCGCCGGCTTCCTTGTTGCCGCGTCCAAGCCAGCGCGCCGAGGCCAGGGCCGCAGCCTCCGTTACGCGTACTATATCCAGGGCCAGATTTCTTTCAGGCGCTTCTGCCATGATATGCTCCCGCTTTAAAAATTCTTTTTCTTTTTTTCTCTTTATTAACCCACAGCCTTGCCGTCATCAAGCAAAAAGCTGGCCTTTGCGGCAGATATGGGAATCACGCTGGCCACCGAATCAAATCAGAATTTGAAGGGATACAGGGCAATCTGCAAAAATACACGGATTTTGTCGCCATTTGTACGAATATCCATACAGAAGTGTCCGAAGTGTATTGATTTTTGTACAACAAAATTGGCAAGACGTTTAAATGTCCCTGAATTAATGGCATTTTTTGAAAAAATCCGGCTGGCACAGGCATTGCTTTACAAGGGGCAAAGAAAAAAATTTGCAACCTCAACCAGCAAGGAAGGCGTGACGATGCCCAAAATGACCCCAAGTGAAGCGATGGCCGAAGTACTTGTAGAAGAAGGCGTAAATCATGTCAGCGGTATTCTTGGCTCCGCTTACATGGATCTTCTGGATCTTTTCCCCGCTGCCGGAATAGACTTTATTTCCGTGCGCCATGAGCAGACAGCGGGACACATGGAAGACGCCTATTCCAGAATCACCGGCAAGGCCGGTGTGGTGATCGGCCAAAACGGCCCCGGTATCACCAACTATGTTACGGCAGTGGCCACCGCCAATATGGCTCATACGCCGCTGGTCGTCATCTCCCCGTCCGCCGGCTCCGGCTCTGTTGGCTGGGACGGTTTCCAGGAATGTGATACCTGGGATATTTTCAAGCCCATTACCAAGGCTTCCCTGCGCGTTCCGCATCCCAACCGCGCTGCCGACGTGCTGCGCACTGCCTTCCGTGCCGCCTACTCCATGCGCGGCCCGGTTCTCGTGGACATTCCGCGCGACTATTTCTACGGCGAACTGAACGAGGAAATTCTCAAGCCTTCCCAGTATCGTGTGGCCCCCGGCGGCATCGGCAATCCCGAAATGTTCGCCCATGCCGTGGAAGTGCTGAAAGAGGCCAAAAATCCGGTAATCGTATCCGGCCGCGGCGTTGTCGATACCGACTGCGTTGACACTGTCGCCAAATTGGCCGAGCTTCTGGCTGCCCCTGTTGCCACAAGCTACCTGCACAATGACGCTTTCCCGGCTGACAATCCGCTGTGGTGCGGCCCGATTGGCTACATGGGTTCCCATGCCGCCATGCGCCTGATGGAAAAGGCCGACGTCATCCTTGCTCTTGGCTGCCGCCTGTCCTACTTCGGCACACTGCCCCAGGACGGCATCAACTACTTCCCCAAGACCGCCAAGATAGTCCAGATCGACATCAATCCGATGAATATCGGCAAGACCCATCCGTTCACGGTCGGCATCTGCGGCGATGCAAAGGCCTGCAGCGTGGAACTTTTGCGCAAGCTGAGCGAAGCCGGCATCAAACGCGACGTTGCCCCGGTCGTGAACAAGGTCAGGGAAGAACTGGCCAAATGGCAGAAGGAAATTGACGAGATCGCCAACGAACCCACCCTCGAAGGCCGCATGCATCCGCGCAAGGCTCTTGAAGTTGTTTCCAAGTTCATCTACGACAACGACGCCATTGCCACCACCGATATCGGCAATACTTCCTCCACTGCCAACTCATATCTGCGCTTCAAGCATCCCAAGCGCGACATTGCCACGCTGACTTTCGGCAACACGGGCTTTGCCTATCAGGCCGCCCTTGGCGCGCAGCTTGCCTGCCGCGACAAGGCCGTTGTCTCCATTGCCGGTGACGGTGCCTGGGGAATGAGCCTCTTTGAAGTGCCCACAGCCTGCCAGTTCGATCTGCCCGTCATCGCCACCGTTTACAATAACGGCGCATGGTGCGCGGAAAAGAAAAACCAGGTCGATTTCTACAATAACCGTTTCGTTGGCGCCGATATCTGGTCCAAGTCATACGCCAAGATAGCGGAAGCCATGGGCGCGGACGGCTACACCGTCAACACCCAGGCTGATCTGGCCAATGCTCTTGAAACCGCGAAGAAAAACCGCCGTCCGGCCGTAATCGAAATCATGACGGACGGCACTCGCCTTGCGCCGCCATTCCGCCGCGACGCCCTGGCTCTGCCCACCCGCTATCTGCCCAAGTACGAGAAGCTGGACAAGAAGTACTTCCCGAAATAGCGGCGGTACGACCAAAATTATCGCGAGCCGCTTTCGCGGCATTGTCGTGAAATCCTGATCCGCGCGGCCCTGCTTTGCAAACCAAAGCGGGGCCGCATATTTTTGGAAAAAAGGTGAAAAAATGCAGAATGGCAATTTGAAAACGCCGATTGAAGGCGTAATTCTCGACTGGGCCGGCACGGCTGTCGATCATGGTTGCCGCGGCCCTGTGGCCGTATTTTCCCGGGCTTTCGAGCGTTTTGGCATCGAACCCACAATCGGGGAGTGCCGCAAGCCAATGGGCCTGGCCAAGCGCGCCCATGTGGCAGCCATGCTGGATATGCCCAGAATTAACGAGGCCTGGCTGGCCGCGCGGGGCAAAAGGCCGGATGACAGGGATGTCGACCTGGTTTTTGATGTGGTTGGCGAAATTATGCCAGCCGTGCTGGCCGACTACGCCAAACCTGTGCCCGGTTGCGTTGAGGCCATACGGAAATTGCGGCAAATGGGCATAAAAATCGGCTCCTGTACTGGCTACAGCCGTTCAATGATGAGCGAATTGCTGCCCAAAGCCAGGGCCTGCGGCTTTGAGCCGGATTGCCTGGTTACAACGGACGAGGTGGAAAAAGGCCGGCCCGCGCCGGATATGTGCCGCCTCAATTGCGAACGCCTGGGTCTGAAAAATCCTGGCGCTGTCATCAAGGTGGGCGATACCCTGGCCGATATCGGGGAAGGGCTGAATGCCGGCCACATCACCGTTGCGGTTACCATTACCAGCAATTCGCTCGGGCTGGGCGAGGAGGAAGCCGCCGCCATGCCGCGGACGGAACTGGATGCCAAATGCGCGGAGCTTGCGAAAAAATTCAGGGAAGCGGGCGCTCATTATGTGCTTGATTCCATAGCCGATTTGCCGGATCTTTGCGCAAAGCTTTCCTGAACGGGGATTTTTAGGCTGGATTTTTTCACAGGACGAAAAAAGGCGTCTCCAGATGAAGACGCCCTGACTATTGCGGAAGAGCGCCTGAAGTTTTACTTGATGGCGTCCTTGAGGGTCTTGCCAGGTGTGAACTTGACAACCTTGCTTGCCGGAATGGTGATTTCCTCTCCCGTGCGGGGATTGCGGCCCTTGCGGGCAGCGCGGGTTACGATCTTGAAACTGCCGAAACCCGTGAAGGTAATGGAATCACCCTCGATAAGCGCGTCACGCAGGGCGGCGATTACCGCATCCAGGGCTTCTTCGGTCTTTGCTTTGGTTGGCAAATTTGCCTTGGCATAAATTTTGTCAACTAATTCGGCCTTGGTCATCTCAATCTCCAAATTTTCAAGTTGCTGCTACAAGCTTGCCCCTGGAATTGCTACCATGCTCTCCACCTTGATAATATATGGCGCTCAGGGGCACGGGCAAATCTGAACAGTTGCCTGCAGTATATGACGTATGGGGTGCTTTTGCCCGAAAAGAAATTGAACCGCTTTATCTGTATGAAATGCAAGGATTCCTGTCAACTGCAATATTGTCAAGTTATTAAACTTTTTTGTTAACTTTGCTGGAAATTGTCTTGAATTTTACAAATGGGCCTTGTTATGTTTTTTAAAACCAGCCAGAACGCCTGCTCCACCAAGAACGATTTTTTCATAAAAAGGCTCAAGGCCAGCCTGGGCAGCAAGGCCCCAGAGAGCCCCATTGCGCCAGAAATCGCGCCTGCCAGGCAAAAGGCGCGCCAGAAAGTGCATGGGCAGGGCCAGGTTGCGTTCTGGCAATGTAAAATCAGCCACATATATCCGTTCGGCTTTTTGGGCCGCAAGCATTAAAAAATCACGATTGAGGCCGGGCGCAAAACCCAGGCGGATGCAGGGAAGTATCTCTTTTTGGCCCCGGAGCCAATCCGTTCCCGGATTGATTGGCGAGGCAGCGCAATCCCCCGGCCAGGGCAGCTTGCTGACAAAATTCATGAATTTGGAGCCAAATCCCGCAAAATACCGGCGCAGGCCCTGGCATAGACCGGATTTTGCGAAATATGCGAAACAAGCTTCAAGGCATGGCCGTCTTCCCGAAAGCGCTTTCTGCTTGTCTCGAAGTGCATCTCGTAAAACCATGTGCCAAGAAGCAGGCGAAAATCATTTACTGATTTGAGGTCGGAATATGAGGCAACATGGCCGGACAAGGCGGCAGAGAGGGCTTTTTCACTATGCAGGAGGGGGTCGTCGGGCAAGGAAAGCACAACAGCTGGATTATGTGGTCCAGGGCCCCCAAGATGTTCGTCCATGACTCTTAAAATATCCAGCTTGTCGGCATCACGCACGACATTGGCAGCAAAAAGCAGGCTGGGCGCCAGAGCTGCGGGCAGGGCAAAGCGGTTATGCAGGCCGATGGCGGCCATGGCCAGGCCGGCGACATTTTTGTTTTCTCCTGCCAGCATCTGTTCCTTTTTGATGATTTTTATTCCCAGAAGCCCGTGATTGCAGGTTTGGGCATCCCTGAAACTCTTGTAGCGCAGATATTGCTCGAAGCGGGCCACATCATGGTAAAGGGCCGCCAGCAGCGTTGCACGGGCAAGAGGGAGGGGAGGTCTTTCGGCCTCGATGATATTCCGGGCATTCGCCAGAACCCGCATTGTGTGGCGCTTCTTGAGCAGCATGGGTGAAACGTCACCTTTTTCTTCCGCCATGCGGGCCTCGGCGTATGCCTCAAAAGTGTCAATATTTTTGTCTATGTTTATATCCATGAGGCCAATTTATTCCTGGACTGGCTTAAATACAAGTAATTGAGCCTATTGCATAATTTACCAAAGGGTATATCATTTTAATGGAGAATCCCCCGAAAGGAATTTTCCCGAATTTTTTATCCAAATCACAAGGATGCTAATGACAAGCGAAAATGACAATCCCGAAGATGCTGACGGAAAAAAGCCTTCAGAAAATACTTCGCCAAATCACTCTGCACGCCCGCAAGCCAGGAGCGCTGGAAAAACAGTTCGCCGTTTCGGAAAAAGCCAGACGCGAAATACCGGCAGAAAAACCGCTCCCGCCGATGCTGCCGGCGTTGCCCTGCCCATGCCCGACGCAAGCGCGCCGGAAGAGCTGCCTGTGCCAGTTGAAACATCTGAGGTTGCGCAGGAATCTGGCGTAAAAAACAAGCGCCGCGCGCCCAAACAGGTTGCAGCCAATAAAAAATCCGACAGCGCGAAAAATGAAAAGCCCAAAAAAACTGCAAGAAAGCCGCAAAAATCCGATGCGGAAAAAAAGCCCGAAACAGGGCAGGAGATAGACGAGGATCTCAGGGAGAAAGCCGAAATTGTTCTGGCCGGCCTTGAAGCCGAAGTAGAAAAGGCCCGGGAAGAACTCGTCCCGAAACGCAAAAATCGCCGGGGCAAGCGCGGCGGCCGCGGCAGGAGTCATAAAAATGCGGCTACAACAATGGCCAAAAACCTGCCTGCCATCATTGGCGAGATAATTTTCAGCCCTCTGGAAGAAGTCGCCAGGGCTCTGCTCAAGGCCGAGCCCGCGCCGAAGGCCGCAAGCCGCAAAAAAACGGGCAAAAAAGCGGAAGAAAGCTGCAAAAAGCGCATGTTTATCAGTGTGCTGGCCGGCGAGCAGGTGGAAGTGGGCCTCGCCGAGGAAGGCGTGCTGCTTGAATATTACCTGGATATGCTGCACCAGAGCAAGATCAAGGGCAATATTTACAAGGGCGTCATCCCCAATATCGACAGCAATTTGCAGGCCGCTTTCGTCAATTACGGCGTTGGCAAGAACGGCTTTCTGCAGATTGACGAGGTTCATCCCGAATACTGGCAAACGCCGCAGGAACCGCCCCAGGGGAAAAAATTTCCGCCAATCCAGAAAGTCCTCAAGCCGGGCCAGGAAATCCTTGTCCAGGTTGTCAAGGAGCCAACTGGCAACAAGGGCGCTTTTCTCACAACCTGGCTGTCGCTTGCCGGACGCTTTCTGGTGCTTACCCCCGGCCAGGAGCAGATTGGCGTTTCACGCAAGGTTACGGACCAGGAAGAGCGCAGTCGCCTGCGGGATCTGATGAACGGCATCGATCCCGGCAATGGCCTTGGCGTTATTGTGCGCACGGTGGGGGAAGGCGCCACCAAGACTACCCTCAGGACCGATCTGCAGTATCTCAAGCGTTTGTGGCGCGATATCCGCAAAAAGGCGACAGAGCTTTCCGCGCCAGCCCTGATTCATCAGGAGCCTGGCCTTTCGGAGCGTTCGGTGAGGGATTACCTTACAGAGGATGTTTGCGAAATCTGGGTGGATAACGAGGCCGAAGCCAAAAATGTCCGCGAAATGGCAGCCCTGCTCTTTCCCAGAAAAAAGGAGCTGGTACGGCTTTATACCGATCAGCGCCAATCCATCTGGGATCATTTCAACCTTGGGCTCCAAATTGAACAGATTTATGCCCGCGAGGTTTATTTGCCCTCTGGCGGCAGGCTGGTCTTTGACCAGACGGAAGCGCTGATGGCCATTGACATCAATTCCGGCCGCATCTCGGGCAAGGGCAATTTCGAGGCCATGGCATTCAAGACCAATATGGAGGCCGCCGAAGCCATCGCGCGGCAATTGCGTCTCAGGGATATTGGCGGCCAGGTGGTCATCGACTTTATTGAAATGCGGGACAAGAAACACGTTCTTGAGGTGGAAAAATGTCTGCGCCAGTGCATGAAAAGCGATCGCGCCAGGCATGATTTCGCCAGGATGAGCTCTTTTGGCCTGCTCGAGCTGGTGCGCCAGCGCATGGGCTCCTCGGCCCTCTCCATTTCCATCGAGCCCTGCCCTGCCTGTGGCGGCACGGGCGTGCGCCGGAATATGGAATGGCAGGCCCTTCATGAGCTTGCGGAATTACGGGAAAAGCTGCCGTCCGTGTCCGGCTCAAAATTTGTGTTCGATGTGCCCAGGGAGCTTGGACTTTACCTGTTGAACTACAAGCGGGAAGTCTTGACCGAACTGGAGCGGGATTTCGGCAAAAGTCTTGAATTGCGCATACAGTTTTGAGTTATGCCGAAGAAACTTATTTTGCATCTTTGCTGCGGCCCCTGCGCCATTATGCCAATTTTGCGGCTGCGCGATGAAGGCTACGGGATAACGGCCTGGTTCATGAATCCAAATATCCAGCCGCTTGCCGAATATTTAAGGCGGCGCGAAGCGGCGGAAATTTGCGCGGCAAAACTGGGAATAGAGATACTGTTTGACGATGCGAGCTGGAACCTGGCCGACTGGCTGAAAATCCAGCTGCCCAGGGTTGCGGATGCCTCCCGTTGCGAATGGTGCTGTCAAAGCAGGCTTGAAGCTGCCGCGCTCAAAGCGGGGGAACTTGGCTTTGACGCTTATACAAGCAGCCTGTTATATTCCCGCTACCAGCCGCACGAGGCCATTGCGGCCAAGGGCCGGGATCTTTCGGGCAATGGCGGCCCGGAATTCATTTACAGGGATTTCCGCGTCGACTGGCAGGAAGGCATTGAACGCAGCAAGGACATGGGCCTTTACCGCCAGCCCTATTGCGGCTGTGTTTTCAGCGAAACGGAACGCTACGGCAAAAAGCTGGCGCGGCTGGCCAGGGCAGCGAAAGACATGGCTGCAACAGAAAAGTAACCGAAAAAGTGGGATTTTTACGCGATTCAAAAAAACTTTGCCTGGAACATATTTTTTGCTTGACTGTTGCCCTGCTTTTGCTTACATACATTTTGCGCTTGATGTTCCCCGATAGCTCAATCGGCAGAGCGGGTGGCTGTTAACCACCGTGTTGGCGGTTCAAGTCCGTCTCGGGGAGCCATTTCCGAATTCAATTTATGCCCAAAGGCATAGTTAGACCCATAAACAATTGAGTTTATGGGTTTTTCTTTTTAATCCCTTCTTTCAGATTTCCTTCCTCGTCCGTCTCAATCCACCTGCATCCGCAAAATCTGGAGCCCAAATGGGGGCCCATTTTTCAAGCTCCGAAACGTGGCCCCCTTTTCCAATGAAAATGGCCCCGGCAAATCCATAATAACCCAGTATTTCAATTAGAGCACTTTAAGTTTTATTTTTATAAAAATGTTCTATAAAAATGCTATGAAATTTGCATCTGAAGAAATACGAACCAAAGCAGTAAATGCATATTTGAATGAGAAGATTCCTTCAAAAGAATTATCAAAAATTTTTGGTTATTCTGTCGCAACTATCTGCAACTGGGTCAGAATGTATTGCTCCAAACTTGATCTGACAATGGCTCCATTTTGATGGCGGTTCTTTAGTCAGATACTGATCATCTATTTTATATTTAAACACATCCTGCTTGCGCAAAACAGGCCTGAATCAGATGCGGATGGGAGCGA
>VSMX01000028.1:7701-19924 GCA_009773975.1 Desulfovibrio sp. | reverse complement strand
GAACATTCCATTGGCCAGAACATCCCCATCATTGATGCCGATATCGCCCATCACATAGATAAAAGCGAACTGGCCTGGCTTCTGCAGCAAATCCTGCATGGGGACAAACAATCGCCATCCGCCCTGGCAAACGATCTGCTGCCTGCGGGCGGCCTGGCCATTCTTGTGGTTCCGCTGGACAGCGGCGCGCCAAAGGGACGGTTAATCCTCCCTCAGGTTCAAACTGTCCGGGACATTCTGGACGGGAACAAATTCTCGCTAATTACAACAGAAAAGCAATACTCAAAAGTTTTTGGCAAACTTGCCTCGCCTCCCGACCTGGTGATTTGCGATTCCCAGGTCGTTGACCTCGTTGCAGCGCAAACCCCGCCTGGCGTTCCCCTGACCACCTTTTCAATTCTTATGGCGCGCCTTAAAGGCGATTTGAAGGAAATGGCCCTGGGCGCGCGGGCCCTGAAAACGCTGCGGCCCGGCGATAGCGTTCTTGTCCAGGAGGCCTGCTCGCATCATCCCCAGGAAGACGACATAGGGCGGACAAAAATTCCCCGCCTGCTGCAAAAGGTTGCGGGCGGAAAACTTGATATTGAATGGAGCGCTGGCAAGGAGCTTGTCAATTACAACAAGGATTTCAAGGTTATAGTCCATTGCGGGGCATGCGTTATCACAAATACCCAGATGCTGGCGCGGATTTCGGAAGCGGCAAGAGAAAATATTCCGATAACAAATTATGGCATGGCGATTTCATTTGCCAGGGGCATTCTCGAGCGGGTGCTTTCGCCCTTTCCCGAGGCTCTCCGGGCTTTCAGGGGGGAATGACGACGAAATTCCTCCCAGCATGGCTTTTATCCTTGCCTTGCAAACCAGCTCGGGACGATATTCAAAATGCATGAGATCGTATTCATGCCATTTGCCGCCCCAGATAAAGCCATTATCTTCCATTATCCGCACTATTTCTCCCGGATAGCTTTTCTGTTTGGGATGCGGGTTGATCCTGGCCCAGCGCCAGTATGGAGCTATCTTGACGCCAAAATCAACGGCAATGCCGTATGAATGCGGGCTCAAACGGTTTTCGCCGGCAATCTTTCGCCAGTAAAAGCCGCCCTCCGGCACAAGCCAGGGCGCAAGATGGGGCTTTTCGGCCAGCAAGGCCTCAAGTTCGGGAATTGCGGCGGCAAGGGCCTGCCCGGCCGGGCGGGACAAGGCTATTTTCCTGCCGCGAAACTTTGTTGAAACCAGGCCCTTCCTCACTTCTGAAGCATTGTTTCCGTACAGGGCTTCAAGAAGAAACCTGCTGCGTTTGCGCCCAGGGGCCTGGCCGGGAGCCAAATCCGGCCTTTCCGGCTCCAGATTGTATAATTCCGCCATTGTATGGGCCACGGGCATATTGTCATCCATTTGCCAGTCCCCCGCCCCGGACAAGACAAATGGCACCTGCCTGCCATCGGCCATAAGCAGCCATTGGCTGCCGTCAGGCTGTTTTTCAATCGCGGCAATTTGCGGATAGGCCAGGCGCAGACAGTAGCCATCCAGCTCCTGCTCATCATCTTTCAGGGTCTGCAGGACATCCTTGGCGATGAAGGCCGGCATTTTCCAGGAACCGGTTTCGGAAGCCGGGCATATTTGGACGCCCGCAAAGCATAAAACCAGCAATATCAATATCTTCGCCAATCTCATAAATATATCCGTGGGTAATAAATAATAATCTTGTCAATGCTGGCCTCTTTGCCTAAATAAGCCCCCATGACTCAATTTACATTTTATATGCTGACCCTGGGCTGCAGGGTCAATCAATACGAAACCGAATTTATCCACAGTCAATGGGAAAAGGCCGGCGGCGTAGAATGTGGCGATATGGACAACGCCCAATATATCTGCATCAATAGCTGCGCGGTTACCTCAAATGCAGAAAGGGAATCGAGAAACGCCATTTATCGGGCAAGAAGAAGCAATCCAGAGGCATATATAATCATGACAGGTTGCGCCGCAAGATTGTTTAATTCTTTCAGGCCGCGCAAAAACGCTTTTTGGGCAGAGCCCGACGCCATCATTTGCAATAAAAACGATCTGCTTGCAGGCCCGAAAGGCCTTGCGGAAAATTCGCAAGATTTTTTCCCGCCCGGCATCCTTGAAACAAGCCGCCATTCCCGGCCTGTGGTCAAGGCGCAGGATGGCTGCGACCGCTATTGCGCATATTGCATTGTGCCCGGAAGCCGGGGCAAGCCGAAAAGCCGTCATCCGCAAGCCATACTTGCCGAAATATCGTCTTTCCTGGCCCGGGGCTGGGGTGAAGTTGTGCTTTCTGGCATCAATTTGCATTTATATGGAAAGGATAACGAGGCTTATGGCGATTTCTGGGATCTTCTGAATTTTCTGGAAACGGCGCTTGCCCCTTCTTGCGCTGGCAATGCCCGTATCCGCCTGAGCTCCATCGACCCTGGCCTGCTGAATGGAAAAGGCCTGGAGGCCATAGCCCAAAGCCGGCTGCTCTGCCCGCATTTGCATTTATCAATCCAACATGGCAGCAGCGGCATTCTCAAAAAAATGAATCGCGGGCATTATTCGGCAGCCATGATTCTGGACAAGGTAGGCCAAATATCCTCAAGCCACGGGATCTTCGGGCTGGGGGCGGATTTTATCGCAGGCTTTCCTGGCGAGACGGAAAGCGATTTCGAGGATTTGCTGGACCTGATTAAAAATCTCCCCCTCTCCTACGCGCATATCTTTCCCTTCTCGTCAAGGCCTGGCACCCGGGCCGCGAAATTTCCGAATCAAATTCCCCGAAAAGTGAAGAATGAAAGAGCGGCAATCGCCAGAAAACTGTTGGAGGAAAAACGAGCAGCCTTTCTTGAAAGCCTGCTCAAGCTGAAGAATGTGCAAATAGCGGCGGAAGCAAGGGAGGCTGAAACCGGCAAGGGATTAAATGAATATTATATTCCCTGTTATTTTCAAAATTTTGCTGATATTGATTATAAACTTTTCAGGGCCCGGCCCATCAAGCCGCACAAGGATGGTTTGTGGGTCGAGCCTTGTGATTGAATTATTATAACAAGTTATGCTTCTACCTTGCCGCCCAGCAATTTGATGAAGGCGCCAATCCAGGCCGGATGAGCCGGCCAGGCCGGGGCAGTTACAAGTTTTCCGTCCACAACAGCGTTGTCGGCGCCAGCGGAAGGTTCAACCCAGACCGCGCCAACCGCTTCCACTTCCGGCCGGACTGCAGGATAGGCGGTCATTTTTTTGCCCTTGATCACATCGGCGGCCACAAGGATTTGCGGCCCGTGGCAAATGGCTGCGACTGGCTTGCCGGCAGCGAAAAACCTGCGCGTGATATCCAGCACCTTTTTATTGAGGCGCAGATATTCGGGCGCGCGGCCGCCGGGGATAACCAGGCCAGCATAATCATCCGGATTTACCTTTTCAAAATCGTAATTGATGCCGAAATTATGGCCGCGCTTTTCACTATAGGTCTGGTCGCCCTCAAAATCATGCACTGCCGTCTTGACCGTTTCGCCGGCCTTTTTGTCCGGGCAAACGGTATGCACTTCATAGCCGGCCATTTGCAACATCTGGCAGGGAACCATCGCTTCATAGTCTTCAACAAAGTCCCCGGCCAGCAAAAGAATCTTTTCCATGTCGAAATCCTCCATCTTGTATTTCGGCGTCAAGGCCGAAGTTTCAAACCACAAAGGTATTTGCGAGCAAAAGCAATACGGTTTTAAGCCCCTTTCCAATCACAAGTCCAGCAAATAATCACGGCGGAAAATCATTAGCTGATAAAATGCAATAAATTTCCATTCATTTTGCTTTATTATGAAGAGACTATGATATAATAAAACGCAAAAAGGAGTTCGCAATTCATGATAAAAAAACAGAACATTTTCAAAATTATTGGTTTTGCGTTTTTCATGCTGGTTTTTTCCGGCTCCTTTGCCTGCGCGGCAACTCTTGTTCAAGACGAGGATAAAATTATGGGAAGGGTCGCGGAAGCGGAAAGCAACCGCATCAAATGGCTGGGCAAGACAAATAATACATTAACCCTGACTGATCCGGATTTGGCCCTGATCAAGGACAGGCTTGTATACGGGCAAATCCTGGGACACGGGACCCTGGACGAGAATCAGGAATCCCTGGTGATTTTGGCGGCCCTTACCGCCATTGGCGCAGAAGATGAGATCACGCTGCAGACCGAGGGCGCCTTGCGGGTGGGCACCGACCCGGTAGCCATAAAGGAAGCCATCTACCAATGCGCCCCATACGTCGGCTTTCCCAAGGTGGAAGCAGCCATTGCAAGGGTAAACAAGGTTTTCAAGCAAAACGACATCGGCATGCCCTTGCCCGGCCAGGGAACAGTCGATGAAAACAGCCGTTTTGAAAAAGGCCTGGCCACCCAGAAAGGAATTTTTGGAGACAGAATCCAGAAAATGCACGACAATGCCCTTGAAGGCCAGAAAAAAATTGTCGTGGATTATCTTACTGCGTATTGCTTTGGAGATTTCTACACCCGCAATGGCCTTGATCTCAAGATGCGGGAGCTTGTTGTCTTTACCGCGATCAATGCCCTTGGCGGCTGCGAATCCCAGGCCAAATCCCATGCAAGGGCCAATATCAAGGTTGGCAACACCAAACAAAATCTTGTTGACGCCCTGGCGATAATGCTGCCCTTTGCGGGCTTTCCCCGCACATTGAACGCCCTTGCGGCCCTGAACGAAGCCTGCCCCGAGGAAATCAAGGCCACAGGCAAGGATGCCGCCGCGGAAGACCAGGGTAAAAAAAAGAAATAGATTCCCGTTTTTACAAGCCGCCACGCCTCCTGCTTATATCCCGGTGTGGCGGCAGGCCAAACATCCGCTTGTATTCCCTGTTGAACTGGGTAACGCTTTCATAACCCACGCTCAGGGCCGCATTGGCCGCCCTCTCGTTTTCAGTCAGCATCAGGCGCTGCGCTTCATAAAGACGCAATTGCTTATGGTATTGCAGGGGACTCATGCCGGTAATGCTCTTGAAATGCCTGTGCAGGCTTGAAACCGACATGTGAACGTGCCGGGCAAGATCCTCAATGCGCATGGCTTTGTCCAGATTGTTTTTGAGCCAGGAAATTACTTCGATTATCTGGTTGTTTTTTGCGCCCTGCATATAGAGATCCCGTAAAAAGCCGCCCTGGGCGCCAGTAAGCAGCAGGTAATGAAGTTCGCGCAGGATTAGCGGCGCCAGAACCGGAATCTGGGCCGGTTTATCCAGAAGCATGACCAGGCGCAAAAAAGTATCCATGAATTGCGCGTCGGCACGCAATACCGACACGCCATGAACTTCGTCCTGGCCAATATCTCCGCAAGGAGTCTGAATCAGCAAATCCGCCAGGATTTTACGGTCCAGATAAAATGACGCGCACAAAAACGGCGCTTGCGGCGAAACGTTTTCCAATATGGATGAGCCTGGCATGTCAATGGCAACTACCAGGCAGTCGCCTTTCCTGATATGGTATTCATCCGATCCGAGAATGATCCTTTTATCAGCCTGCACGATGAGGGAAGCAAGCGGCTTTTCCAGGCATTTGGTGGTGTTAATGACTTCATCCCTGCGCGCAAGCTGCAGGGCCGGAATTCTGGTCTGCAGAATCCCCGGCTCCGGCATGTGTTCAAGAATGAGGTATTTCAGCCTTGCAAGTATTTCCTCTTCCTGGTTCGGGTCATGCGTCATTATCCGGTCCTCCCTGATTTTAAATTTATAGCAGAAAAATATTTATCATTGCAATTTTGTACGATAAGGCAATTTTTTGAGAGAATCATTTATTAGACACAACCCCGGCTAAAGGTTAATAACTAGAACAATAAACTAAAAGGGGGCAAAACAAATGAACAAATCGGGAATTTCGCGCCGCGGCCTGCTGAAAGGCGCTGCGCTGGCCGCAGCCGCCATGGCAACGCCCGGCGCGATTTCAATTTTGGCTGGCGAGGCAAGGGCGGAAGAAAGCATTTCCACTTCTCCCCAAAAAACGCCGGTTATCGGCTCGCAAAAAGTTGTAAAGAAAGCGGCCAATGAATCGGCTGCCAGGGTGTATTTTTCGCCTGTCATTGATGCGGCAAGCCTCATCAAGTTATACAACCTGGTAAATGAGGGCATTTACGGCAAGGTGGCCATCAAGGTGCATACTGGCGAAAAAAACGGTCCAAATATCATCCCACGGGATCTTGTCAAAGCCTTGCAGGCCGAAATCCCGAATAGTGCCATTGTGGAAACCAATACCCTTTATCATGGCGACCGCGATACCACGGCAAAGCATCGCGAAACACTCCAGGTCAATGGCTGGACATTCTGCCCGGGCGATATCATGGATGAGCATGGCGATGTAAACTTGCCAGTGGCCGACGGCTTCCACCTGAAAGAAGTGGCCATGGGCAAGGGCATAACCGATTACGATTCCATGCTTGTCCTGACGCACTTCAAAGGTCATGCCATGGGCGGCTTTGGCGGCAGCATGAAAAATATCGCCATCGGATGCGCTTCCGGGCAGGTGGGCAAGCGCCAGGTTCATGGCGTCGCGGGAGAACCGCCGGCCGACTGGGGCCAATGGCCGGCAAAGGAAAAACTGATGGAATTGATGGCCGATTCCGCCAAGGCCGTGGCCGATCATTTTGGCAAGCTCACCAGATATATCAATGTTCTGCGCAATATGAGCGTTGACTGCGATTGCGCCGGCGCAAGGGCCAAAAAACCTGCCATAAAGGATATCGGCATTTTGGCTTCAACAGACCTGCTTGCCATTGACCAGGCAGCCTGCGACCTGGTTTTCGGCCAGGACCCTGCCGACAACCATGATCTTGTCGAGCGCATAGAAAGCCGCCATGGGCTGCGCCAGCTTTCCGCAATGGCGGAAAAAAAGATGGGCAATCCCAAATATGAGCTTATTGTCGTGAAATAGCGCGGTTTCCGCAAACTGGCATCTTGACAGCCGCGCCCTTGCATTTTACTCAAAAGAAATTGCCTGCAAACTGCAGGTGCAGGAGGAATTATGCGGCGTCATACGATGCATCCATATATGAAACAATCAATGCACCAGATGCAGGGTGAAAACCACCTTGATCGTTATGATGAAATGCCGGAAGACGTGGAAAAAAATTTGCCCGCCGAAGAAGAAGATCCCGGCATGCTTCCCGAAACCGGAGATGTTCAGCCCAATGCCGGGCAAGGCCGGACCGAGGCCGCCAGGGCGGCGGACGCCGAATGCTGGAAGGAACTTGAGGATTTGCGTTTGCGAACCGCAGCGGAAATGGAAAACTTCAAGAAGAGGCTGACACGGGAACATCAGGAACAAATGCGTTATGCGTCCGAAAAAGTCCTCAATGATATCCTTCCTGCTCTGGACAACCTGGATCTGGCCTTGCAATATGCCAGCCAGCACGAGGCATGCAAGGATATGGTTGAAGGCGTGGCCATGACCCGCAAGCTGCTTCTGGAGGCGGTAAGCCGGAATGGTCTCTCAGCAGTTGGCGAAGTCGGCGAGGATTTCAATCCGCAATACCACGAGGCAATAGGTTTCGAACCCAATCCCGAAGTTGGGCCCGGAGCTGTATCCAAAATTTTGCAGCGCGGCTACAAGCTGAACGACCGCCTGCTGAGGCCGGCCAAGGTTATGGTCAATAATTAAATTATTTATCCAATTCCGCGACAAAGGGCAATTCCGAAAGAATTGCCCTTTTTCTGTCATCTGCATTTGATTTGATATGATCAAATCCAAACAATACCTGATAGCCGCTGCGCTTGCAGGCTTGACTTTTGCACAGCTTGTGGACATGGTTAAATAATCAACACAAAATGCCGCGACGACGGTTATTTGCCATCCCGCTTCATTTTGCCGGGACAGCATCGATTTTCCGCGCAATAAAAAAGTCAGCGTTTATTACTTCTACAAGGCGAAGTTACAAAGGAGTCAGACTCATACATGTCCGCAATCGTAAATAATACAATATCTCCCGAATACTATTTTGACCTGGCAGCACGGGAACACGCCAGGATCAATTTGTTTTTCACCCTGGATATGTGCCATATCTCGAATATCAGGACCACCTGCGTAATGATAAAGAATGGCCATTTTGTGGTCAGCGTGCCCATTGAGGAAGTAGAGCGCGAACCAATAGTCTGGGGCACGGAAACCAGCGGCTATTTTACAGTGCGCGATGATGACCTTGTGCATTGCCATTTCAGGAGCAGGCTTGCGCGGATATATAATGGGCCGCCAAATGCCATGTTTCTGGTTTTTCCATTGCCGGCCAGCATAGACCACCAGCAACGGCGTTTCAGCCGCCGCATTTCTCTCAATGCGGAAGAGGCAGACAAATTTCAGATGTGGCATGGGGGGATTGAAGAAAATGACGACAAACTGCCGCTGATGCAATGGCGCAGCCTGTCCGCGCCCACATGCGCATTGGGCGACATATCATCCAGCGGCCTGCGCGTGGATATATCGGAAAAGAATTCAATCGCGGAAATTATAGATATCAATGATCCCGTGCTCTTGCACGGGGATTTTGGACAGCCTGGCAAGCCACTGCCACTCTCCCTGATAGCCATTGTGCGCCGCAAGATGCCCGCGCAGAAAGAAAAAGATATTGTTAGTATTGGCTGCAATTTTTTGAAGTGGCGAAAAATCAATGGCGCGGACAGCCATACCTGGTTCAAGCCAGAAGCCGATGTGGGCGTCTCTCCCGTTTCCCAATGGATAGCGCGCAATTTCAGGGGATCAAAGGCGTAGCGAGCCAGGGCAACCGCATAAAGGAATACTGCGGAGATCCATCGCCGCCCTGGCGAAAACCAAACAGCAGCTTGACTACATTCTCTCTTATTGATAAAATATTTATTTTGACAACAAAATCCATAAACTTAGATTTGGACAACTTGAGATGCCAGTTGCGATTCCGCATTTTGATGCTCAAAACCAGGTGCAGGGGCTTCCTCCGATTTGTCTAGGCAAGGATCTGAAGCTGGAAATCCGGCCTGCAACCGTTGCCGATGTTCACGGCATGAGCGCGCTTATCAACCATTATGCTTCTTCGAATGTGATGCTTGCCAGGGGGCCGCAATACCTGTACCAGCATATCCAGGATTACATGGTGGTAACGGCGCCGGCAAGGGACAAGGATCACGAAGTGGTTGTGGCCTGTGGCGCCCTTCATGTTCTGTGGTCGGATCTGGCGGAAATCCGGTCCATTGCGGTTCATGCGGGCTGTCAGGGCCAGAACTGGGGAAAAAAAATTGTTCAGGCCCTTGTTGAACGCTGCCGCGCCCTGCAAATCCCGAGGGTTTTTGTATTTACCCTGGAAATGGAATTCTTCCGCAAATGCGGTTTTACGGAATTCAACAGGGAAGAGCTTCCCCCCATTGTCTGGGTTGAGTGCAGCAAATGCCCCAAATTTTATCGCTGCGACGAAGTGGGCATGATCAAATTTCTTTAATTTGCGGAAATTGTGATGAACAGACTATACAAACGGGATTTTTTAAAAGAAATTGATTTTCAGCCTGAAGACCTGCTTTGGCTTCTCGACCTTGCTGAACAGCTGAAAAAGGCCAGGAAAGAGGGCCGCGAGAAAAAATATCTCGATGGTAAGAACATAGCCCTGCTTTTCGAGAAAGATTCCACCCGCACCCGCTGTTCATTTGAAGTTGGCGCCCACGAACAGGGGGCGCATGTAACGTATCTTGGCCCCAGCGGCTCCCAGGTTGGCAAAAAGGAATCCATGGCCGATACGGCCAGGGTGCTTTCAGGCTTTTTTGACGCCCTCGAATACAGGGGCTTCGAACAGGCAAGAGTTGAGGCCCTTGCCAAATATGCATCTGTTCCCGTCTGGAATGGCCTGACAAATGAATGGCATCCCACGCAGCTTCTGGCTGACATGCTGACCATTCGCGAAAACAGCGCCGCCCCGCTTAACCGGCAAACAATGGCCTTTCTGGGCGATGCCCGCTACAATATGGGCAATTCATTGATGATTGGCAGCGCGATGCTTGGACTGGATTTTCGCTCGATTTCCCCAAAGGCGCTGCAAACTTCCGACGAAGTCCACGAGATGGCCTGCCGTATCGCCCAAAAAACCGGCGCCAAAATCACGCGCACGGATGATGTCGATTCCGGCGTTGCCGGCTGCGATTATCTTTATACGGATGTCTGGGTTTCAATGGGAGAGCCGGAAGAGGTCTGGGAGGAGCGCATCAGGTTGCTCGCCCCCTATCGCGTAACCATGAAAGTCATGGAAAAAACCGGAAAAAATGATTGCAAGTTTTTGCATTGCCTGCCCGCCTTTCATAACCGCGACACCACAATAGGCGAACAAATCTACCAGAAGTTCGGGATTGACTGCATGGAAGTTGACGATGAAGTTTTTGAATCCGAAAAAAACCTGGCCTTCAGGGAAGCGGAAAATCGTCTCCATACAATCAAGGCTGTCATGGTAGCCACACTGGCGGAAAATCCCCTGGAAGACAAAAAATAAAATCCGCGCAATTTCCATAAAATAGGAGACCGGGCCTGTTTTATTTGTCTTGTGGTATCAAGGGAAAAATTGTAAACAGAAAAACAGGAAAAAATAATTACAGGAGTAAGCAATGGCTGTTCAGCAAAACAAGAAATCCCGCTCCCGCAAGGGCATGAGGCGTTCCCATGACCGAGTGGCCAAGCCGACAATAATCTATTGCTCATGCGGCGAGCCAAGCCTGCCGCACAGTGTTTGCCCGTCGTGCGGAAAATATCGCACCCGCCAGGAAATAGAGGAAAAACCAGCAACAGATGCGTGAGAATCCGGTTATCGCCGTTGACGCCATGGGAGGGGACTTTGGCCCCTCTGTTGTGGTGCCCGGCGCCATAAATGCTGCCAGGCTACATGATTTGCATGTGTTGCTGGTGGGCGATACTTCCAAGGTGGAAACCGAGCTGAATAAGCTCAAGCTGGATAATGTGCGTTATGACATTGTTCATGCCGAGGAAGTAGTACACATGAATGAAAAGCCGTCGGACATCCTGAGGCGCAAAAAAAACGCATCCATTCAGGTGGCCTGCCGGCTTGTAAGGGAAGGCGCGGCCGACGGCGTTGTAAGCGCCGGACATTCCGGCGCCACAGTTGCCTGCGGCATGTTCATCATGGGCCGGCTTCCCGGCGTCGAGCGCCCTGCGCTGTCCGCGATAATGCCTACGGAAAAAGACCCCGTTGTCGTGCTGGATGCCGGCGCGAACGTAGATTGCAGACCCTATCATCTCTTCCAGTTCGGGCTTATGGGCGATGCCTTTGCGAGGGATCTTCTCGGCTATGCCTCTCCCCGCATGGGCCTGCTCAGCATCGGAGAAGAAGAAGGCAAGGGCAACAGTCAGGTCAAGGAAGCATACGAACTCCTGAAAATGGCCCATAACCTCAATTTTATCGGCAATGCCGAGGGGCGGGACATTTTTACAGGCAACGTGGACGTTGTTATTTGTGACGGCTTTGTCGGCAATGTCACAGTAAAGACAAGCGAGGGACTGGCCATGTCCCTTGTGCGCATGCTCAAGAAAGTATTCACTTCCGGCCCCTTGCCTGCCCTGGGCGCCCTGCTGGCCAAGGGGGCTTTCAAGCGTTTTGTCCGCACCATCGACTATGCCGAATATGGCGGCGCGCCGCTTCTGGGTCTCAAGGGCCTTGCAATCGTTTGCCATGGCCGGTCCAATGCCACAGCCATGACCAATGCCATCAAGATGGGCGGCACATTTGTGCGCAAGGGCACCAACGGGCGCCTTGCGGAAACCATTCTCGCCAATGAGGAATTGACGCGTTTTTCCCGTTCCGTTTGATTTTTAAAAGGAACAACAAGCAGGAGATTTGGCGATTTCCATGTCAGTTCAATGTAACCTGAAAGCCCTTGCTTCCTATGTTCCGGAGCAAACAGTCACAAATGAAGAGTTGACGGCCATTGTCGATACAAGCGACCAATGGATAGTGGAACGCACCGGCATCAAGTGCAGGCACAAGCTGGATGTCGCCCAGCAGACTTCCGATCTTGGCCTGTTTGCTGCGCGTGAGGCTCTTTGCCAGGCAAATATCGACCCGCAAAAACTTACCCATGTGATTGCCGCAACCTGCACGCCAGATTATCTCACCCCTTCCATTGCCTGCATAATTTCCGGAAAAATTGGCGCCGGGCCGATCATGGCTTTTGATTTGGGCGCGGCCTGCACCGGCTTTATTTATGGCCTTTGGCTTTG
>VSMX01000028.1:1329-7691 GCA_009773975.1 Desulfovibrio sp. | reverse complement strand
CAGAAGCACTTGCGTGCTTTTTGGCGATGCGGCCGCAGCCTGCGTTCTCTCATCGGATGCTTCCCAATCCATAGGCTCGGTTCGCGATGTAATTTGCCAAAGCGACGGGAAATTGCGGGATCTGATCACAGTTGGCGGTGGCACAGCCTGCCAGTATGTTGCGGAACAGCCCGTTGATGAAAACTTTTTCCTTTCCATGCAGGGGCGCGATACATACAAACAGGCTGTGCGCAGCATGGTCAATGTTTGCAGCGCAATATTGAACCGCAACAATCTCGGGATTGACGACGTTGATCTTTTTGTGCCGCACCAGGCCAATATGCGAATTATCGAAGCCGTGGGCGCAAGGCTTGAAATTGCCGGCGACAGGGTCTTCACCAACGTTTCGGAATACGGCAACACATCGGCCGCTTCCATTCCCCTGGCCCTGACTGAAGCCCGGGCGCAGGGGCGCGTCAAAAATGGTTCCAGGGTTCTGGTGACCGCTTTTGGCTCCGGCCTGACCTGGGGCGCGGCCCTGCTGGATTTTTAGGGCTTTTGCCCAATTATAAAATTTCTTGAATGAAAATATCCATTGCAAATGGATATTTTCATTCGCCTTTGGCTGTTTGTTATAATTGCGGCAGCAGTTTTGAATATTCTTCGCTTTTGACCTGATTTTTAATAAAATTCGTGGCTTCCTTGCGGTTTCCAGAAATTGTCGTCACCATGAAAATGTCGTCATAGCTGGTTATAAAGGCCTCACATGGCTTGTCATCGCGAATAAATGTAAAGGTATATTGGCCGTTTTTCGCAACTGGCGGTTTTCCGGCCCTGAATTGTTCCGCAAACATCTGCGCAATGGTTTTCGCATCCGCTCCGCCCAGCTTTCCCAGAACAAGCATTACCGCAACGCCGCCGCTGTTGGACTTGAAAACAGAAGTAACCGTTCCCTGATTTTCCGTTGGCGGGGTAACAACTGTCCAGCCAGGGGAAAGAGTTACTGTATAATATTGGCATTCAAAAACATTGGGGTTCTTTTTTTCTTCCGCGGCATTTTCATCCTTGCCGCTTTTTCCCCCTGTTTTTGTCTCCGCCTCTCCCTTGTCAGCTGTATCACCGCCCTTGCCTTCATTTTTGTCCTGGTTTGTGGAAGCCGATGTTGTGGAAGAATTGTCCGCCATGGCCGGCATGGCAAGAGCCAGGAACAACAGGCAGATGATTATTTTTTTCAGCATGAATTCTCCTTCATGATTTGGCATTTGCTTTAAAAATTGTGGATTGGCCAGCAGGATCTTCAACTTGTCCGGCCACAACAAACAAATAAGGTTTTCCCTTGCAAAATTCAATGCGGCAAGTGGATTAAGCTATTGCCGGCTTTGGACAAAATTGACAAAGTTGATTTTGCGGAAAATATTCGTCAATCCCGGCGGTTGATTTATCAAATTGTGCCAGAAGCCCTCTCCATTTGAGGATGAATGGCTCCCAAGGCTTTCATTTCAAAAAACTTGACATCCATTCCAACCCTGTTAATCTCATCCAGGGCGGCAGGGCATGTCGTGTCAGCCTGTGGAGATATAGTGAGACCTGGGGGAACAGGCGGCTGGTTCCGGCTGTAAAATTCCCCACTGGGAAAAAATACGCGAAAACCAGGCAAAATTATCCCTCTTGGCAGTCTCAATGAAGCAGGAACCCTCCTGGATAGCTATAAACGTTATCGGCAGGAAGTCCCTCACTTTAGAGCATTTATGCAATGAAATTGCATAAATGCTCTAACGCGACTTTGCCTGCAGAGGAGCGCGCGAGAATACCTCGCGGCAAACTTGCTTTGCCGTCAAGAGATATTCTAATGCGTAAAATGCTATAGTGAGGGGAGGATGTCACTACTCAAGGAATGGTCATGATCCGAATTCAGGAAATTCTGGACAAGGTAAGCGAAAACAATCCGGAAGCGAATATAAAGCTTATCCAGCATGCCTATGTGTATGCCGCAAAAGCCCATGAAGGGCAGACGCGTCTTTCCGGCGAACCCTATCTCTCCCATCCCCTGGCTGTTGCCAATACCCTGGCGGAAATGGGCTTTGACGAGCCCACGGTTGCCGCCGGCCTCCTGCATGACACGGTGGAAGACACCCGGGCCACCATTGAGGATATAGACGAATATTTTGGAGAAGACGTTGCCGACATTGTTGACGGCGTTACCAAGATCAGCCTCATTCCCTTTGAGAACAAGGAAGAAGCCCAGGCCGAGAATATCCGCAAAATGATCCTGGCCATGAGCCACGACATGCGGGTCATCATGGTCAAGCTGGCAGACCGGCTGCACAACATGAGCACCCTGGATTTTCAGAAAGCGCACAAACAGCGCCGCATAGCCCAGGAGACCATGGATATTTACGCGCCCCTTGCCAACAGGCTGGGCCTGAATGTGCTGAAAAGACGCCTTGAGGATTTGAGCTTCAAGTATTTGCGACCCGACATCTATAACCAGATCGACCACTGGCTCGATACCCACCAGGTGGTGGAAAAGCATATCATCGACAAGGTGGTAAGCCGCCTGGAAGACCTGATCAGGGCCAATAACATTTCGGGCGAAGTCTATGGGCGCATCAAGCACAAATACAGCATTTACAAGAAAATGCAGTCCCAGTCTCTCACCCTGGATGAAATGCACGACATCATGGCCTTCAGGGTGCTTGTGAAGGATATCAAGGACTGCTACGCCGTTCTTGGCCTTGTGCATTCCCTGTGGCGCCCCGTCTATGGGCGCTTCAAGGATTACATTTCCATGCCCAAGGCAAACGGCTATCAAAGCCTGCATACAACGGTCATCGGCCCGGAAGGCGAACGCATCGAAATCCAGATTCGCACGGAAGACATGCATCGCCAGGCCGAACACGGCGTTGCCGCTCACTGGCTTTACAAGGAAAACGGCAGGGTCAACAGCAAGGATCTCGAACAGTTTTCCTGGCTCAGGGAAATTTTTGAAAGACAGGGTGAGGAAACCGATTCCCGCGAGTTCATGCACTCGCTGAAAATGGATCTGTTCAAGGACGAGGTTTACGTCTATACCCCGGCCGGCGATGTAAAGGAACTGCCGGAAGGAGCTACGCCGCTGGACTTCGCTTTCCTGATTCACACCAAGGTTGGCCAGCACTGCGCCGGCGCCAAGATCAATGGGCGCCTTATGCCCCTGGGCACCGAGCTGAAAAACGGCGATATTGTCGAAATCGTTACCGACCCGGCGCGCAATCCCAATCGCGACTGGCTCAAAATGGTCAAGACAGCCCGGGCCAGAAGCCGCATCCAACGCTATCTCAGAACCGAGGAAAGGGTTCATGCCATCAACCTTGGGCGGGAAATGCTCGAAAAAGAGGGACGCAAGGTCAATTTGAATGTTTCGAAGGCAATCAAGGAAGGCCATTTGAGCCTGGTTGCCGAGGACATGAATTTTGATAGCCTGGATGACCTGATCTCCTCCGTGGGTTACGCGCACACAACGCCGCGCAAGGTCTTGAACAAGCTCTATGCGGTCTTGCATCCCGAAATGCTTTACCGGAATGTGGCGGAAACGCCCTCGGTCAAGGAGACGCAAAAGGAAGCGGCCCGCAAATCCGAAGGGGTTGGCATTTCGGGCGTGGACGGCGTTTTGATGCGCTTTGCCAAATGCTGCAATCCAGTTCCCGGCGACCCCATTATCGGCTACATAAGCAGGGGGCTTGGCATAACCGTGCACCGGGCCGATTGCCCCAATGTGGCAAACATGGAGCCGGAAAGACTTATTTCCGTGCATTGGGAAAATGGGGAGAACAAGCCCTACGAAGCGGGAATTTTCATCATTGCCCAAAATATCCACGGCGTACTTGCCCATGTTACGGAAATTTTCGCCAGGCACGAGGTCAATATAACCCACCTTACAATGAATACCCATGTTGACGGCAAGGCAAAAATCAAGCTCACGGTAGAAGTCGATAACGCCAGCCAGCTATATTCCCTGATCGAGAATATCCGCACGGTGCCCTCAATTTACGAGGTTGTGCGCGCTTCGGAAGATAATCAGGAATAACTAAGATTTCAGGCTTCATGCCGTTTGGGGCAGCCCAGACAGGCTATATCGGGTTGGCCGTCAAGCAGTTTTTTGCGGAATGCGGCAAATTCCTCTTTTTTCCATATTGTGAGTGGATCCTCTTTCAGGGCGTTTCCGAACACCCGGATTTTTTCCTCCATTTTGCTGCCGGGCACATTGAGATAAACGCAGGGGGAAATATCGCCGTCTGCGTCCACATACAGGGTTTTTGCCATATTTTCCCTGCAGCCGCCCTTGTATTTCTGTTGCATGGGTGATGGCAGGGAGAAATGAATCATTCGCCCCAGGGCCTCAGCGCGGCTTGCAACTTCTTCCAGTACTTCTCTGGTTCTGGCGATTTTTTCCTGCTCATCGGGGTAAAAGGCCAACTCCACCTGTTCTGGCAGGGCCAGGTAATCCAGGGTGCTGATCACGGCCATATCCACATCAAGGCTGTCCATAAGTTCGGGCAATTTTTTTATGGCCTCGATCCTGTCGGCAAGCAGAAGATAGGCCAGATGGATTTCCATTGGCTTGCCTGTTTGCTTCAGGGCTCTTTCCAGGTTTTTGATGCTTGCGCATACCTTTTCAAAATCTGCGCCTGCCCTGGCATTGTTGCTGGCCCGGTCTGTTCCTACAAGGGAAAAGGCAATCAGGTCCATGCCGCTGTTCGCTGTTTTGCTGGCGTTTTCCTCATCCATGTACAGGCCGCAGGAAGTGGTGGAAACGGCACAGCCGGCCTTTTGGGCGAACTTGACGAAGTCGAAGAAGCGCGGATGCAGAAACGGCTCGCCCCAGCCCTGCAAGTGGGCGCGGGCTGATCGCCTCAGGACTGGCCAGAGCGCGGCAAAGACTTCTGGCGGCATATCCCGGGATTTCCAGTTTTTGCCCAGGGTTGTGTGGGGGCAATAGATGCAGTGGGCCGTGCAGTTGGATGTTACCTCGATCTGGATGCAGTCCAGCGGCCTGCGCAGGCCGAGCAGGTCTTCTCCGAGCTGTTCGAAAATGCCCGGGCCCTTGTATTTCTTGTCTGCAAGCGGATCATTATTTGAAATGCCATCGCGTCCCATTGCTGCTTCCCCTGCATAAACTGTTAATGCCAAACAAAGCTGATTTTTGCGTAGAATTTCGGCGCATCACCCACAGCTGGCGAGACATTCCTTTAATAAAAAACTTCAATCAAAACGTGTCAAAACAAAAAGCTCAGCCAAACAGCTTTTTAAGCCAGCTGACGGGCTTTCGCCTGATCTCCCAGACGGTTTCAACGCAAGGCAAGGCAGGGGTGGCCCCCCACTTCTTTTTGAAAAATTCTATGCCGCCATCAATACCCAGCCCCAGATTGACAAGGCCATGCCCGCGCCCTTCTGCTTCTGCTATCACAGCTTCAAGCAGCAAATCCGCCACCCCGGGCGGGGCATATTCCGCGCGAAAGGCAAACATGTAAAAAGCAGTGTTCAGGGCCGAATAATCCCCAATTGCGCAACCAGCCAGCTTGCCATTTTCATTAAAGGCCGAAAACAGCACGGCATCGGGGGCATTTTCCAAATAACTATCCAGATGCTCAAAAATATATTTCGTCCCCGGCTCAATGGCCGGTCCTTTCTTTTGGCAAAGGTCTGCGGCAAGCCTGGCATGCTCACTCGTCCAGCTGTTCCTGCCGCTGCCCTGAACAATTTCAACTTCCCTGCGGGCCCGCTTGAGCATATTGCGCAATTTCTGCCCCTTGCCTGCGCAGGGCAGGGACAGAAGCCAATAACTGTCCCGCTTGACATCAGCGTCTTCTGGCGCAAGGCCCGGTTTTTTGGGCGCGATCACGGTCAAGTGATTGATGTCCTTGCGGGCCAGGGCTTCCGCAACCGCTTCATCAAGACCCTGGCAAGTATCGCTCCCATCATTGGCATAGCCAATCAGGACTCCGTAGCCTTCTCCATGATGGAGGACAAAATTGCGGCATAACTCGCTTTTCAGGCCGGAAACCGAACTGACGTATGGGAGGATCTGATCGGGCGTAACCGCACAGGCTGTTATCTGGGCCAGGTTATCTACCATTTTACGTCTCCCTTGCCGGTAATGTTCCGGTAACCGAGCCGAAGGCGCGGTAAAATGCCAAAAGGCTGCTGGCGCACGCTGAAACCATCCTCAACCAGCATCTTCCTTAAATTGATCAGATGGGCCGTGCCCACAAAGACAGCGGCGCGCCCTTCTTCAAGGTAGGGGCGCATTCTTTCCCTGAAACGCTGGTCGCGCCTGCCGATAACGTATTCCGTGCGGGTGGGAAATTCCGCGCTGGAGCCAAACATCAATTCCAGATCGCCGG
>VSMX01000028.1:0-1319 GCA_009773975.1 Desulfovibrio sp. | reverse complement strand
TTTCTTCCACTGGTCGCAGGCGCGGAAAAAGTTGAGTACCCTTTCCACAGGCAGGGAGCCAAGGGAATCGATCTGCTCCTCCAGGCTTTCCATGGCGATGATGTTCTTGCCCATATCCCTGGCCACGCGCCAGGCTTCCATATCAACAGAATTTTTCCAGCCCTGGCGCTCCAGAAACGCGGTCCAGAGGGAGAAAAAGGCATGCCAGTACCTGGCATGGCGCAAAAGCCAGCGCACATCCTTCTTTTTCTTTACGGCCATACCCAAAAATTTGCTCAATTTGTCCTGCGGCCCCCAGATTGTCTTCTCCAGCCTGGCAATTTCATCCTCGCTGAGCAAATCGATCAGCGGGGTCATGTTTTCGGGCAGGGATTTGCCGGCTTCATCTACTTTTGCCATGAAAGCAGCGTCCAGCGGGCCCTCGAAAATCACATTGTCCACATTCCTGAACAGCCGGCGAAAGCTTGGTTCAAAAGAATAGTAGAAAAAATGCGCGGTACCCCCAAGCCAGGATATCTTGTCGCCCTTCTCCACTTTCCAGAGCATGGCGTATGGCTTGCGTACCGGCGCTTCACCCAGGACCTGCCTTGCCGACACATTGCCCTGGTAACGCATGAGCACCATGGCCAGGGTATGGCCCACATTTTCATTGTCCCGGGCTTCGATGTTTTCCGCCACCTGATGCGCGGAGCGGCCTTTTGCCGTCCACTGGGCCATCAAGTATGGATAATAAGGCCTTGCGCCCCATTTCAGCTTGAAACGCAGGATGCCCTCATTTACCCCCAGGCCAAGATTGACGAAATGCTTGCCGGCCTTTCGGGAACGGGCGATCATTTCCGCGAAAAGCAGGTCATGGGCATGGGGAACATAATTTCTGCGGGAATGCGCGCCCAGAATATAGCTTGTGAAAAGCCTGGGGCCGTAGTCGAGCAAAAGACAGGCCACGAGTTTCCCGTCCTTGTCCCTGGCATCGAGAAAACGCAAATCGGGATTTTCGGCGCGCATGGCCTGCGGGGTTTTGGCATAAAGTTCGCGCACCCGCGCATGCATTGGGCTGGCGCCGCTTTTTTGCAGAAATTCGGCCCATAATTGCCTGTGCCGGGGCGTGAACGTGCCTGTTTCCGATACTTCGAGCTTTTCGGCCGCTTTTGCGACGGGATTTTTCAGTCTTTTGGGAATGGCGGCATCCGCGCCCACAATATAAAAAGCAACCCGTTCAAGAATATCGGCCTGAATTTTTTGGGGCAAAAAGGAACCCATGGAAAAGCAGGCTTGCGCCCCTGTTTTTTCCAGGGCCTTGTCCAGGGCGTGGCAAAATT
>VSMX01000027.1:9298-20191 GCA_009773975.1 Desulfovibrio sp. | reverse complement strand
TTTTCAATCAATATGATAATTTGTGGCTTGATATCCCTTTTTTATTTATACAGAATAAAGCCAAACTTGATCAACATGGTATTCTTTACCAATTTACATCTCTTGATAACTGGCAAAGATATGGTATTGATCAGGCACCACTGCTTCTTTCACAACTGGTAAATCCGGCTATTTCCCCGGATCATAAAAACTATTATCAAAAACAGCTGGATGAAATCCATAATAAGTTAGCGTTTGAAAGCAAAAATGTAAACCTTTTATGGAATATGTCGCTGCTTACCCTTGAGGGCATCAGCCAGTTGAAATTGTGGCTGGAATCTTCTCCAGTCTTCTCACAATATAACATAAAACCCATAATAATTGCCCAGCGCCAGGACTATTCGTTAAAACAATGGGGAATGTTGAGCTGGCGGAAATATACTTGCCAAAATCTTGTGGATATTGCATCCACGTTGCCCCATGCACTCAAATATACGCCCATGCAGTCTGCCTTGATAGACAATTTTGGAAACTCCTGCGCATTTATCGATGCCAGCCCTTACACGCCGCTTTCAAAAGAAGCAACTATGGAAAAAGCCGCGGAAACCATTTCTTTGCCGGAGGACATATTTCAGGGCTCATCTTCCAATTTTTTGCCTGACAACTTTCCCGCACTTGATCTGCATGCCGCGACCTACGATTTTTGCTTTACCCGGGGAGGCAATGTTATCCATGATCGGCATACATTCTGGGCCATGCTGCGCCATGTGGGAAAAGAGGAAGGCTTCGCGAAATTCACAGGCGTTTTGCCGGAAAAAATAGCGCAAACTTTTATTGCCGATGCTCAGGCTGATAATGCCCAGCTTGAAGAACTGCTGGGATATCCCGTCTTTACGGATTATCCCGCCTGGAATGAGGCCGAACTCTATTCAGCTCCATTTCCAACCATAACAGATAGCCAGGCTCGGCCATTCGTGGCTGCGATGCCCGAAAATCTGCGTTTTGATTTATTGCGATATTTTCGCGATTTTCCTGGCGAATTATCCACCGAACAAGCTGTTTTGGCCAAAACGCTTGAGGATTTCAGGGCGCAAAATAACTGGATTCCCAATTTCCAGATACCGCGGCCAGAGCCTGTTCTTTCCGTCCTTACCATGACGCGCAATCACAAAGATTATATTGCCGACTGCATGGAAAGCGTGATCGCCCAGAAAACAGATTTCCCTATAGAACATATAATTATTGACGACGCATCAGATGATGGCACTCAGGATATAATTGACAACTATGCGGTGAAACATCCGCATATCCGCCCTATTTATATGCCTGGCCAGGGAGCCAGCAGAAATGTATCAATGCTGTTCTCCGCATGCAAAAGCGAATATGCCGCCCTCTGTGATGGCGACGATTACTTTACCGATCCAAACAAACTGCAAATGCAGGTTGATTTTCTCAGAGAAAACAAGGATTGCTCGGTCTGTTTCCATCCTGTGCATGTAAAGTTCGAGAATGGGCAAAGGGATGATTTCATCTTTCCCATGCTGGAACAATTGCCCAGAAAAAGCAAACAGCGTTTCTATCTCGCCGATTTGGTTCAGGGCAACTTTATCCAGACAAATTCGGTTGTCTATCGCTGGCGTTTTCGCGATTGTCTCCCCGAATGGTTCAATCCTTACCTATGCCCTGGCGATTGGTACTGGCATCTGCTCCATGCCGAAACAGGCAAGATCGGCTTTATCCCCCGCGTCATGTCCGTTTACAGAAGGCATTCTTCCGCTCTCTACAGCTCGGCCTTTATTGATCGGGACAAGCACTTTGCGGAACACGGAATGCATGAAGTAGAAACAATAAACATATTAAATCAGCATTTCAAAGGCCGTTATTTCCGCCACCTTGCAAATCTTGCGGACAGTTTCTTCACATCTTTTTATAAAAGGCAAATAGAAGATCCAGAATGTCATGCTCTAGATGAAGCTTGCGAAAAATATCCGGAATTTGGTCTGCATTTTCTAAAGACGCTGCGTTCTGTCCAGAAAGAACACCCTGCGCGCTAAATGAATACTTTTGTCTGGATTTTTTGGTTTTTGACGTGATCTCCTTCATAATCGACGGTTACGATCCCTGGGAAAATATTCTTCCCCTGCTGGAACAAATAAAGCTGGAGATTGCCGGGCAATGCGAGGTGATCCTTGCGACATCGCTCTTGCTTGATACGCCGCTTGCGGAATGCGAAGCCAAAGGCAAAGCTCTTTTCGGGGATGATTTTTATCTATTTGCGACCGATAATACGGGGGTGTTTGAAACACGTCTTGAGGCACAGGCTCAGGCAAAAGGGGATACTTTTTTTTACCTTTCCCCAGTCATCAAGCCAGGGAGCGGCGCATTAAATATACTTGCGCAAGGTTTAAATAAAGAATCCGGCATATTTTGCCTTTCAGCTCCCCTGACTTATCTATATCCAAATGGATCGCACGAGAAAGTTCTGGCCAATGGCTATGGATCGGCTGAGAACGGAGTGATCGTATCATTGTTTACCGGGCAAAATCCGGACTGTTTGCAGGGCAAAACAAAAAATATCATTCCCATGCCATTCGCTTTTTGCTCAAAGGGGCCATTTTACAATTCAGACGACATGGTCGGCAGTTTTTGGCAATCTCATTTGCAGGCATGCGCCAGGAACAAGAATCACTGCGCAAGCATGTCCAAGGCTCCCTGTCGCCTTAACTCCAAAATATTTTCTTCGTATCATGAAAGACTTGGCGCTGCCAGATACTCTGGAGCAGCCACAATCGAGGCAGTTGCCGCCTGCAACAGAATACCGGTCGCCATGTCCGCATACGGCGACTATCTGGCTGGGGCGAGGATGGAAGATAAGCCCCTTCCCCAAAGTCAGGAAGATATTTTCTGGGCTTTATTGACCAATCCTTCTCCGGCGTTCGTTGCCAATGCCTGCGAACATAAAATGGAGGAACCGCTTGCGGTGCTGGCCCGGAAAACTCTTTTGAAGATGGCTTCGACAAGCTGGGATGAGGCAAACAATAAAGCCAAACGATATCTCAAGCCCTATCCGGGATGGCAAACATATAATGAATGGCATAGTTTATATAAACCTTTAAAAGACACGGCCTACGCCATCAATTCTCCAGATTGGCGGCAAATATTTAAAAGTCCCAAATCCGCCATTCTAATGTTGCGCAATACCGCAACTGTATTTGCGAAAGGTTTGTTCCGGTTACGATGAATAAAGACAGGATGAACATACTCGTAATTGGCCAGAGCTATCTTGGACGCATAGGCGGCGTGCCCAAATTTTATGCACAGCTTTATGATTATTTATGCGCCAGAGGCCATGCCATAACTCATGTTACTTTTTTGCCGATTGGCAAGGAGGGGCTGCAATATCCCTTTCCCGAATCTGTAAAAATTATCAGCATTAATATTTATGCCGGGCATGGAGTCGCGGACAGGATCAGGAATATAGCCAACGAAGTCAATCCCGATGTTGTAGTTCTGATGGGCGGGGATTTATGGAATCTGGATGCCCTGGCCGCTTTACGCTCCTCTCCTTTTCCTGTTATAATTTCCGAACGCGGCTGTCCTCCCTATTGCATTACGAAAATGTGGATGAACAGGCGCTTGCGCGAGCTTGCGGCAGGACAAGTGGAATTTTATCACTTGCTTATGCCCTCTTTTAAAAATTCGTTTCCCAAAGACCTGCAAAACTGGCTAGTCGCCATCAGTAATCCGGAACCTGAAGCCAAAATTCTGGCAAAGCCGGACATTCCGGATGAAAACGGCAAATTCACTCTGCTATATACGGGCAGGCTGGCAGTTGAAAAAAGGCTGCCGCTTCTCGTCCGGGCCTTTGCTTTGGTCTGCCGGCACTATCCGGAATGGCGGCTTGAAATTATTGGATCCGGCCCTGAACTTGGCCTGGTAAAAGCCGCAATCGCCGAAGCAAAAATTGAAAATCGCGTGTATTTGCTGCCAAATACGAACTCCCAGGACGCCCTTGCCAGACATTACGCGGACAGCCATCTATTTTGCCTGCCGTCTGAAGCCGAAGGATGTCCGCATTCCTTGCTTGAAGCCCTGGCCGCGGGATTGCCGTGCGTTGGCTTCGCCTCTTGCCCCGGGACAAATGACATTATCAAAGATGGCTATAACGGTTTTTTGGCAAAGGCCGATACTGCTGAATCACTCGCGCATTGTCTTGAAAAATTGATGGGAAATGTAGAATTGCGTGTAAAGATGGGCGAAAATGCCATAAATACGGCAAAAGGTTTTGCGCCGGAAAAAAATTTTGCCGCCTGGGAAAAACTTCTGCGTGAAGCCAGCCTCTGGAAGGGGCGAAAAAAAATCCTGAAATTTAAACGAATGCTGCAAAGCCCTGTGGCTTCATTATGGAGGGCATTGCAGCCTGTGCCGAAAAATGTGACAAACTTGCCGGATATTTTTTGCAGGTCGCCTCTGGACTGGTTCAGGCAAGTCGGCGAAAAATGGCTGGATTACGCGCTGCTGAATTTCTTTGGCCTGCCTCATTTTCCCGGCCAACAGAAGCCTGCGGATGTCCTTGCCCGCAAATCAAGAATTGTTTGCGAACTCAATAAACCTGAATCCATGTCCTTGCCAGGCATGGGGGCTGTCGCCAGAAACATATTGAAAATCGCAAACCGAAACGGGATTGCGCTGAATAATTTATACAAAGAGCATAAGGAATATTGATGCCTGGAAATCAAATATATAAAAGCGCGGAAAGCCTCAACGCGGCTTTATCCACCTTGCCTGAAAACGCTTTTACAGTCGCTTTTTTTATCAGCAATACAAATGTTTCCCAGGATGAATGGCTCAATCCCCTGGCAGATTATTTGGGGCGAAACGGCTTTGCCACCATTGGAATTAAAACTCCTGAAAGCGAAAATAAATGTTGCCTTGATTCCGCGCAATTTCAGGCTGTAATTGAAAGAGAAGAAATATCGCGCCTTTCTGGAATTAAAGTGTTTATAATTTCCGACATGGATTGCGGCCTATTTCCCCAGGAATCCAGGGTGTTAGGCTGCACGCATGGTTTTGGCACAGCCAAGGACACAGCTTTGCCAAACTGGACTATTTATGGATCGTTACTTGACGCTCATATGGTTTCATTCCCGCTGGATGAAAAAAGCCGTGAAAAGATTCCATCTTTGTGGAATGGGATGCTGAATATAAAAGAAGCAACACGCAAAAATCCAGTTTTCCATATAATACCCCAGGGCTATCCCAGGATGCATATCCTTGCGCGTGAAATCAAGGAACAGAGGCGCAAGCCAGATTCAGTTGTATATGCTCCAGTGGGCATAGACTACAATATGGATATGGGGGGGAAGAGGTTTAATAGACATGGCAAAAGGATTATCCGTACGCTGCTTTCCAATTTTCCGGATCTCAATGTCATTTTTCGGCCCTACAGGATAGATATTGATAAAGATGAAGTAAAAGATGTTTGCGCGGCCTTTGCAGATGAAAAGCGCTTTATTTTGGATAGCCAGCCAGGACGGGCGGAATCATTTTCACGCGGGCTTGCTCTTGTTACTGATTTGTCCCATATTGCCCAATCTTTTGCATTCACGACTTTACGTGGCGCAATTTACTTCCAGCCCTGGGTCACTACAGAAGCAAAAAGCAACGAATGGAGCGGTGGTGTCACTGCTTATAATTATACGACATTGATTGATTCCATCAAAAATATGCTTGAATATTCCGAAGAATGGACACAAAAAATCAGGAAAAATCGGGATCAGCTTGTTGCGCCGTTTGAAAATTCATTTGCGGAAATTGCGGACTGGCTAAAAGACTTTTACCAGGGAAAAACCAGGCCTGGCTGGCTGGCAATTAAACGCTGCAATCCAGAAGAAATTCAAAGCGTTCCGGAAACTATTAACAAGATCATGCGTCAACCTGAATTCTCCCGTACGCTGCTCGCTGCCACTGCGGCAATCTATACCCATTCCATGAATCCGCTTATATTTGCCTTTGCCTTGCATCTTGGAAAAATTATGCAGCCGAATTCGTTTCCATCCGCGTATTCCAGAATGGAAGACGGTTATAAAACCCTTCTGAACAAGTCTTTAATAGGATTGAAGTATAAGGATATTGATCCGGAAGATATTCGACGTCTCTATTCCATGGGCATGTTGAAAATGCTGAAAGAAAACAATTCGGAAGGCATACAAATTGCAGAAACACTTGCTGAAAATTTTGAAAATTTATACAAGAATCAGCCTGCTTCTTCCAGCAAAAAAGCTCTTGCAGATGGCAATACGCAGAAAACCACGCTCCTGACAGAATCCGGACTAAAAGAACTGCTTGCGCGCTTGTCTGGCAACAAATTGGTTGTTGGACTTTACATAGGTAATTTATATGCCCAGCAAGATGAATGGCTTAATGCCCTGGCTGCCAAATTAAACGAAAGAGGCTACATTACAATTGGCATTATCGCACCTCAAAACTCATCCCGCTGCAACTTGCAAAACGCGCAATACAATGTTGAGCTTTCCAGCGATAAACTCCGCAATCTTGGCAGGATCAATGTCTTCATCGCTTCGGATATCGATTACTGGACAGTTTTTCCCGAAAAATCCAAAATCCTTGCCTGCGTCCATTCATTCGTGTGTCCCGATGACCGGCCTTTCAATATGTCAGGCGCCATACATCATGCGGCCCTGGTCGATGGCTGGATGCTGCCAATGAAAATTGATGAGCAAAGCCGGGAAGCCATTCACAAGCTCTGGGACGGTTTTGTTAATCATGAGTTTTCCCGCCGCAAGTCCGAACAATTCAATATTATCCCTGTGGGCTATCCCCGGCTCGCCTCCATGCTGCCTTATATCCAGTCGAATGAGACCACGCAAAATTCCATTGTCTATGCTCCGGTTGCTATTGATTACGATCTGGAACATGGTGGCAAGAGGGTCGCCAATCACGGCATACGCATAATTGAAACCTTGCTGGCAAATTTTACCGATCTTGACGTAATTTTCAGGCCTTCCATGCAAGATATGGAAAAACCGGAGACGCGGGAAATTCTGGCAGTATTTGGCGATGAAAAGCGTTTTGTATTCGATTCCCATCCTGACCAGATTTTTGCATTCTCAAGGGGCTGCGCGTTGATTACAGATTTGTCCAATATTGCTAAATCATTCGCCTTTCTTTGCCGGCGCCCAGGAATATATTTCAGCCCCTGGCAAGCGTCACCTACAGCCTGGTCCCGGTGGGCTGGCGGCTTCAATGCCTATTCATACGAAGGACTTTTGGACACTGTCAGAATGGCGCTGGAAAATCCACGCGAGGAAGCGGAAATCATCGAACGCAACAGAGAAAAAGAACTAATGCCATTTGAGAGCGCCTTTGATGAAATTGCCGAATGGCTGCCGGATTTTTATAACGACATGCCAAGGAAAGATTGGGTGACGATTGAACGAGGGCCTACAGTCAAGCCAGTCGGTGAAAATGAGCTTGTGAAAAAAATTGGAGAAAAACCGCCATATTGCAATGATGCCTACGCCGCGGCAGTCTTCAATAATCCCCATAGTCATTTGCTTGCCGCGCTTGCCGTGCATTATGGCATTAAAGAGTGCCCTTCCGCTTATTTGATAACTGGCTTGCCTGAAGTGTTGAACGGTCTTCTGGGGAGTGAATTGCCAATATTGCGATACTCGCAGATAAAGCCTTTTCTTGTAAAGCAATTATACCAAAAAGCGCTTGCGGAGAAACTGGAAAATAACGATTTTGAAGGCTGTGAGCTGGTGGAAAATCTCATGCGGGAATTTGACGTCTTATGTTCCGAAAGAAAAAGTGCTGAAGAATGACGGGCAAAAGCAGACAAAAGCTTCACGGCTTATTCAAGCCTCGCTCGCTTTTTAAACGCACACAGCAAAAAAGGTATGAATTCATTTGCAGAAATAAAACCAGAGAAGCTCATGCAAAATAGCCATATATTCCGTTCAGCAAAAAGCATTAATGAAGAATTAAGCATCTTGCCTGATGCCGCATTGAGAATAGGATTATTCATCCATAATACCGACGTTTCCCAGGACGAATGGTTAAATCCGCTTGCGGCTTACCTCAAAAGCAGGGGGTTCGTTACAATTGGAATAACCACCCCAGCAAGCTCCGGCAAATGCGATCTTTCGGAAGCAGAATTTCAATGTATTTTAGAACTGAATGAAATACCCAAATTGAATGGCATTGATATTTTCATAATTTCGGACATGGACTGCCGCAGCGCAATATTTCCGGCAACATCCAGGATTCTGGGCTGCTGTCACGGTCTTGAGCCCTATCCGGGCGAAAAGCCAATGCCCTATATTGATCTGGGCGCGACGCTGGATGGCTGGCTTTGCTCTTTTCCCATCCCTGATAAATCCCGGCATTTGATAGATGAATTTTGGTCCGGTTTCCTAAACCAGAATCTTTCAACACGGGCATCGAACATCTTCAGCATCATCCCCATGGGTTATCCAAGAATGACAGTGCTGACTGAAGCCATAAAGCATTCACCATTTTCAACCCCGGATTCCATTCTTTACGCCCCTGTAGCCTCCTGGCACGTCCAGGAATGGGGCGGAAAAAGGATCAAGGAATACGGCAAGGAAATAATCCGGACTCTGCTTGCGGAGTTTCCGGACATGAACGTCATTTTTCGACCCTATCGCCATGATCTTGAAATTCCAGAGGTCAAGGAAATATGCGCTTGTTTTGCGGCGGAAAAAAGATTTATTCTGGATGCCACCCCCGGGAGGGCGGAAACTTTTTCACGAACAGCCGTGGCTGTCAGCGACTTTTCGCGCATCGCCAAATCTTTCTCTTTTTCAACCCTGAGATTGGCCGTAAATTTCCAGCCGTGGCGGGAAAAAGAGCAAAAAATTACCAATTGGCCCGGCGGCGTCAGCGTATATGATTTTGAAACCCTTGTTGCGGCAATAAAAGACGGAATTAAAAACGCCGATGCCTGGAAAAATAAAATCAGGCAGAACAGGGATGCGCTTGTAATGCCCTTTGAAAACGCATTCGAGGAAATTGCCGAAATCCTCCCCGATTTTCACAAAGGAAAAACGCGTCCTGAATGGGTGAACATAAAAAGAGCGGAACCTGGGCAATTAAATAATGATATTGAATTAATCAATAAAATTCAAAAACTGCCGGATGACGGCAAACCATATTTGTCGGCATGCGCTTTTGTTTACTCCAATCCCGAAAGCAAATTGCTGCTTGCCTATGCATTCCATACGGGCCTGGCTTATTTGAGCAAAAGCCATATAATATTTTATTATTATATTGACAAGATTGCCTCAAGATTAATGAATAAGAAATTCAACACCATATACTATCATGAAATTGATCCGGATGAAGTTCGCACGCTTTATCAAGAGGCATTAAATGAAATGAAAATCGCTCACAATATTGAAGGCGCGAAATGGGTGGAAAAATTGCTTGCATCCTTCAACAAGGATTTTCCTGTTCAGCAAGTATAAAATTTTCATTGTGAAATAAATACAAAATAATTTATGCTCGAAAGTTCTTTCCCCTTCTCCTCCAAGGCCGATACGCTCGCCCGTCTTGCCGCCCATGCGGATTTGCATATTCCGGATGTGCGTTCCTTTACCGTCAGAGAATGGCGGGATGATCCGGAAGGAGTGCTGCAAGATATCGGCAAGCAATTCAGGCCGGGCCAGCTGCTGGCCGTGCGCTCATCATGCAGGCGGGAGGATTCCGCATCCTCGTCCGGCGCGGGAGCTTTTTTGTCAAGGCTCAATATTCTGGCGGACGACGGCGCGGCTCTTGGTCAGGCCGTCAATGAGGTGATCGCCTCATACGGCCAAGCCGAAGACGACGATCAGGTTCTTGTCCAGCCCATGATTGCAAATCCGGTCGTTACCGGCGTGATCATGACAAGGTCCCTCGCCGACGGATCGCAATATTACGTCATCAATTATGACGACGAATCCGGCAAGACGGACACTGTTACAGGCGGCTCGCACGTCGGCAAGACTGTTCATGTTTACCGCAATGCCAGGGAAGAGGATTTCGATTCCCCGCGCCTCGCCTCGTTCGTCGGCCTGGCCCGCCGCCTTGAGGAAATTTGCGCGACAGATTTGCTTGATATAGAGTTTTGCCTTGATGCCGCCAATGTCCTGCATCTTTTGCAGGTTCGTCCAATTTGCGCCCAAAGCCAGTGGCCGGAATCAATTCCCGCGGCCCGCATCGAGCGCGTTGCGGAATTTGTCGCCCAAAAAACAGGGCCAGTGCCCGGCCTTTTCGGGCAGCGTTCAATCCTCGGCGTCATGCCGGACTGGAATCCGGCGGAAATGATCGGCATTCTGCCGCGCCCGCTTGCCGCATCCCTTTATCGCAGCCTGATTACCTCCCGCGTCTGGGCCAAGGCCAGGGAACGCATGGGCTACCGGCCAATAGCCATGACCGAATTGATGCCCCTGATCTTCGGGCGCCCCTACATCGACGTGCGGGCAAGCTTCAATTCCTTTTTGCCAAAGGATCTCGACGCCGTCACCTGCGAGGCCCTTGTCGGGGCCTGGCTCGAGCGCCTGGAAGCCAATCCCCAGCTGCACGACAAGATCGAGTTCGAAATCGCCCAGACCGTGCTTGATTTCAGCTTTGAGCAAAATCTGGAAGCCCGCTATCCCGGTCTTTTGAGCGCGAACCGCAAACAGTCCTTCAGGGATGCCCTGCGCGCCCTTACCTCAGCCTGCCTTGATCTGGATGGAACCCTGGCAAGCGCGCTGGACGCGGTAAGCGAACTGCGCGGCAGGCAGGCCGGCAGAATTTTGCCCAATTCCGATAATCAAGGCGCGCTGGAAGACATTGCCCCCCTGCTTGCCGAATGCCGCAAATATGGCACCATGCCCTTTTCCATCC
>VSMX01000027.1:0-9288 GCA_009773975.1 Desulfovibrio sp. | reverse complement strand
ATCCTGGCCAGGCATGCCTTCATTGCCGAAAGCCTGCTGCGCTCCGCGGCGGGACGAGGGGCGATTTCGCCGGATCGGGTGCGGGATTTCAAGCTTTCCGTGCGGACAATATCGGGCGAAATGTCGTCCGAATTTCGGGAAGTTTGCGAAGGGCGCCGCAATTCCCTGGCCTTTATGCGCAAATACGGGCATCTGCGGCCAGGCAGCTATGATATCTTGTCCCCCCGCTACGCGGACAGGGCCAATCTTTTCGCCGGCGGAGAACGTCTGGTGGCAAGGGAAGAGCTGCCGGGCTTCGAGCTTGCGGGAGCTGAAAAGAAAGATCTTGGGCTGCTGATCAATGAATACGGGCTGGCGACAAATCCCGACGCTCTGCTTGAATACGCGCGCCGCGCGATTGCCGGGCGCGAATATGCCAAGTTCATTTTCAGCCGCAATCTTTCCGACATTCTGGAAATTCTGGCCCATGTTGGCGCGGATTTCGGCTTTGACCGCGACGATATTTCCTTTGTGGATATCCAGTCATTCCTGGATTGGGCCGAAAGCGCCTGGCCCGAAACGCCGCGGGAATACTTTGGCCGGCGCATCGAATACAACAGGGAGCTTTTCTCCCGCGCGGCCGGGCTCAAGCTTGGCTACCTAATTCGTTCGGTGCGCGACGTTTACGTCGCGCCGCAACACAGGGCCGCGCCCAATTACGTTGGCGCGGGCATTGCGGAGGCTCCTGTGGCCTGTCTTGAAGCCAGCAGTTCCTGCGATCATGATCTGGCCGGCAAGATTGTCTGCATCGAAAACGCCGACCCTGGCTTTGACTGGATATTTACCCGCGGCATTGTCGGGCTGGTAACGCGCTTTGGCGGCGCCAACTCGCACATGGCCATACGCTGCGCGGAATACGGCCTGCCGGCCGCAATCGGCGTGGGTGAAAGGCTCTACGATATGGTCTCGCAGGCCAGATCAATCTTCCTGAATCCCGCAGCCGCAATCCTCAAGGCGCAATGATGCTTGGGCTGACGATGCGCATGACGCGCAAGGAATATCCAGGCGGAGTTTTTGAGCTTCGCGATGCCATAGCCTGTGACTGGCCGCGTTTTCTGGAACAGGCCCTGCCTGATGCGCCCTATGTTTTTCTGCCCAATAGCGGAAAGGCCATAATCCCATACGCGGAAAATCTCGGCATTGATGCCCTGCTCCTGACCGGCGGCGATGACTGGGGCGTTTTTCCGCAAAGGGATGAAACTGAAAAGGCACTTTTTTCCTGGGCCAGGGAGAATGATTTTCCCGTCTTCGGCGTATGCCGCGGCGCGCAGATAATCAACAAATTGCTGGGCGGCAAATCCCACACCTGCCAGGGGCATGTGGCCACGCGACATGAAGTTGAACTGCGCGGAAATGGCTTGCCAAAGACTGCCATTGTCAATTCTTTCCACAATCATTGCCTTGCGCCAGACGAACTTGCGCAAGGACTTGAGTTTTTTGCCATGGCCGATGATGGCAATGTGGAGGGATATTGGGGCGAGCATGGCAAGATATGTGGAATTATCTGGCATCCCGAGAGAGAAAAGCAGCCTTCTCTGCTGGATTTGGCTCTGATAAGGGATTTTTACGGAGGAAAAATTCATGCCCCAAAATGACACCGCCGGGATTATCCTGGCAGCCGGGCGCGGCTCCCGGATGAAGGAACTTACGGCCGAAAAGCCCAAATGCCTGCTTGAGCTTGCCGGCAAGCCGCTATTGCATTGGCAGCTTGCCGCCATGCGGCGCGCGGGAATCGAAAAAATCCTGGTAGTGCGCGGTTATGCGGCCCATTGCCTGCAAGGAGAATTTGAAACCGTGGAAAATCCGCGCTGGGAAAACACGAATATGCTTTCCTCCCTGCTTTGCGCAAAGGATTTTGCCAGCGATTTTTTCGCCAACGGTGGCAGGCGCCTGCTTATTTCATATTCGGATATAGTCTGGCGGCCGGAACACGCCCAAAAGCTTTTGCAGGCAAGCGCCCATATTGCCATGGCCTACGATGTGCTTTGGGAAAGCCTTTGGCGCCTGCGTTTTGAAGATCCGCTATCGGATGCGGAAACATTTGTCCAGAAAGACGGTCTTCTGCGGGAAATTGGCCTGAAAACGGACGACATCAGCCGTATTCAGGGCCAATATATAGGTTTGTTGAGCCTTGACGCTGCCGGCTGGCAAATATTGGTTGAAAGCGCCAACGAACTTGGCGCAAAGGTGGATAAAACCGACATGACCGCATTTCTGCGCTTCATGCTTTCCAGGCAAATTCCCGTGGGCGTTGTACCTGTTGAAGGCGGCTGGTGCGAATGCGACAATGCCGAGGATATCAGAAATTATGAAAATGCCCTGGCTTCGGGTTGCTGGAGCCATGACTGGAGATAATTCATTTATAAAAGGAACCAAATTATGAAAACTAACTGGGACTACACACAGCTTGCGGACGCTTATCTTGAAAGGCCGGACTATGCCCCTGACGCCCTGAAGCAGCTTTTCAATATTGCCGGGCTCAAACCGGGCGACAAAGTCTGTGATCTTGGGGCGGGCGTTGCGCATTTGACTATTCCGCTTGCCAAATACGGCTGCATTGTGGATGCAGTGGAGCCCAATGACGCCATGCGCGCAAACGGCAAAAAACGCACAGCATACCTGCCTGACGTTACATGGTACGAAGGCACCGGTGAAGCAAGCGGAAGGCCGGGCGGGGAATATGATTTTGTAACTTTTGGCTCGTCATTCAATGTTTGCGATCGTCCAAAAGCATTGAAAGAAACACACAGGCTTTTGAAACCGGGCAAATATTTCACCTGTTTGTGGAATCACCGCAATCTTGATGATCCCATACAGAAAAAAATCGAAAGCATTATCAAGTCGTATATTCCCGATTATGATTATGGCAGCCGCCGGGAAGACCAGACAGAGGTGATTTCTGAAAGCGGACTTTTTGAAACTCCTCAAAAAATTGAAGGCGAAATACTCTGGCCGCAAAAAATAACCGACACCATAGAAGCCTGGCGTTCCCATGCAACCATGCACCGACAGGCTGGGGATAAATTTGCGACAATTGTGGAAAAGATTGCGGAATATCTTGAATCCCTGAATGTCGATGAAATAGAAATTCCCTACACAACCCGCGCCTGGATTGCGCGGCGCAAGGATTAATAGTGTCCCAAATGACAAACCCGGGCCGGGTAATCTGGATTACCGGCCTGTCCGGCTCGGGCAAAACAACATTGGCAAAGGCTCTGCAAAAAGAACTCCCTGGCTCAATATTGCTGGACGGCGACGAACTCCGGGAGGCCCTGGGGTCGGCAAACCATGGCTTTGATGTTGAAAGCAGAAAAAAACTTGCCAAAACCTACGCAAGGCTCGCCGGCTTGCTGGCCAGGCAGGGTTTTATTGTGCTTGTGGCGACCATTTCACTTTTTCACGATCTGCACGCCTGGAACAGGGAAAATCTGCCCAATTATCTTGAAGTATTCCTGGATGTGCCGGAAGAAGAACGCCGCAGGCGCGACCCGAAAGGACTATATGCCGCCAATGTGCCGAATATGGCCGGCAAGCAGACCAAAGCCGAATTTCCCGAACAGCCTCATTTACGGCTGGATGGCAGCCAGGGCTTTGGGGAGGCTGTTGAGGCTGTCATGAAATTTTTTGCTTGACCCCAAAATCCCTTAACGCCGTCATCTTCAATTTTGATGCCCGAATAGCCGCAAAGCTCAAGCGCGGCACTGATCGGTAGCGTGCAGAATCTTCTGCAAAAAGAAAAACATGGCATAATGGGCGGATAAGCCCCCCAGCCAAGGATGGGCAGCCATGGTCGAAAGCAAGTCTATCGTATCATTGTCAAAGCCTTATTGTCAGAATTTTCAATCAATTATCTATTTGCAAAGTTGCATCATGCAGCTTCTGTTTTATCTGTCCCCAAAAGCGCGTTTGCATAATCTTCTCCATTGAATGGCCGCAAATCTTCCATTTTTTCACCCAGCCCGATGTATGAAATTGGTAAATTTTCCTGCATGGCCACAGCTATGGCAACACCGCCCTTGGCTGTGCCATCCAGTTTGGTCAAGATGAGCTCATCGGCATTTGCCGCTTCTTTGAACAATTTTGCCTGGGAAAGGGCATTCTGGCCTGTTGTCGCATCAAGAACAAGAATACTTCTGTGGGGTGCTCCGGGATGCTTTTTGCCAAGAACTTGTCTTATCTTGCCCAATTCCTGCATGAGATTGGTCTTTGTTTGCAATCTTCCTGATGTATCCAAAAATATTAAATCAAGACAATCTTTAATCGCATGGTCAACTGCTTCATAAGCCACCGCGGCAGGATCCGTTCCTGGCGCCTTGGCAAAAAATTCCACGCCAGCGCGCTCGGCCCATACTGCAAGCTGGTCAATGGCCGCGGCCCTGAAAGTATCACCAGCGGCAACCAAAACCTTTTTGCCCTGCATTTTTGCCCTGTGGGCAAGTTTGGCAATGGTAGTGGTTTTTCCCGCGCCATTCACACCTATCATCAGAACTACTTCCGGTGGATTTACAGCAGTTATCTTTTTCTGGACGCGGAAAATATCTTCTACCTCGGCATGAAGAAGGTGTCTTATTTCAGTTCTCGAAGTTATCTTTTCCTTTCTGGCTCTTTCCCTGAGCCTGGAAGTTAATTCCATCGCTGGCTCATAACCAAGATCGGCCATTATGAATAACTCTTCCAGTTCTTCCCAGAAACTTTCATCCAATTCGCCCTTGCTTGCAAAAAGCTTATCAAGACGGCGGGAAAACTGCTCTCTTGTTTTGGCCAGGCCCTCGCTCAACTTGATAAACAGACGACTTCTTTCATCTTCCTCATCTTCAAGATCCAGGGCCAGGGCAAGTTGATATTGCAATTCGGAACGAAATTCATCAATGTGCGCATATTCCATCCTCTCCAGCCATTTTTGGAATTCATCGATGAATTTTTCAATTTCTTCCTGGGGAGCATCCAGCGAACGCAATAAAAAAGCTATTCTATCCCATAATAATTGCCCCGGAGCATCTACATCTTCCAGGACAATTTCAAGCCATTTCGAAAGTTTTGGCTCGGCATCTCTTAAACGCACCAGCATTTCGTTGGCGGAAGATATATCAGCCGGATCATTGCCCCCACTTTTTTTCAATTCGGCAGCAGTTTCATATTCTTTATTTGCCTGCTCGATACTCTCTTCATTCTCGTATTCAAGTTGTTCTTCTGCTTGAGTAATGACAGGATTCACATTTGCCGTAATTTCATCATCCACGGATTTACATTCTGAAAAGGTATCGAGATCGACTGGTTCTTTTTCATCATTTTTCGTTTCTGGATGAATTTCCCGATCATCAGATAATATACCAGGAGTTTCGGCTATTTCTTCATGCTTTTCTTTTATATCCTGAGCTTTTTCATCCCCACCGCCAAATAATTTTTTAACTGCTGAAAAAAAACCCATCTTACGCACCCCTCTATTGTATCCTGACCAAATTGGTTGCAAAGCCCTTCCGGGCTTTGCATCTTGCGCCTGGAAGGGGTTTGAGCTCCCTCCCAGGCTAACCGCCCGAGTCTGATACCCCGCCCGAGAGTGCGGGGTGCGGGCTTATTCGCCCTGAAGGCCAAGGTCTCAAACCACAAAGGAACTCGCGAATGAAAATATCAATTCCTGTCGATGTCAATGCACTACCGAATTATCGCTTGACGTGATACTACTTTGTTTCTCCACTCAACGAAATCAAAACTTTTTCCAGGGCAGTTGCGCATTCTTCTACACAAGTTGCCCGTTCCTTGCTTTCCGGATCATTCAATGCGGCTTGCATATCCCGCGCAGCCTGCAGAAGGCGCGCTGCTCCAAGGCATGGCGCAGCTTTCTCCAATATTCTGCCCAGATGACAAAGACCGGCAAACTCGCCATTTGCATATAACCTGCTCATAAGTTCAGGGCCTCTCAAAAAAGTCTGTCGAAAGAGACCAGCAGTTACAAGCCAGGAATCCGGATTTTTGCGTTGAAATTTTCTCCCTTTAGCCTGGTCGCAAGCTGGCAGGTCGCTTTGGATGTCATAGTTTTCATTTTTTACGCTCAAACCAAGCACAATTGGAGAACTATCGGAAGTTTCTGATTTTTTTGAAACATTTTTCTTTTCAGCCAATTGTTTTTTCAGACGATGAAATTCTCCCCAATACCAGAGGAGTAAAAAAATGGCTGTTGACCAGAAAAAAGCCAATATCAAAAATCGCAGACTTTCATGCTCGAATATTTCTGCTTCTTCCTCTTCGATCTGCCTTGGAGAAAGCCATACTTCGACGGAACCAACCGCCTTTCCGTCATATTTTAATGGCGTCATTCCCTGGATGCAATTTTCAATAACCTCATCGTCCCAAAGAATTGGCTCCCATAGATAATTTCTTCTTCTTCCTTCTTTCATTCCCTGCCTGGTTTCAATTTTCACAGCATAAAGATTTTCATCTTCCATCGCTCCCGTAACGATAGCCCTGGCTGTAAATCCATCCAGCTCTCCATTATGCAAGGATAAAAGCGAAGCAAGTTGAGAGGCAATTCTCCCTGCCTCCCCCAGTAGCCTGTCTTCAGTATTCTTTTGGCCAATATTTATATTCCAAAGGCCAAGAACAATAAACAGGATTAGGCCGATAGCCCAAATCGCCAGGGCAAGCCATAGTCGATTTGAGCGAAAATTGTTGGACATAAGCAATTTTCCGGAAAATATCCGGTCCTCCAATAACTTGTATGAATATAAATTACCGGGACTTCAGCAATTCTTGAATGGGAATATCCATGGAAAATGGATATTCCCCCTGATCGCAAATACATTTGTGGTTTGAAGCCCCGGATTTAAGGCCGAATAATATCAAAATTCCAAAATAGGGCTTATTTGGAGTAATGCAATTAATCGCGCATCATTAACAGTAATCGGAGAATTATCCAATTTAATCAGGTAAAAATTATATTATTTTGACAATGAATTTTTACCGCTGCTCCATTTTCCAGGCATTAACAGCGTATTTAATATTTGCATCGTCTTCTGAAGGCATTTTTTTGAAATGCTCGGCAAAAATATCAATTCTTGTGCCGCCCCGGGGAACAAAAAGCCCTTTACCCCTGCACCATAACGGGTCCATAAGAGCTACCAGATCTTCAAGAATTGAATTTGTTATGGTTTCCATAAAGGACTGGTGATTCCTGTATGCAAACATATACAACTTGAAACTTTTGGATTCCACGCAAAATTCGTGCGGAATATATTCTACCATAATTGTTCCGAAATCAGGCTGGCCTGTAACCGGGCATAGAGAAGTAAATTCAGGGAATTCAATTCTTATGATATAAGGTCGCTGCGGAAAACGGTTTGGAAAAATTTCCAAAATGCTTTTGTCCGGGCCATGATCGAGCTGGGGCATTTTTCCCAGTCCCAGCAATTTCAAATTTCTGGTATCATCTTCACTTCTGCTTGCCATAAGTTTTACCTTTGAAAATTAGAATTGATTTTTATGGACTATCCACTCTGCTTGTAACTCATAAGGCTTGTGGCTACAATACGCACTTTATGACTTACCCCGCTTAACCAGGCAGTTTGTATATGTGTTTTTATATCATGGCCCACTCCTGCCACAAGGACGCGACATTGCCCCTGATCAGGGAAAATATTAATAATCTTATTAAAGCTCCTGCTCATTTTCTTCTTAATGAAGCTTCAGAGCTGTGCCCGGATGACAATCTTGTCGTCGGTTCCATATTGAACAATGAAAGCGCGGATGCCAAATTCATGGTTTCAGGCAGAATCTTCATGGATATTATAAATCCAGGTTCAGACCAGATATACATAAGGGAAAATAACCCTGTTTCATTTCTTGGTTACTCGTGTCCGCTTCTGACTGCCCTTGTTGATATCAAATGCATGAAAGAAGCCGGCCAGTTCAAGATATCCAAAAACGGTTGGTCATTGGCTATCATTACGTTATCAGACAAGGGGTTTTGCGGAAAAAGAGAAGATCTTGGGGGCCCTTTGATTGAAAAATTGGCAAAATCAGCGATAAATATATGTATCAGTAAAAGATATCTGATGGGTGATGATTCCACTTCATTAAGAGCGCTGCTCACGGACCTTTCATGCAATCAGGGATTTGACCTGATTCTTACAACAGGCGGAACAGGATTAAGTCCAAGAGATATAACGCCGCAGACAACGGAAAGAATGCTGGATGCGCACATGGATGGAATCGTTCAAGCCATGATGATGGCCGGACTTGCAAAAACTCCTCATGCGGCAATATCCCGGGCCAGGGCAGGAATTATTGGCAGAAGCCTGGTTATCAATTTGCCGGGCAGTCCAAAGGCGATTCAGGAAAACCTTGAAGCAGTCCTGCCAATTCTGGAGCATACCCTTTCCAAGCTGCATGGCGATCAAAGAGATTGCGGGATGGTTATATGAACAGATTAATCAAATCCTTTTATGATATTTGCCGGATGATCAAGATTGAACATTCCATTTTTGCCCTGCCATACGCCTGGGCCGGCTTGTTTCTTGCGGCTGATGGCATGCCTGATTTTAAACCGTTTATTGCATTGACTGTCGCAATGGTCGCTATCAGGTCTTTTGCCATGACCTTCAATCGTATTGCGGACCTCGAATTTGACAGGCAAAACCCGAGGACTGCCCGCAGACCTCTTGTTACTGGAGCAATTACAAAAGGCCAGGCGTGGATTTTCAGCATAATTTGCTGTATCGTTTTTATAATTTCCTGTGCTTTCCTGAACAAAGTCTGTCTTTGGCTTTCGATGCCCACTATTCTTTTTGCCGGAGCATACAGTTATGTGAAAAGATTCAGCCCCTTATGCCATTACTGGCTGGGCGCAACCCTGGGGCTTGCGCCACTGGCTGGCTGGCTTGCCATAAATCCGCATGTGCCCGGGTTGCCACCTGTATTGTTATTTTTTGCAGTAACTTTTTGGGTAGGCGCTTTTGACGTATATTATTCATTTCAGGATCTGGATATTGATACCAGGCATGGCCTGCATTCATTGCCAGCAGACCTTGGACCAAATACAGCCCTTGCCCTTGCGGCATTTTCACATATCCTGACAGTAATATTTCTTTTATTATGTGGATTCGCGGCAAATTTGGCCTGGCCGTGGTATATTATCTGCCTGGGAACAGGAATCCTCCTATTCTGGGAACACAAGCTTGTAAAACCGGAAGATCTTCATAATATCAATATGGCGTTTTTTACCTTGAATGGCATTATTTCCCCTGTAGTTTTAAT
>VSMX01000026.1 GCA_009773975.1 Desulfovibrio sp. | reverse complement strand
TTCCCGGTTTTTATTATTTGTCACATAATGGGGGTTGGGGGGCCGCGGCCCCCAACGGGGAGCGGGGCGGAGCCCCGCATTGACCGCTATTGTTTTACAAGTTTCAAGAACAAGGCCTATGGCACGTCGGGCAGCAGGGGCAGTTTGGTGGGCGAGGTGATGGTGATGCTGTGTTCCACGCTTGCCTTGCCGTGCGCCGGCACATCGACAATCCAGTAAAGCATGTGCTTCTTTTCGTCTTTTTTGGCGTCCGGCTTGTCATCGTAGGTAACTGTAACGCCCTGATCCACGATCATGGGCATGGGCCTTTCAAGGCGCACCTTGATGTCCTTGTCGTGATCGTTGGTTATGGTGTAGGTCCAGGCCCAGGTCCAGGTCTTGCTGGTGTTGATAAAGCCCTTTTCGCCCTGCTTGTGGCTGTCTATGGTCGTGCGGACGTTCACTCTCGGGTCGGCGCCAAGATAGATAATGGCTTCTCCGCCGTGGGGATGGAAGACGCCGCTGCCGACGCTCTGGCCGTCAACGCAATATTCGGCCGTGCCGTCTGGCCAGGCCTGGTTTGTCGGCAAATCGTACCTGGCCAGCAAAAAGACGCGGCTGTCGTCGCGGCTTGGCCTGGCCAGCCATTCGAGCGGGGCTTTCCAGGCATCCCTGGTGATGACCAGGCGGGATTTGCCTTCCGGCAAATCCTTTGTGGAGAGCTTCCAGGTGGCGTAAACGGACTGGGTGTCCGACGTTACCGGCGAGTAGGCCGCGGCCGGGGCTTCCGCCGAATCTTCCGCCACGCCCCTGGCCTTGGCCGCGTTGAGCATCATGGGCACGGCCCTGGGCTGCGGCGGCTTTGGACTGGAATCGATCACCCATTCCGGCAGCGGCTGCGGCTCGCGCGGGCCTGTGCCCCGCGTGGCCAGGGTGATTTCGGTATCTGTCCAGTCCATGCCCGAATATTGCCAGATCTCGGCCAGCAGGCGCACGTCGATGACGTCATTGCTGCCTTCCTCGGGTCGGGCGTTGAAGTCATAAACGGCGTCCCAGCCGCAATTATGCAGCATATAGCTGTAATTTACGCGCGCCCTTTTGACGTCCTCATGGGTATTGGCCAGAACCACGCTGACAATCTGCCCAACATGGGAAGTTGACGGAATCTGCTGCAGTTCCTGATCCACGACGGCCAGTTTTTTCTCAAGCGCGGCCTGTTCCCTGACCAGTCCGGGAATGGTTTCGGACATTATCTGCTGCATCTGGTTCAATTCCTGGGCTGTAACGCTTTCAGGGATGCCCTGCAGAAGGGCAATCCTGCTTTTCACAGCCAGCAACCGCCCTTCCATATCCGCTTTTTGCTCCAGCAATTTGGCGCGCAAGGCGGAGATATCGCTTTTGATATCCAGATTCGCGGGTTCCTGGCTGAAACGCTCGATTACGCTGCCGGGAATGGAAATCTGCAAATTCGCGGCGGCGGAGGGAATTGCAAAACGCACGGTATTGACGCCGTTTATTTTTTCAATGATCGCGTCATGCGAAAAATCAAGCCGCCCTCCGTTCGGGGAAAGAATCACCGATTTCGGGCTGGACAGTTTCATTCCATTTTCAACAGCCGGCTGTTCCATTTTTTGTCCTTGCTGGGCATAGGCCCCATTGGGAAAAATCGCGCATACGGCAAACATCAATATAACGGCAATTGCCGTCAATGCCTTTTTGCCCTGCCTGGGCTTGCATCTGTCCATATAGTCTCCTCCCGCTAACGGGTTAATCTGCGGAATTTCAGGCGATGTGGCGTGTCAGCGTCCTTGCCCAGCCGTTTCTTGCGATCCGCGTCATATTCCCTGAAATTGCCCTCGAAGAAAACGACCTGGCCGTCATCCTCAAAAGCCATGATATGCGTGGCAACACGATCCAGGAACCAGCGGTCGTGGCTGATGACCAGAACGCAGCCCGCGAAATTGTCCAGCGCATCCTCAAGGGCGCGCATTGTGTTGACGTCGATGTCGTTTGTCGGCTCGTCCAGAAGCAGGACATTCGCGCCGGATTTGAGCATTTGGGCAAGATGCAGGCGGTTGCGCTCGCCCCCGGAAAGGACGTCGACATTTTTTTGCTGGTCCGCGCCATTGAAATTGAAGCGGGCGCAGTAGGCGCGCGCGTTGACCTCGCGATTGCCAAGTTTTATGCTTTCATGGCCCTCGCTGATCGTTTCATAAACGCTTTTTCCCGAAACAAGGGATTCCCTGCCCTGGTCAACATGGGCAAACTTTACCGTGTCGCCCACTTTCAAATCGCCAATGTCCGGCTTTTCCTCGCCGGTCAGCATTTTGAAAAGCGTGGTCTTGCCCGCGCCGTTTGGCCCGACAATGCCGACAATGGCGCCAGGCGGGATAATCGCGCTGACATTTTCCATCAGCACCCTGTCGCCCATGTTCTTGCCCATTTTGGCAAATTCGATGACGCTTTTGCCAAGCCGCGGCCCCGGCGGAATATAGATTTCCAGATCTTTTGCCCTGCGTTCGCTTTCATGGGAAAGCATGGCCTCGTAGGCGTTGATTCTGGCCTTGCCCTTGGCGTGCCGGCCTTTGGGCGACATGTGAATCCATTCCAGTTCGCGCTGCAGGGTCTTTTGCCGGGCTACCTCGGCCTTTTCCTCGCCGGCCAGGCGCTTCTGCTTCTGCTCCAGCCAGGACGAATAATTGCCCTTGAAAGGTATGCCCCGGCCGCGGTCAAGCTCCAGAATCCAGCCCGCGACATTATCCAGGAAATAGCGGTCGTGGGTTACGGCAATTACAGTGCCGGGGAAGGTGGAAAGATAGCGTTCCAGCCAGGCCACGGATTCCGCGTCCAGGTGATTTGTAGGCTCGTCAAGCAAAAGGATGTCGGGGTTTTGCAGCAAAAGCCTGCACAGAGCCACCCTGCGGCGCTCGCCGCCGGAAATCCTGTCCACGGGCATATCGCCGGGGGGACAGCGCAGGGCGTCCATGGCCATTTCCAGGCGGGATTCCAGATCCCAGATATTGTGGGCATCCATCTTTTCCTGAAGTTCGGCCTGGCGGTCAAGCAGGGGCTGCATTTCCTCCGGGTCAACCTCGGCAAATTTCCGGTTCACCTCCTCATATTCCCGGGCGATGGCGGCCAGATCCGCAAAGCCCTCTTCCACAACTTCCCGCACTGACCTTGTGTCATTGGCCAGGGGCTCCTGTTCCAGATAGCCGACGGTGTAGCCTGGCGACAGCACTGTCTTGCCGTCAAAGTTTTTGTCAACTCCGGCAAGGATTTTCAGAAGGCTGGATTTTCCGGCGCCGTTCAGGCCGAGCACGCCTATCTTGGCTCCGTAAAAATAGGAAAGGGATATATCTTTAAGTACTTCTTTCTGACCATGCCGTTTGGATACGCGAATCATCGAATAAATAATCTTGTCCGGTTCGACGCTCATAATCTCCTCAAAATGCTAGTGAATAATCAAGACTTTGGTTTATAACAATTTGCAGAAATAATGGTTTTTTGCAAGGTTGGCAACAGAATTTTACTTTGCTATAGGGCTTGTATTGAAAATATGCCAAAGCCAGGCGAGGCTTTTCATGAAATACCTGCCCAGCCAGATAGTTTTTTTTCTGCAACAGCACAGCGTGCGGCGCAACCTTGTCTTCCTTACGCGCTTTTTGCTGATGCTGGTTACCCTGATAGCCTTCTATTCCGTAATCTTCCATCTGATAATGAACCATGAAGGGCAGCACTATTCCTGGCTAACCGGCGTTTACTGGACGCTTACCGTCATGTCCACCCTTGGCTTTGGCGACATAACCTTCACCTCGGACGCTGGCAAGCTCTTTACGCTCATTGTGCTTGTTTCCGGCGTGATCCTGATGCTGATCATGCTGCCCTTCACTTTTGTCCAGTTCTTTTACGCCCCGTGGCTCAAAGCCCAGGAAAAAGGCCATACCCCGCGCGCGATTCCGCAAGATGCCAAAGGCCACGTCATTGTTGTCAGCACAAGCCCGATTGCGCTCAACCTTGTTGACGAGCTGCAGGAATACGGCGCCCGCTGCGTCATACTTTGCACGGAAAGCGGCAAGACGCTGGACTTGCTTGACCAGGGCTATGAGGCCATAGTCGGCGAACACGATTCCAGCACGACCTACGAGAATTTGCGCATTTCGCGCGCGGCCATGCTTGTGGCGCTGGACAGTGACGTCAGAAACACAAACATCGTCTTCACGGCGCGGGATGTCTCGCCGGACGTTCCCATCGTCTCCTCCGCCCAGAGCGAGGACGCCATCGATATACTTCAGCTTGCGGGCTGCACCAAGGTGCTGCGTTTTCACAAACTGCTGGGCGAGGCCCTGGCGCGCCGAATTCTCAATTTCAATATGCGCTTTTCCGTAGTTAGCCGCTTCAAGGAACTGGTTGTGGCCGAAGGGCCTGTCATGCGCACCGAGCTTGTGGGCAAGTCGCTGCGCAACAGCGGTTTGCGAAGCGCCACGGGCGCAAATGTTGTCGGCCTCTGGGAAAGGGGCAAATTCGTCATGCCCCAGCCAGACACAGTGTTCACAGCCACAATGGTTATCGTAATTGTTGGGGACATGCATCAGATCCAGGCTGCAAACCGCTACCTGGGCAAGGACGTGGTGGAGGCAAGCCAGGATGCGCCTGTTATCGTCATCGGCTGCGGCAGGGTCGGGCTGGTTGCCGCCAGGCAGCTTGAAAGAAGCAAACGCAAATATGTGGTTGTGGACAAGAGCGCCAAGGGCGGTTTTGTAAAAAACCACATGGTCACAGGAGACGCGGCGGATCTCGAAATTCTGGAAAAAGCCGGCATCCGCGCCGCCCCTTCGGTCATCATCACCACCCACGACGACGACACCAACATATATCTTACCATTTATTGCCGCCGCCTGCGCGAGGATATCCAGATCATCAGCAGGGCAACCCTGGATCGCAACGTGGGCGTTTTGCATGCCGCGGGCGCTGATCTCGTGCTTTCCCTGGCCTCGATGGTTTCCAGCAGCATCATCAATCTGCTGGCTCCCGGCAAGGTGCTGATGATTAATGAAGGGCTGAACATTTTCAGGAGCGCGGTCGGCAAAAGCCTGGCCGGCAAACCCCTGATGGGCAGCGGCATACGCTCGTCCACCCATTGCAGCGTCGTCGCCTTGCGCAACAAGGAGGGCATCCTGCACGCCAATCCGGACCCGAAGCATATTTTCGAGGAAGGCGAGGAATTGTCCCTGATCGGGGATTCCAGGTCCGAAAAAACTTTCTATGAAAAATATGGCAAGAACATGACGATTACATCGTAAATCCAATGCTAACCAGACATTCGGCAAAATTGAGAAAACGATGGAAGCGCGTTACATGTAACGCAAGGAGACATATATGAGCGTATCAACTTCCACAAGACTGCCGGAAGAAGGGCAGCATTCAGCAGCAGCCATCACGGCATTTGACCTGGCGCCCAACTTGTGGCAAAAATATTGAGACCGGATGACCGGCAATGCACCTGGGCACGTTGAGGCCCCATTTTATGCCAGCAATGGGGGCGGGGTATCCGCCCCTTTTTTATTATTTGGAGATGTTATGCCAGATCAGAAAATCAATGAAGCTCAAGTTGAAGACAACAGCCCACCGGCTGAAAATGCGGCAGCCCCTGCCGAAAATATAAAAAAATCGCCAAATGCCTTTACATTTCGCCGGATGAGCGGCCTGGACCAGGCGATTTTGCAAACAGACTGGGAATGGCAAAACCTGGGCAAGCTTGACCAGAAGCTCTGGATGGCCATGAGCTGCCCGACCCACGGTCTGGAATTCAATGCCAGGACTCTTGCCCTGCTTGATCCCGACAATGACGGCCGCATTCGCTCGGCCGATATTCTGGACGCCGTGGCCTGGGTATGCGAGAGGGTCAGACACCCCTCACGGCTGAAAGAAGGCGGCAATAATCTGCCAATCGACAATTTGCGGGACGATACGGAAGCAGGAAGGGAAATCTCGGCCGCTGCATATCTTGTTCTTGAAAAAAGCGATGCTCCCAATGCTGAAAAAGTTTCGCCAGCGCAAATCGAAACTGTTCTGGAAGAAGCTGAAGGCTATGCCTTTAATGGCGACGGCATCGTGCCAGTTACTTCCATGCCGGACGGCAACAAAAATCTGGAAAATTACATCCGCCAGGCCTTTGCCATTGTCGGCGCCATGCGCGACGCTTCCGAGAAGCCAGGCCTCAACCCCGATCTGGCGGACGAATTCACCAAAAGGCTTGAAGCAACAAGGGATTTTCGCAAAAGACTGGCCGGCGCAACGTTGCCGCTTGGCGAAAACACGGCAGCCGCCTGGACCTTGCTGACCCGGCTGCAGCCCAAGATTGACGATTATTTCAGTCGCTGCCGCATGGCCGATTTCGCGCCCGGCACACTGGCCGCGCTCAACGAGGACGGCGCCCTTGCCAATGCCGGGCTCGGCGGCGATACCATCAAGCCCGACCATGGCGGAGAAGTCCTCCGGGAAAACATAGCCGATACCTTGCAGCGTATGCCGCTTGCACGGGTGGAAGCCCGAAAACCGCTTCCGCTGCTGCAGGGCCTCAATCCCGCCTGGCTGGAAGATATCAATGAATTCAGACGTCTTTTCTCGCCAATTTTGCCAAAGGGCGCAAAGACTGAAAGCCTGCCGGAAGATGCCTGGCTGGCAATCAGGAATAATTTCGCATCATACGCCGCGGCCCTGGAAAGCAAACCGGTTTATGACCTGCCCCCGGCCGATGCCACGAGGGTTGAATTGCCGGATCTGCCCGCCCTTGCGCTTGCGCCGGATAAAGACACGCTCAAACGGGTTTATATGCCACTCTCGCCAAATGAAAGCCTCGATTCGCTGGATGACGCCCAAATTGAGCTTTTTCTGAATAGCTCTGCACGGAAAGATTTTGCGGATCTTGTTGCCAAAGATTTGGCGGCTCCCAAAATGACCGCAATCCAGGACCTGGACAAACTCGCCCTTTTCCATGCCCATCTTTATACATTATTGATGAATTTTGTTTCATTTGTGGATTTTTATGAACCGGAAAAGAAGGCCATTTTCCAGGCCGGCACCCTTTATCTGGACAGTCGGGCCTGCGGCCTGTGCGTGCCGGTTGGCGATCTTGAAACCCATGTGCGCCTTGCAGCGCAAAGCCATCTTTGCCTGATTTACTGCCAGTGCCAAAGAACGGAGAAGGATCGTTCGACAGCCACGGGCACGATTGCGGCCGCCCTTACGGCCGGCGATCTTGTTTCATTGATTGACGGGCGACACGGACTTTTTGTCGACAATGACGGCAAGGAATGGGATACAAAAATAATCAGGGTTGTCCACAATCCAATCAGCCTGCGGGAAGCGGCCTGGGCGCCTTATATCCGCATTTCCAACCTGATAAGCGAACAGGCACAAAAATTCCTGGCCTCGAAAGAGGAAGCGGTCGGCAAGGCCACTGGCAACGCAGTCGCCACGCTGACTGCTCCTCCAAAGGCCGGGGAAACAAAACAGCCTTTCGATTTCGCCAGGGGCGCGGGCATTTTTGCCGCGGTCAGCGTTGCCATCAGTGTGCTCAGCGCGGCATTTGCCTATATTGCGAACTCGCTGGCCTCTCTCGGCTGGTGGTGGCCGCTTGCGCTTGTGGGGATAATAATCTGTATTTCCGGCCCTTCCGTGCTGATTGCCTGGTTCAAGCTGAGACGCAGGAGCCTTGGCCCGCTGCTTGACGCTTCCGGCTGGGCAGTCAACCAGGGCGCGCCCATCAACCTTGTCATGGGACAATCCCTGACCAGCATTGGCAAAATGCCGCCAAACGCAGTGAGAGACCTGGACGATCCCTACAGCTTGCCGGCGCGTTTGCGCAAAAGACAGAGCAAAATGAAGTTCTGGTTCTGGTTCATCCTGATTCTGGCCCTGATCATCGGCGGCTTCGTTTTATACTGCAACTGGCTTGGCATTCCAGAATGGCTGGCTGTAGTGGCCAATGATCTCAAAATTCCGCTGAAATAACGCGCCTCCCGCAATGGAGGGGGCTTTTCCGTGCTGACAATTCTTGGATGCGCTCTGCCAGATATTTGTGATAAAAGCCTGGAGCATTATTGTAAAACAGGTATGGAACATCTGGCAGAGCGCCTTGATATAAAACAAATCCGCCATCTTGACAAATTCGCCAGAACGGGAAAAACACTCAGGATGCGCGCCGCGCGCATTCTGGCGCGCCTGATGCTGATTTCCCGGCTTCCCGACTCAGCCAGGCTTTGCACGGATGCAAACGGCATTCCCTTTCCTGAAAACAAAAATTTGGCAGCCGGTTTTTCCTACACACGGCAAGCCTCTTTTTGCGCTCTTTATGAAGGGGAGGAGCCATGCCGCAGGCCGGGCATAGACGCGGAAGCCTGGGGAGAGCGAGACGACAATGTTTTCGCCAATCTGGCGCAATTGAAAAGCTGGCTCAAACTCGAGGCCATTCTCAAGGCCAGGGGCACAGGCCTGGCCGGCGCCAAAAAAGACCCGAAAACCGGGCTCCTTGTGGCCAATGTCCAGTTAGATGCCTGGCGCTGGAAATTTCTTGCCTTTCCCGGTCATATTGTCTGCATTGCCGCCAGGGCGGAACAGGAACTGAAGCCCGCTTCGCGCTGGATGCAAGCGGCAAATATTCTGTAAATCATTATTTTTTAAACAATTCTTCCAATAAATACTCAAATCAGCCATATGATTGATGACAAGCCCGCGCAGCATTGGCAGATAATTACCCTCTTTCCGGAATTTTTCGCCTCGCCCCTGGATTGCGGTTTGCTGGGAAAGGCCCTGAAAAACGATATCTTCAGGGTATCTTTCATAAATCCTCGCGATTTCAGCGACAATATCCATCGCCATGTGGATGACAGGCCCTACGGGGGCGGCGCGGGCATGGTCATGCAGATCGACCCGATGGCAAAGGCCATTCGCTCCATTGACAATCCCGGCCGGCTGATCCTGCTTTCCCCACGCGGCCGCCCCTTTGACGAGAAATATGCCAGGGATCTTTCCAATGAAAAAACGATCAGCCTTGTTTGCGGCCGTTATGAGGGAATTGACGAACGCCTCGGGCAAATTTTTCCAATCGAGCATATATGCACGGGGCCATATATTTTAAATGGAGGAGAAACCGCCGCCATGGCCGTTCTGGAAGCTTCAGTGCGTTTGCTGCCCGGTTTCATGGGCAAAATTGAATCCGCCAGCGAGGAAAGCTTTTCGGACGGCTTGCTGGAATATCCCCACTACACAAGACCAGAAGTTTATGAGGGTCGCCAGGTTCCGCCAATCCTGCTTGGGGGAAACCATAAATTCATAAATGCCTGGCGCAGGCAAAAATCACTGGAATCCACCCTGCAATACCGCCCCGAAATGCTGGACAGCGCCACAATGGATTCCGCTGACGTGGAATATCTGAAAAATATTCCACGCAGGCGCGCGGCCGCGAATTTTTCCTTTTGCCTGATCCACCATCCCGTGTATCTGGAAAACGGAAAAACAGGAACTTCATCTTTGACAAATCTTGATATCCATGATATCGCCAGAATTTCATGCAGTTATGGCATGGGATCATTCTATGTTGTTTCGCCTCTGCATGACCAATTAAATTTGCTCAGGGACATAACAAGGCACTGGACTGTGGGTCCGGGCAGCCAGGCCAATCCGGATCGCAAAAAGGCGCTGGAACTTGTGCGGCCGGCTGAAAGCCTTGCCGAAGCGCAGGCTGCCGTTCGTGAACGCACGGGGCGTTTGCCCTATACTTTGGCAAGTTCGGCAGCATGGCCACATAAAAAGGATGCAGGCAAACTGATAACCGCGGCCGATGCCCGCGGAATTGCCGCCGGGCATCCGGTTTTGTTATGTCTGGGAACCGCAAGAGGTCTGGCCCGGGAGCTGATTGCCGAATGTGACGGCATATTGCGCCCGGTTCGTTTTATTTCTGAAAATCATCTGTCGGTACGAGCGGCAGCTGCCATCATGGCGGACAGAATATTCGGCGATTATTGTTGATTGCCTGAAAAATCAAGGAGTTTTCAAAAATGGATGTCATCAGGAAAATAGAACGGGAAAACATGCGCATGGATATGCCCGCTTTCCGTTCAGGAGATACGGTCAAGGTTTATTTGCGGATTGTTGAAGGCGAAAAGGAAAGAATCCAGATTTTTCAAGGCAATGTAATCCGCTTCAAACGTGGAACAACGAATTCCACATTTACCGTGCGCAAGATTTCCGATGGTGTTGGCGTTGAGCGCATTTTCCCGCTCAATTCGCCATTTATCGATCATGTGGAAGTTGTGACCCAGGGCAAGGTGCGCCGCAGCCGCCTGTACTACCTCAGAAAACTCAAGGGCAAGGCCGCCAGAATCAAGCCGCGTGGCCGCTATTGATTTTGTGCGACCGCTTTGTGCCGGAATTGATGAAGCCGGAAGGGGCTGCCTGGCCGGCCCCGTTGTGGCAGCGGCAGTAATCCTTCCCTATGGCTTCGAGCTTCCGGGGCTTGACGATTCCAAGGCCCTTTCAGCAAAAAAACGCGCCAGGCTCGAGATACAGATAAAAGAATGCGCCAGGGCATACGGCCTGGGTGTGGTCTGGCCTGTAAAAATAGACAGAATCAATATTTTGCAGGCCACTTTTGCAGCCATGGCCCATGCTGTTTCCAGGCTGAAACTGAATCCCGGTCTGTTGCTTATTGACGGCAATCAGGCAATTCCGCCGCATATCCTTGAAGAAGCTTTGGCCAGAAGCGAAAAAACGCTGCCTCGACAAAAAACTGTCGTTCATGGCGACAGCCTTGAACCGGCAATCTCCGCAGCCTCAATCCTGGCCAAAACTTTTCGCGACAGAATCATGATTGCGCTGGACAGGCATTTTTGCGGTTATGGATTTGCCAGACACAAGGGCTATGGCACCAGGGATCATCTGGCCAGTCTGCGCAAATTTGGCCCCACCTCCATGCACAGAAAGACTTTTCGCGGTGTTTTACCGGATAATGGCCCGGTTCAGGGCTCTCTTTGGCAACAAAGCAATGAGAAATAAGGCTGCGGATTCCACTGCCCTCCATCTGGAGCTGGGACGGAAGGGCGAAAACGCCGCCGAAAACTACCTTGCGGCTTGCGGCTATAAAATTCTTGCGCGCAACTGGCGCCACAGCCATCTTGAACTGGACCTGGTTTGCAGGGACAAGGAATATCTGGTATTTGTGGAAGTGAAAACCAGGCAAAATGCGGATTTTGGCGGCCCGGAAGGGGCCATTACCGCAGCCAAAAAGCGGCGCCTTGCAAAGTGCGCGCTTTTCTGGCTCAAGGAGCACGATGCCTGGAATATTCCGGCGCGTTTTGACGTTGTCTGTCTGACGGCTTGCGGCAAGACCTATCATCTGGAGCATTATCGCAATGCCTTTGACTTCTCCCCGTCTCTGGGTAATAGCCACGCCGCTTGGCAACCCTGGTGACCTTTCGCCCAGGGCGCGCCGTGCGCTTGAAGGCGCTGACCTGGTTCTGGCAGAAGATACCCGCCTTGCCGCCAGGCTTTTCAGGGAATGTGGCATACCTTTGCGCTCTTTCACCAGCTTTTTTGAACATAACGAGGAAAAACGCCAGGAAGAAGTTTTAAGCGCCCTGCGTTCCGGCGGCAATGTCGCCCTGATAACAGACGCGGGCACTCCGCTTTTATCCGATCCCGGTTACAGGCTTGTTACAGCCTGCCGCAAGGAAAATATCCCGGTTTCTCCCATTCCCGGCCCTTCTGCTCCTGTGGCGGCCTTAAGCGCTGCCGGTTTGCCGCCTGTTCCTTTCTCCTTTCTGGGCTTTTTGCCACGGGATGTTTCCGGACGCAAAAAAATTCTGGAAAAATACGCTCCTGTGCCCGGTTCCCTGGTTTTTTTTGAACGCAAGGACAGGCTTGAGGAAAGCCTCGGGCTTGCCCTTGAAATTCTGGGCCCGAGAAAGTTTGCCATTTGCCGCGAAATGACCAAGGAACATGAGGAATTTATTTGCGCGGACCTTGCGGATTACAAAAAGTATTGCCAAAATTTGCTGGGCGAGATTACGGTTGTCATCGGCCCGGCGGAAACGGAAAGCCGTTCGGCGCTGGCCGATGCAAAAGAGATTCTGCAAAAATTTCTTGAAAGCGGCCGCAAGCCAAGGGAAGCGGCCCGCCTGGCAGCCAGGGAACTTTCCGGCTGGCCGTCGAAAGAGCTTTATAGCCTTGCCGGGCAATTCAGGGATGGGCAGAATAATAAATCCGGGACTGAAAGTGACAAAATCGATAATTGAACAGCATCCCGAATTGAACGGACGCGGCGTGGCAAGGGAAGTATCAATCAAATTGCCCAGGGGCCTTCACTCAAGGCCGTCCGCGCGCCTGGCCCAGCTTGCGCAAAATTTTGAGGCCGCGATTTCAATAATTTCAGAAAACGGAGAAGCCGACGCCAAAAGCATGCTTGATGTCCTCTCGCTTGCCATTCCCGTCAATTCTGTGGCTATCATTCTGGCAAAAGGCGCGGATGCGGATATGGCAGTGGAAGAAATATCGGCTTTTCTTTCAAAGGCTCGAGAATAAATGGCCAGATTAATCTTGTGGGGCAATGCGATTTCCCCAGGAATCGCCATCGGACCGCTGCGCCTCAAGCAGTCCATACGCCTGCTTGAAAAGCGGCGTATAGTGGCTGAAGATGTAGCCAAAGAGGAGGAAGCCCTTGTGCGCGCCGCCGAACAGGTGCGCAGCGCGCTTGGCGCCGCTGTGAGGGAGGTTCCCGAAACCTTGCAGGAATATCGCGAAATCATGCTTTCGCAAATGGAACTGGCAAGGGATCCCAAAATTATTGATTCCGCCCGGGCAAGAATACGCAGGCGGAAAATATGCGCCACCTGGGCCCTGAACGAAACAATGGAAGAGCTTTGCAATCTTTTTTCGGGCATCGAAGATCCATATTTGCAGGATCGCGCCCAGGACATAAAGGCCATCTGTTTTAGGATTGCCGATGCCCTTACAGGCGCAAGCCATGAAAAAGACACTGAAAACAAAAGCATACTGGCATCCTACGAACTCTCGCCGGCCGATGTCATGGAGCTTGGCCCAAATGGGATTCTTGGACTTTTGACTGTCGAGGGCGGCCCTACTTCCCATACCGCCATTCTGGCCCGGGGCATGCGGGTGCCCGCAATTGCCGGAATGACAGATTTGCTGGCCCAGGCCAGAGAGGGTGAAACGGTTATTGTTGACGCCCTGCGCGGCTGCGCCCTGCTTGCCCCGGATGGAGACGATCTCGAAAAGTACCAGGAATTCCGGGAAAACTACCTGGCTTTCGAAAACCAGACCAAAACATCCGCCACCCTTTCGTCCGCCACAAAGGACGGCATTGAGCTTGTGGTTGGCGCAAACCTGGAAAACCTCTCCGAACTGGGGACATTGAAAAAATCCGGCGCAAGGGGCATTGGCCTCTACCGAACGGAATACGCCTATCTTGGCGGCGCGCTGCCCGATGAAAAGGCCCTGGTGGAAGAATATTCCACAGTGCTGGCAAAGACGGCGCCCGAAAAAGTTATTTTCCGGACCCTGGATGTTGGCGCTGACAAGCTTTTACTGCCCAACATCATACCCAATGAGCCAAATCCGGCCCTGGGTTTGCGCGGCATCCGCTTTTGCCTGAAATACCGTGACATTTTCCGCACCCAGTTGCGCGCGGTTTTACGCGCTTCTCGCAACAGCAATGCAGCCCTCATGCTGCCGATGATTTCGGGAAAGGCGGAAATTGCCGAAACCAGGGAAATAATATCTTCAGTCAAGGAAGAACTCAAAGCCGAGGGCCTTGCGTACGCGAAGGATCTGCCGTTGGGCATCATGATCGAAACGCCATCCGCCGTGCTGGCAAGCGATATTCTTGCCGGCGAATGTGATTTTTTCAGCATTGGCACAAACGATCTTGTGCATTATCTTCTGGCCATAGACAGGAACAACCGCCATGTGGCCTATCTCAACGAGCCGCTGCATCCGGCGATTATCCGTTCCCTGAAGACGGTAATCGATGCGGCCCATGCAAAAAACATCACCGCTTCCGTTTGTGGGGAACTGGCTTCCGACCCTTGCGGCATTGTTGTGCTGCTTGGCCTCGGAATTGACGAACTTTCCGCTGCGCAGCGTTTTGTGCCCGCAATCAAACATATTTTGCGCAAACTGGACGCGGGCCTCTGCGCGGATCTGGTAAATGAAATTTTAACCCTGCATGACGTCGCGGAAGTTAAAAAGCTTCTTGAGGCGGCAATGGTCAATTTTTTGGGGCCCGAACTGCCATATCATTCTTCCTCCTTTGTATTACGGAAAAGCCATGAGTAAAAACAAGGAATCAAGTTCCATTGCCGTAAACAAAAAAGCAAGGCATTTATACAATCTTTCGGACTTCATTGAAGCGGGAATTTCGCTGACCGGTCCGGAAGTAAAAAGCATTCGCGCGGGCAAGGTCAATTTTATCGACAGTTATGTCGATTTCAAAAATGGCGAGGCCTGGCTGCTTTCCCTGCACATTGCCCCCTATTCAAATGCAGGGTATGCCCCGCAAGATCCGTCCCGGCCAAGACGGCTTTTGCTTCATTCGCGCGAAATTGCCAAACTGGCGGCCCAAAGCGCGCAAAAAGGCCTGACCGTGGTGCCTGTGAAAATGTACTTCAAAAACCATCGCGTAAAGGTGGAAATCGCGCTTGGCCAAGGCAAAAAACTTCATGACCACCGGGAAACATTGAAAAGACGCGCAGAAGAGCGCGACATGGAAAGAGAGGTCAGGTAGGGTCAGCTTCACATCAGCCCCCCAGCGCGTCAAGTTTTCATCCGCAAGTTCCTTTGTGGTTTGAGACCTCGGCCCTCAGGCCAAACAGACCCCCACCCGCACTCTCTGGCGGTCTATCAGACGCGGTCGTTTAGCCGGGAGGGGTCTCAAACCCCTCCCGGGCGCAAGACGCAAAGCCCTGAATGCTACCAATCTGGTTGTCCAACGCGGAAATTTCTATAATTCGATTACCGTTCCCAGCGGCTCGCCATCAAGCAGGAATTTTTTCAGGCTTGATTCGGCCCGGCCATCAAGGATGATGGCTTTTTTGCATCCGCCATCCAGGGCTGTCCTGCAACACTGCGTCTTGGGAATCATCCCGCCAGTAATGACGCCTTTGGCGCGCAGGTTTTCAATTTCCGGCCAGTCAAGGCGCCCAAGCAGTTTGCCGTCCCCATCCAGCACACCGGGCACATCCGAAATCAGGACAAAAAAATCAGCCTCAAGGGCGCCAGCTATCGCGCCAGCCGACGTATCGGCATTCACATTGAGTGGATGACAATCAGGATCAAGCGCAAGGGGCGCGATTACAGGCAAAAATCCGCTTTCCAGCAGGACATTCACAATTGCCGGATTTACGGATGTGATTTCCCCGACGTATCCGAGGGCGGGATTCTTTATTTTCCCCTGCAGCAATTTTCCGTCCATTCCCGAAATACCGGCCGCGGGAAGCCCGGCCCGCAAAAAATCCCGAACGATGCGCTTGTTTACCTTGCCGCACAAAACCATTTCCACAACTTTCAGGGTTTCTTCATCCGTAACCCGCAAGCCATCTTCAAAGCGGCTTTCCACGCCAAGCTTGTCCAGTAATTTTCCGATTTGCGGGCCACCGCCATGCACAATCACAAATTCCATGGCCTGATCCCGCAAAAAAACAAGATTTTGACAAAACGCGCTGTTCAGTTCCGGGTCATCCAGGGCATGGCCGCCGAATTTGATTACCACCCGGGTTTTATTTGCATCCATTTCAATTGTCTCCATTGGGTTAAAAAACATACGACGGACACAGTCTCAAGAAATCAACATGGCATCGCCGTATGAAAAGAAGCGATATTTTCTTTCCACGGCCATGGCGTATGCATCCAGCACATATTGACGGTTGGCAAAGGCTGATACCAGCATCAGAAGCGTTGATTCGGGCAGATGAAAATTGGTAAGCAAGCCGGTTGCGACTTTAAACCGTTTTCCTGGATAGATAAAAATATTCAGCCAGTCTTGCCAGGGGCCAATTTCTCCCGTTTTTTGCGCCACGCCTTCCATTGCCCGCATGCTGGTGGTGCCGACCGCGACTATTGGCCTGCCATCCGCTTTTGCCTGACGAATTGTATTCGCGCAATCGGCAGAAATTTCAACATATTCCGGGTGCATTGCATGCTTGCGGATATCCTGGCATCTTACAGGGCTGAAAGTTCCATAGCCCACATAAAGTGTCAGCTCTGTCCAGCCAAAACCCAGACCCAAAAGCCTGTTTTTCATTTCCTCCGTAAAATGCAGCCCGGCAGTAGGCGCGGCCACAGAGCCTGTTTTTTCAGGACTTCCATAAACTGTCTGGTAACGCGTCTTGTCGCCATTTTCGGCCTTGCGCCGCAAATATGGCGGCAGGGGAATTTCGCCATTGGCAAAAATATCTTCAAGGTTTCCCCGCCAGGACAATTTTACCCAGCACATGCCATACTCCCCTTTGGCAAGCACCTCCACAGAGAAATTTTCGCCAAATTCAATAATTTCACCAATGCGGATTTTTCCGCCGGCGCGCAAAAGGCATTCGGCTTCCTGCGAAAAAATGCCTCGCCTGGAAGAGGCAGCAGCGTTTTTCAGGATCAGCGGCAAGGGCGAGAGCAGCAAAAATTCCACCTTGCCGCCACTTTCGCGCTTGCCACGCAATCTTGCGGGGAGCACTCGCGAATTGTTGGCCACCAGAAGCGCGTCTTTGGGAAGATAACTTGGCAAATCGCAAAACATGGCATCGCGGGGCGGTACAAGTCCATTGCGCGCCAGCACCATCAGCCTGGAATCGCCACGATTTTCCGGCGGATGGGAAGCTATGAGGCTATCCGGCAAAGCGAAATTGTACTCCGGAAGATCATAATCCGACAAAATTTTCTCCAAAAAACAGGGCAACGGACAATCGCATACAGCAAGATGCGGGGCTTGTTCGGCCTGATGGCCGTGGTTTAAAATCACAAAGACGCTTGCTCCGGCCTATTGCAATGCGGCTTGCAAAAAAATCGGACATTTGGAAAAATGTCGCGGGGGAATATAACCATGCTCGTAAAAAATGTCATCCTGCTCCTTGGTCTTGTATGCGCATTGCCCCTTGCGGGCTGTGCGCAAATGTCCATAGAAAATCCTTTCACCAGCGATCCCCTTACAGGTGGTCAAAACGCGACGACAAGCATTTTGCTTGGCGTGCCGCTGCCGGCTGGAATGCAGCGCTATGCTTCCCATGGCTATATCTCGCCTGGCATGACGGGGCAGCGCCAGGGTCTTGAAACCTATCGCGGCAATGTCGATTCCGCTGCCGCGGCCATGACAATGAACAGCGGCCTTGCAAGCGCGGGCTGGAATTTGAGGATGCAGAACCGCAAGGGCGACAGGGCTGTCCATGTCTATGAAAATGGCAAGAACATGGCGGCAATTGTTTTCCATCGCCAGGGAATTCTGACAATAATGGAAATCTGGCAAAGCCCCAGGCTTGAGGATGGCGCCAGCATGCTGCGCCCGGAAGAGGAAAATATCTCCCCATCCATTGCAGGAGAAGAATATGGCCCGCTAAATGCGCCTGTTCCCGCTTTACCGGGCAAGACAGAATCCTGGGGCAGCAAAAACCTGGAGGAAAAAGACATTTGAGTAATCAGATTGCCGACAACCCTTTCGCATTATGCCGCCATTTCGCGGGTTCATATCTCCATCTCGGCATAAGCGGCTCGGTGGCCTGCTACAAGGCTGCCGATCTTTTGCGGGCCTGGCTGAAAATCGGTCTTGATGTCTCTTCAACACTGTCTGCCGGCGCGCGCCAGTTTATCAGCCCCATGCTTATTGAATCCCTGGGCGCCAAACCGGTTTACGGCGAAATGTTCGAGACAGGTTCCGATGTATTCGCCCATCTTGAACCAGGTATGAAAGAGGGTGCGATGATAATCGCGCCCGCTTCCGCAAACGCCATTGCCAGGCTTGCCCGGGGCGCGGCTTCGGATATGCTTTCCGCGCAGGCCCTGGCCTTTGCCGGGCCGCTGATTATCGCGCCGGCCATGAACCCCAGAATGTGGGCACATCCTGCCACAAGGGAAAATGTGCAAATCCTGCAAAAACGGGGGGCGATTATAGTCAGGCCAGACATTGGGGACACCGCCTGTGGCGAGGAAGGACGAGGCAGGCTGGCAAAATTGCCCGAAATTTTTCTGGCTGCCCTGCGCGCGCTTTCCCCGCAGGATATGGCAGGCAAAAATGTGCTGGTTACGCTTGGCCCGACACGCGAGTTCTGGGACGGGGTGCGTTTCTGGTCCAATCCCTCCACAGGGCGTATGGGCTGCGCATTGGCCACCTGTGCATGGTTGAGGGGCGCCAAAGTTACGGCAATCTGCGGCCCGGCAATTGAAGTGTACATTCCTGAGGCTGTCAAACGCGTAACTGTGCAATCCGCAAGTGAAATGTATGCGGAGGCCGAAAAAATCTGGCCGAAAGCAGATTTTGGCATATTCTCGGCAGCTGTTTCGGATTTTGCGCCCGAAAGGATCAAGACAGGCAAGGCAAGCAAAAAAGATTTCCCGGATGGGACGGAAATCAGGTTTGAAGCGAACAGGGATATAATCGGAAGCCTGTGCGCCCGGAAGACGGGCCAGAAAGCCCTGGGTTTCGCGGCTCAAATTACGCCCGACATGCCTTCCCTGCTGCCTCTCGTCCGGGAGAAGCTTCGGCACAAAAACGCGGACATTATTGCCGGCAACAGGGTAAATCCCGATTCCGGCGCTTTTGGCGCGGATGAGAACACCATGGCTGTTGCAGACCGCAATGGCCGCGAGGAAATCTGGCAAGCCGCAAGCAAGGCCGATATAGCCTGGGATTTGTGTTCATGGCTTTTGAAGTTGTAAATCCGCTGGCCTGCTTTTGGCGCAAGGCCGGGCTGCGCAATCTTTTATTCAATAACCCCCCGCAAATTGAATACGCGCCGCAAAATTCTGCCCCAAAGCCAGCAGCCGTGGTTGAAAAAGCCGCAAAATCACCTGCTGATGTTCCTCGCTATTCCCGAAGCAGACCTGCCGAAGAAAAATTTTCTGCGACTGCCGTGGAAAAAGCGCCAGGCAATTCTGCGTCGCCGCTCTGGCAGCCCTTGCAGCCTGCGCAAATGCCCGAAAATTGGCGCACAAGGCTGGAAAAAACCAAACCCGGCCTTGCGGCATGGACATACGCCGATCTTGCCCTGGATCTGGAAGCCGGCCAGCATGATGATATTGGCTTGCAGGGACGACAGCTGAGGCGCAATTTTTTGCAAAGTCTGATCAGGGATTTGCGCCAGCCCGGCGGCACACACACATTCTGGCCGACAAGGGTGCTTGTGGCCGGGATGCCCGCGCCTGATTCCGAGGCCTTCTGGTCCGGCCTTGACCATCTTGGCAGCCGCATCCTTTTTGTTTTCGGCCAGCAAGCCCTGGAAGACTGCGCCTTGCCTGATACCAGCCCCAAATTTTACAGAAAATGCATTATCTTCAAACTGGATGACCTGAACAAACTGGCCTCAATGCCCAACGGAAAGCAAAAAGCCCTGGTTATCATGCAGGGGGCTTTCAATTATTACAGACTGTACGGCAGGCGATAACATGTACATTGCAATCTGCATAATGCTCTGTGGCCTTGTTATCGGGCGCATGACCAGACATATAGGACTTTTCAGGCATTTCGAGAAACTGGTTTTGCCGTCAATTCTGCTGCTTCTTTTTTTGCTGGGCGCAGGCATTGGCGGCAATAGCAAAATTATGGAAGCCCTGCCCAAACTTGGCATGTCGGCATTTCTGATCACTCTTGCCGGCATGGCGGGCTCAATCCTCTGCACCTGGCTGATAACGCCATTTATCCTGAAAAAAACCGGCAAAAGGCAAATGAACAAATGAGCGAAACCCTGCCCATTCTTGGCTGTTTTTTCCTGGGCATTGTTCTGGGAAAATTCGATTTGCTGCCGCAGGTCCTCGTGGAACACGATCCGACACTCCAGGCCCTGTGGATGCTGATGGGCCTCACTGGCCTTGTTCTGGGCCGCGACAGGCGCCTGGGGGAAATCTTGCGTTCCATTAGTCCCAAAATTCTGCTTCTGCCGGTTGCCACAACTGCGGGCACATTTGCCGGTTGCGCCATCTGCAGCCTCTTTCTGGCATACGGAATTTTTGAATGTCTGGCCATTGGCTCCGGTTTCGCCTATTATTCGCTTTCGTCAATATTCATTACCAGGGAACTGGGCATGGAAATCGGCGCGGTGGCCCTTTTGGCCAATGTTTTCCGGGAAATACTGACCCTGGTTTGCTGCTGCCTCCTGGCAGGATTTATCGGGCCGCCTGCGATTATCACATGCGGCGGCGCGGCTTCCATGGACACAATACTAAC
>VSMX01000025.1:13789-20579 GCA_009773975.1 Desulfovibrio sp. | reverse complement strand
TTTTATATAAATCTGTATTTAGATTGATACCATATAGTCCAAGATTTTCGGCATATGCTGTAGTAAAAATTGACAATATGAAAAACAAGGAAAGACAGCTTTTCCTAGCTAGATTTTTCATTTTTTCCTCTTTTTGGCACATTGTTAAGGGTTCGCGTAGCCGAAAGTCGACTCCCCCGAGTGGGTGAAATAAATGTGAAAAAAAACACAACGCTTCGGGGGCAACTTTTAATCGCATGACCAACATATGTCAAACTATTTTATCTGACTAAAGAACCGCCATCAAAATGGAGCCATTGTCAGATCAAGTTTGAAGCAGTACACAACTTCTGAGTTAACATTTGCGCAAACTGGCTGGCAAGCTCCTCGTCCTCTTCTATCTTGCGCCCGCTGACGCCAATTCCGCCCGCACTATTTCCGTTCACAAGCAGAGGCACGCCTCCGGCGATGCTGGTAAGGCGGCTGTCGCGAAATTCTCCGATTTCCAGTTTTTCATCCCGCAGCCTGGCATGGAAGGCGCTTGTGGAACATTCCATGACTGCGGACGTGCATGCCTTGGCGCAAGCAATGGCGACGCATCTTGCCGGGGCGCCGTCCATGCGTTCAAAATGGCAAAGAATGCCATGCCTGTCGCAAATGGCGAGGCATACGGGTTTGCCGCCAGCGCTTGCCAGTTCGCGCAGAAAATGTCCCGCCAGTATTCCAACTTTTGCCACAGGGGGGAAGCGATCATTCATGTTTATCCCGCCATTGATTATCAAGGTTTGCAATAAAGCCTGCCAATCGTGAATTTTCGGATCCCCCATCAGGGATGGAGGATCGAAAACCACGGGAATGCATCAGGACATGGCTTGCGCCAGGCTGATGTTTGCTACAGCAAAAACAGGGACAGCTGGGGCCAGAAGGTTACAAGCATCAGGATAATGAGCATCGTGATGATGAAGGGAACCGCCGCCCGGGAAACAAGCTCTATTTTTTCTTTGGTGATTCCGCATGCCACAAACAGGTTGACGCCCACCGGAGGAGTAACGAAGCCAATGGCCAGATTGACCACCATGATGACGCCGAAATGTATGGGATCAACGCCTATTTTTAACGCCAGAGGCAGCAGAATTGGCGTGAGGATGACGATTGCGGCAAGGGCTTCCATGAAGGTGCCGACCCACAAAAGCAGGACGTTGATCATCAGCAGGATGGCGATCTTGTTGGACGTGAAGGCAAGGATTGCCGCCGCAATGCGCTCCGGCACCTGTTCAAGCGTCATGACATTGCCGAATATCGTGGCCATGGCCATCAGCATGATGATTATTGCGGAAGTTTGCGCCGATTCCACGCAGCAGCGGTAGAGGGAAGAAAAATTCAGCTCCCTGTAAACGAACACGCCCACCAGCAGACCATACATTGCCGCCACCGCCGCGGCCTCCGTCGGCGTCATCAGGCCGCCGTAAATGCCGCCCAGCACGATTATCGGCACAAGGAGAGCCCATTTCGCATCCCAGATGGCGTTGCCTATTCTGCGCGCGCTGAATTGCCTGGACTCGCCGCGCCAGCCATTCTTGCGGGCAATCACGTATGCTGTGCCCATAAGGGCAAAGCCTGTGAGCAAACCGGGGACAATGCCGGCCATGAACAGTTTGCCCACCGAAGCCTGGGCTGCCACGCCATAGACCACAAAGGGATTGGAAGGCGGAATCATCACCCCTATCGCTCCTGCGGCCGCCACAACCGCCGCCGCATAGAGTTTGCTGTAGCCCCTTTCCACCATGGCCGGGATGGTCAAAGTCCCGATGGCGGCGACTGTGGCCGGACCGGAACCGCTTATGGCCGCGAAAAACATGCAGGTAGCGATGCTTGCCAAAGCCATGCCGCCCGCAAGGCCGCCCACAAGCTCGTCAGCAAGCCGGAGCAGTCTTTTGGAAAGGCCGCCCGCGCCCATGAAGATGCCCGCCGCGATGAAAAATGGAATGGCCATGATGGGGAAATTGTCTATGGAAGTGAAGGCCACTGTGGCTATATAGCTGGCCGGCAGGGTTTCTGCGCCTATAACAGTCATCAGCGCCGCTATGCCCAGTGAGAAGGCAATGGGCACGCCCACAAGCAGGAGGATGATGAAATAGACAAAAAGCAGCGCCACCGCGTTCATGTCTTCAAATAAAAATGGCGGCGAAAGCAGAATGGCAGTGGCGGCAATTCCTGTCAGCGTGTCTTTCCAGGACATTGACGCAGCCTGCCCGATGAAATCCTCCAAGGCGCGGAAGCACATCAGGCCAAAGCCGATGGGGAGAACAAGATAGGGAATGGAGTATGGTATCTGCATTGCCGCTGTATGCTGCGGCATGGCCATCTGCATCCGTATATGCTCAAAGCCTTCCAGAAAAACGAAGCCGCTGAAAATTATCAGGCAAAGGTCTATTATGATCCAGCTTATCGCCTGGATTCTCCCGTTCAGACGATCATAAATAATATCAACCCTGATGTTGGTTCTTTGCCTGATTGCCAGGGGTATGGCCAGATAAGATATCCAGATAAAAATATATCTCGCCAGCTCCTCGGACCAGACGGCCATGCCAGTCAGGCCGTCAAGTTTTTGCTTGAGCGTATCAACGGCGATATATTGCCCGATCCAGGCGGCAAAAGACGGATTGTTCAGGATGGAAAAAGTCTGGGAAATCGAGTAGCGATAAAGTGTCTGGTAGGTGATGATGAAAATCATCAAAATCAATCCCGCTACCAGGAATGGCTTTTCAAAATTTTGATCCAGTCTGCGCAGGAAACTTTTTTCATTTGCGGGCATCCCGTCCTCCAATTCCCGTTGTCGCATGAATTTGCGGCTGAACTGCCGGAATGCGCGGTCAAAACCAGGCATCGCCACAAGCGCCACTACGCTTCAGCGAGTCCAGGTCATGCGCCTGATCCGCGGTTCATCTGATTCAAGAATGCCCCGGATAGCATGCTTCCCGCATATCCGGGGCGCATTGGGCCAGTTATTTCTGCGTTTCCATGACCATTTCCACCAGCTCCGGCGGCAGCTGCTTCTGGAACTTGTCCCAAACGGGCTTTGTGGCCTTCTTGAATTCCTCAAGCTGTTCTTCGTTCAGGTCCACAATCTTCACGCCGGATTTGATGAAGCCTTCACGCGCTTCGGCTTCGTTTTTCGGATAAAGCACTGTGCGCTGGTACTTGAGGGCCTCGGCGGCCGCTTCCCGAATCAGGTCCTGAGTCTCTTTGGGCAGCTTGTCCCACCAGGCCTTGTTTGCCATCATGACCTGCATGCCGTAATTATGGGCGGTGGTGGCGGCATATTTCAGCGTTTCGTGGTGCTTTGCGCCATACATGTGCGGAAAGGTGTTGCCTTCCGCGTCAACTGTGCCCTGCTGCAGGGCGGTGTAGGTTTCGCCCCATGCGACCGGAGTCGGATTGGTCTTAAATGCCTTGGCGACCTCTACCTCCACAGGGGAATCGGTGGTGCGCATCTTCAGGCCGGCAAGATCCTCCACTTTGGAGATCGGCTTGTCGTGGGTCACAAAGTTGCGGTAGCCATATTCCGCGTACATGATGGGTTCCAGACCGATGTCATTGGCGACTTTTTTGAAATAGTCCGCCAGTTTGCCGGAATCCATGGCCTTGTAAAGCTTTTCCTGGTTTTTGGGGCTTGTTATATAAGGAAGATCGAACACCTGATACAGCGGCGAAAAGTTGGCCATATTGGGCGTGGAGCTTACGGCCATTTCCAGGCTGCCTTTCTGGGCTCCTTCCATAAGCACGCGATCCGACCCGAGAACGGCATTGGGGAAAATCTGGATTTTGATTTTTCCGTCGCTTTTCTTCTCAACCAGTTCCTTGAATTTTTCAAAAGCCAGTGTGATGTGATTGCCAGGAGGCGTGGTGTGCGCCACGCGGAATTTCAATTTGGGGCCGTCATAGCCTTCCGCGCATGCATTATGGCCGGCAAGGGCCAGAAATGAAAAAACCGCAAGGCCGCAAAGGGCCGCATAAATTTTTTGCATGGGAACCTCCACATGTTTACAGACAATAAATGCCTGCGGTTTGAAATAAAAAATATATCCAGTATGTGTTTCAAATCACAAATCATGGAAGCTGACTATCATTCCCGATGGTAAATCAGGGAAATAAGCTAAAATAGTCCTTGCAGGTATGAATTTATGCCTGTATCATCATTTTAGGTATTTTTTTACAACTTATTGATATAAAAGTAATTTTTGCCGGGTTTTACGGTTTGTCGAAATTTTCCCCTGGCCTTTGCGAAATATTGTTCAACTCCCAATTCTGGCAAAGCCGGATGGTTTTCATGGAAGAGAAAAGCTTTCAAGCCATTTTCGCCCCGCTGGAACTTTTGCGGACAGCCAAATCTGCGGCTTCCCTGGCCTGTCTTGCCCTATGGGTATGGCTTGTTATGCGCGGTTATGGCGACCCCTTCCCCTTTGTGTTCAATGACGAGTTTGGCGCGCTTTCCGGCACTTTGCCCTGGGCTGCCTCCTTCCTCCTGCTGCAATGTTTCATTAATAAACGCTATTCCCCAATTTTATGGAACCTTGGCTGCGTAGCCCTTTGTTCGCCGATTTTCCTTGATATCTTTGCCCAACTGCGTTCATACGCCCTGGCGGACGCGCTTTTGAGCCTCGTGGCCGGCTTCGGTTTCGCTGCCGCCTTTCATGCGATTACCGCGCAAATGTCCATGTTGGCCATAAACGGGCTCATTGCCGCCGCATGCAGCGGGCTTATTTGCGGCTGCCTGCTGATACAGGGCGTATTTTGGCTGCCCGCAAATTCCCTGGCGCTGCTGCCGGCGGTAATCGCGCTGCTGCTGAAACTTATTCTCGGCAATCCTGATTGCCAAACCGGCAAACCGGAAGGATCGCAAGCAAAAATAAGGTCCATTTGCGGCATGGCGGCAACCTTCATGCTTGCCGGCTTCAGTTTTGGCCTGTACGGAAGCCTGCTGGCAGTGCTTGTGCCCCTGCCGCCGCAGCCTTATTTGCCGGTTGCTTTCATATTCGCCGCCGCTTCATGCGCTTCCGGTCTTTCAATTTATATGGCCAGGAAAAATTTCGTCTGGAAGGTGGCCTTGCTGGTCTGCCCCTTCATCCTCATAGGCTATACGGCCTGGCCCATATTGCACAGGGAGTCCCCGGCCATTTCCCTCATCAGCCTGCATCTTGCCAACGTTTTTCTGGCTACGCTGACGACGACGGCGCTATTCCGCTCCGGCGGCAAAGGCCCGGGGCTTTCGCCCGCCAACAGTCCTGGTTCCCTGAACGCAGCCTGCCTTTTGGCGGGAATAATCGCAGGACTTGAGCTAATGCCGCTGATGAGGCAGGCATTTTCTTCCGGCACGGCGATAAATTACCTTTTCGCCTTATTAAGCCTTACCATTCTCATAAGCTGCTGGGCCATGATTTTCTTTCTGGGAAAGATGAGGTTCTGGAAAATGGACATGCTCCGGGAAAGCGCGGAGGGGGATGAGGCCTTGCCGGGGGAAAATCCGGAGGAAGATGAAAATGCGGTCAGGGAAAATTATGAAAAGGCTTTCAGCGAACTGGGACTCACAAGACAGCAATCCGTAATCGCCGCTTGCCTGTCACTCAAAAAGGATGACGCCTTTATCTGCGCAAGCCTTAATATTTCCCCCAATACACTGAAAACGCATGTGCGCAACATCCTGCAAAAACTGGAACTCAACAGCCGCTACGAATTGCCATGGCTGATAGCGCGGGCATGTCAGGATCACATCCGCCCGCGCGCAAAGGCGCGATAGACAGTACTGCCATAACCGCATGAATCGGATTTTTGCCATTTCCGCAAGCGCATCGGAGAGAAGGGGATGGAAAAGATTTTCCAGATTTCTGTTGAAATTCTATGGGGATAATCAGGATGCTCACCGACCGTGGCACGGAGTATTGCGGCAAGGTGGAAGCACATGACTATGAGCTTTATCTGGGGGTTAGCGGCATAGAGCATACAAAGACCAAAGCTCGGCATCCCCAGACCAACGGGATATGCGAACGCTTCCACAAGACCATTCTCCACGAATTTTATCGGGTCGCCTTTCGGAAGAAGATTTATAAATCTCTTGAGGAGCTGCAGACGGATCTGGATCAATGGCTAGACCACTACAACGACGAACGAACTCATCAAGGCAAAATGTGTTGCGGAAGAACGCCCATGCAGGCCTTCCTTAAACACCGGGCTGCATTCACGAAAAGTGCGAAAAATTCTGGACACTACCCGGTCTTGACATCCACCCTGCGGGGTCTATATTGGAACAATTCCAGAACAACAAGGAGACTGTTCCACATGCTGATTGAATGGGCCGCGATTGCCGCAATTCTTTTTGGCGCCATGATATTTTGCGCCCGCATCATGCGCAAGGGCATTACAACGCTTGATGAGGACCGCCAGCTTTATCTCGAGCGCATCCATGAGGAGGAACACAAGATAGCCGAAGACCGCAAGAATATTTCCTCAATGGAACATTTGCAGATAATGCGGGCCGCGGTTGAGGACTTGCTGCGCCTTGAAGGCAATCCCGAAGGCTATTCCATAAAAGCCCGGGGACGGGTTATAACTCTTGAAACCCCCAAAGGCCCCTGGACAATCGAGCTTGTGATGCGCGAAAGGAGCCTGAAAAGCTGCGGCCGCACCCTGCACGGCAAAAGCCGCTGGCGTCTGGAAGGCGGCGACCAGTCGGAAGACCATGACAGCCCGGCAAGCCTGATGCGGAGTCTGCGCGCCAATCTGCTGGCGGGCGAGGAGCGCCCGGCCCCCGAAC
>VSMX01000025.1:0-13779 GCA_009773975.1 Desulfovibrio sp. | reverse complement strand
CGGCTTGCGCCCCTGCCCGCAACGCGGCGGCTGGCCTGAGTTGAAACATTCGCCTCTGCCTCCTGTTGCAAAACCCTCAAGGCTGCGGCAGCAATTCTGATTTTAAGGTGGCGCTTGTCAAAAGATTTCTACAATTTCCCTGGCGTTCATTTGCGGCTTGAGGGGCCTTTGGGCCAGCCTCATGTAATCCGCCGGCCTGTCCACATCAAGCTTGAGATCAGGCCGTTTCAGCCAATCCTCAGCAGGATCGAACGTGGCTATCCTGTAATCATTCGAATTGTCCCAGATATAATTCAGGCAATGTTCCCGCTGGCTTTTTTCCCTGGCCTTTTTGTCCATCTCGTCCAGAAGATCCCTTGAAATCATTTCGGCACCCAGGCCATCGGGCCACAGATTATTGCGCGGAATGTGGTTATAGGCATAATCGCAAGGATTTTTGCCATAAAAATCAACCAGCCTGTCCACGGCTTCGCCCCAGACAAGCGGATTATCCGCGCAGACGCGCACAATTTTGCCGGCATTGGCCTTTTGGGCAGCAAGAACAAACCTGGCCAGCACATCGTCTTCCGAACCGGCCACACAGCGAAAACCCCCGGCCTCGACGTGCTTTTGCAAAAGCGCATCCATTTCCGTATCCGGCACGGCAACGACAATGCCATCCAGCCTTGTTGCCATGGCCAGCCTTTCCAGGGTCCAGTCAATCAGCGGCTTGCCATGGAGGTTCAGAAAAGCCTTGAACGGCAGCCTGGTCGAGCCCAGCCGCGACTGGACTATTGCGACAACCTTGTCCTTGCCCATCTTTATCAGTCCTTTTCCAGCAAATTTTCAATAAGGCCCACCACCCGCGCCTTGTTGCCGCCAAAATCCAGCCTGTCCTGCCTTTCCCAATAGCGGGCGCGCCTTTCCTGCCCGAGCATGGCAAGAAAAAGATTGCGGATGCGGGAATCGGGTATTTTGTCCATGATGCCTGCAAAGGCAAAGCCGTTGCGGGCCCGCGCAAAGGTGTGCCGCGCTTCCCTTTCGTGCGTGGCCAGGACAATGGCCGGCACGCGCATGTGGGCCAGTTCGTAAACTGTCCGGCCTGCCGAGCAGATGGCCAGATCCGCTCCTTCCATGCGGCGGCTCATGATATTGGTGGCCCAGGCAAATTCCACCAGCGGATTGCCAAGTTCGGCCAGGTGCTTTTCCATGGCCTCCCTGTGGGCATAGCCGGGGCCAGCCACAATGCGGATGGCTATGCCCCTTTCGCGGCAAATCGGCTCCACAATATCCAGGACGCGCCTTGTGCAGTCGTGCTGGTCGGTGCCGCCAAAGGTTATCAGCAGGGTTTTGACTTCCCCCCGCAGCGGATTGCGGGCGGCATTGACAAATTCGTCCCGCAGGCAAAAATAATCCGGCCCTGCCAGCAACTTTTCACTGCCCTCATTTTCCCCATACAGGGCATTGATTACCAGATCCGCGTATTTCGCGCCCGGGCCTTCATCCTCGAAATTGACCTTTGGAATATCGCCCAGCGCCTGCATATATTCAACCGAAGTATTCAGAAAGTCATTGACCACCAGGTCGGGCCTCTGCGCAAGCACAGTTTGCGCCAGTGGATCCTCCCCCTGCCGGACCACCCTGTAATCGCGGCTGGCCACGCTTTCCACGGCCAGTTCGCTTTGGCTGGTGCAAACAAAGGTGATCTTGTGATTGCTGATTTCATGAGCCAGCATCAGCGCCCGGTAAACATGACCCATGCCTATTGCGGGATAACCGGCCACCACAAAGACAACGTGGCGGCGCATGAGCAAATGCTCGCAAATCCACCAGTCCTGGTAATTCTGGATTTCAATGGCGCGCTCGTCGAGAAAATACGGGATTATCCTTTGCGGGCGTTTTTCCGCATTATCCGCAAAATTGGCCAGTTTGAGGATAATCAGGGCCCGGCTCTCAACCAGGTATTCCTTTTCGCCATCTTCCAGGGCATTGAGCACATTGCGACCGTCCCCGATATTCCAGACCCGCTGGCGAACGTTTTTTACGGTCACCAGGCCATCAGCCCCGGATTCGAGATATTTTCTCCAGGCATCCTCAATATCGACCCAGGTCAGCAAAGGGCATGAGGCGCGCAAGATAACGCAGTTTTCGTATTCCCCGGCCAAAGCGCGCAGCAGAACCCGCATTTCGGCCACAATGTCGAGGCTCCTGAAACGCAGCTCCCTGTCCCGGACATGGCGCACGCCAAGCCTTTCGCAAATCAGGCCTATTTCCTCGCTGTCGGTCAGGACAATGATGTCGCTGCCGGCCTCGCACGCCCTGGCCGTATTGATGGCCCGCTCTATCAGCGTTATCCCGGCCAGCTTCTTGACCAGCTGGTCCGGAATGACGGCATTTTTCTTGATGGCCGGAATGACAATGCAGCGTTTTTTCACTTTCTGTCCAGAAGCTTCTTCATCACATCCCTTGTCGATTCAACCATATAGTCAAATTCCGCTTCAGAGAGCCAATGCTGGAAGGGGAAGGAGACCATGCTGTCGAAAAAGGCGTCGGCATTCGGGCAATTCGCCTTGCCAAAACCCAGCTTTCTATAGAAGTCGTAACGATCCAGCGGAATATACTGCACCACGCACCTGATGCCCTTGTTGTGGAACATTTCCCGCATGAAATCATCGCGCATTTTTTCCCCCGCGGCCATCCTGGCGACCAGCAAATGATAGTTATGCCGCCTAGTCGGCACACGATGAAATTCCAGTTCGGGAAAATCGGAAAGGGCGTCTATAAAACGAATAGCCCGCTCGCGCTTCCGGGCATTGATTTCATCAATGCGGTCGAGCATTTTCGCGCCCAGGGCGCACTCCACTTCTCCAAGGCAATAATTTGAAGGCATAAGCGGCGTGCCGTCCAGCATTGGCAAATCCACATTGCCCATGGCCGGCTTCCAGTAATCCTTGCGCTCGAAATCAAAGGCGCAATGGCCATTGTGGCGCAGCATGGGAACAAGCTTGCGCAATTTTTCGTCCGCAACGTAGAACATTCCGCCCTCGCCCATGGTGGTCAGGTTCTTGTGCGAATGGAAGGAAAAAATGGCCATGTCCGCAAAGCTGCCCGCCTTGCGGCCGTCAATTTCGGCGCCTATGGCCTGGGCCGCGTCTTCCACGCAAATCAGGCCCTTTTGCCGGCACAGGTCCACGATGTCGGGCATATCGGCCACATAGCCGTAAAGATCCACGGGCACGACGGCCCTTGTTTTGGACGTGATGGCTTTCTCGATGGTCTCGGCCGTGACAACGCGGGCAAGGGGGTCAATATCGGCCCAGACCAGCCTTGCGCCATGCTTGATGAAGGGATAGGCGCTGGCCGTAAAAGTGTGGCTGGGGATGACAACTTCGTCGCCAGGCTTGAAATTGCAGAGCTGGGCGCTCATTTCCAGGGCCGCGCAGCCATTCATCACAGCAAAGCAGCTGCCCTGTTCGACGCCCTGGTATGAGGCGAACTTTTCCTCGAAGGCAGTCTGGTATTTGCCCTGGGCAAGCGGATCCGCATTGCGCATGGCCTCGACAGCAGCTGCAATCTCGTCATCTGTGAAATGAATCGCGCGACCGCTGAAATTTACTTTCAAATCCATTTTTTATCTCCAGAGAAAACTGGATCAGTAAAAATTATTGATACTTGATAAAGCAAAGGGGGCCGCGGCCCCCTGGAATTACATTTTCTTGAAGAGGTCGATGACCTTTTCCTTTGTGAGAATCTTTTTGTAATCTTCGCCAAGCCTGTTCATCAGCGGCTTCTCGTGTACTATCGAAGCCTCGTAAAGCGCGTCATACTGCTTGTCGGTCAGGTTCTTGCAGATGCCCTTTGGCAAATCGATCTTCTGCTTTTCCATCATCTTCATGAAAACTTCGTATGGCTTCGGATAAAATTCCTCAAGCACGGAAAGCGCGTAGCAGTTGGCCATGCCGTGATGGATGCCCAGAACGACGCCCAGGCCAGCCGAAAGCGGATGCACAATGCCCACGAAACCGGCAGCCTGGCCGCCATTGTAGGAAGCGATCATCAGAAGCTCGCGGTTGTCCGGGCTCATCATATCGTCGGAAAGAAAAATCTTTTCGCTCAATTCAAGGGATTTTTCCGCAAAGGTATCGACGACCTTGTTGCGGTAATTGCCGGTAAGGCTTTCGAAACAGTGCATGAAAGTGTCGATGCCGGTATAGAAATACTGGTTGCGGGGGACTGTTTCTGCAAGGCGCGGGTCAAGCACAACCTGGTCGAAGAGCGAAAAATCGCTGTTCATGCCCAGTTTGAGCATTTTTTCATGGTTGGTCATTATGCCCGTGCGCGAGGATTCCGAACCCGTGCCGGAAAGGGTGGGCACGGCAATCTTGTAGGGCGCGGGATTTTTGACCAGATCCCAGCCCTGGTAATCCGCGGCCTTGCCGGGATTGGTCAGCAGATTTCCCACGCACTTGCAGGTATCCATTGTGGAGCCGCCGCCAAAGGCCAGCAGGGCGCAGGCCTTGCGGCCATTGAGAAAATGTTTTACCTGTTCGGTATATTTGTCAACACTTTCGCAAGTGGGCTCCTCGCTGGTATCGACGAAAACGCGCATATCCCATTCGAGGATGTTCAGCCTTTCGACCAGCGCATGGTTAGTAAAGAAATGGTCGATAAACCAGATTGCCGGGCTGTCCGGGTTGGCTTCGCGCACGGGGCGCATCAGATCAAAAAGCTGGTCCGTGGAATCCGGGCCAATCATGTAATATCCAACATTTTTTGCATTGCGGTACATGGCAACCTCTCTTATTTTCCTTTCGTCATCATACGGGATGTATTACAAATCGGCAAGCATGCGGCATCTACGTCCGCCGTTTTTCGATATCCGCAAAATCACAATTAAACCACTCCGCGGAAAAAGACGCGAAGCGTTTTTTCATGATTGCCATTGCCTGGGGATTCTTGTCTATCAGTATGCAATCCCGGTTCAATTTGTACGCGGCTTCTCCAAAGCTGCCGCTGCCGGCGAAAAAATCGCATAGTTTGTCGCCGGGCCTTGAATGGATATTGACGATTCTGGACAAAATTCCCAACGGCTTCTGGGTTGCGTAGCCTGTTTTTTCCTTGCCGTTAGGGCTTACAATGGTGTGCCACCAGACATCCGTGGGCGTTTTGCCCCGATTGGCCTTTTCTTCTCCAACAAGCCGGGGGGCCATATAGGGGATGCGATCCATTTGTTCATAGTTGAAAGTGTAGTTATCGGGGTCTTTGGATAACACAATATGTTATCGTGCTTGGGAGACCATTTTTTTTGGATCTCGCCCCGTAATCGTATGCCCAGATGATTTCATTTATAAATGATTCCCGGCCAAAGATTTCATCCAGCAGAATTTTACAGTAATGGATTTCGCGATAATCGAGATGAAAAAACAGGGAACCGTTGGCGGCCAGTATTCTTTTGGCCTCCTGCAGGCGAGGTTCCAAAAAGCCCAGAAAATCCTCAAAGGAATCCCTGTAGGCGGTTGAGCCAATATTTATTGTTTTATAACGCTTGTCGCCAAAGCCGATGCGGTCCCCATCGCTTGCCAGAACTGTCCGGATTTGTCTGCGCCTCTGCACTTTTCCCGTATTGAAGGGAGGGTCAATATATATGAGATCAATTTCCCCACCGGGAAAGGTTTGCAGAATATCAAGATTGTCTCCAAAATATATGCTGAGCCTGGGCATGGGGTCATTCTTTCATTTGGCGGCTATCCGCCCAGATAGGCTTCCTTGACCTTGGGATCTTCGAGGAGTTTTTTGCCCGGTCCTTCAAGGACAACGCGCCCGACTTCGAGAATGTAGGCGTAATGGGCGATTGAAAGTGCCGCGAAGGCGTTTTGCTCGACAAGCAGGACAGTTTTGCCATCGTTGTTGATTTTCCTGATGATCTCGAAAATCTCGTGCACCAGGAGCGGCGCGAGGCCGAGGGAAGGTTCGTCGAGCATCAGAAGATCCGGCCGGCTCATCAGGGCGCGGCCGACCGCCAGCATTTGCTGTTCGCCGCCGGAAAGCGTGCCGCCCTTTTGCCAGTTTCTTTCCTTGAGGCGCGGAAAAAGGCTGTAAACCCATTCAATGTCGCTGGCTATGCCGTCCTTGTCATCGCGGGAATAGGCACCAAGCTGAAGGTTTTCCTCCACGGTAAGGTGGGGCAGGATGCGCCGGCCTTCCGGCGAAAGGGAAATGCCCTTGCGCACCATGTCCTCCGGCTTCAGGCCCATCAGCGAAATGGGGGCGTCGTTTTCGCGCCTCCTGAAGCTCAGCCTGCCTGAAACCTGTTTGTTCAGGCCGGCAATCGAGCGGATGATGCTGGATTTTCCCGCGCCATTGGCCCCGATAAGGGTAACAATGGATCCATGCGGAATCTTGAGGCTGACGCCCTGGACAGCGCGAATCCCGCCATAGCGCACATGAAGGTCTTCTATTTCAAGCATTTTGCTTCACCATGTCCTCGCCCAGATAGGCCCGGATAACAAGGGGATTGCTGCGGATTTCGTCCGGATAGCCCTGGGCGATAAGGGCGCCGTATTCCATGACCCAAATGTATTCGCATACGCCCATGACGACTTTCATGTCGTGTTCGATAAGCAGGATGGTCAGATCGAATTCATCGCGGATATGACCGATAAAGTGCATGAGTTCAAGGCTTTCCTGCGGATTCATGCCGGCGGCCGGCTCGTCCAGCAAAAGCAGCCTTGGCTCGGTTGCCAGGGCGCGGGCGATTTCCAGCCTGCGCTGGGCTCCGTAGGGCAATGAGCCAGCCTGCTCGTTGAGCTGGTCCGAAAGCGCCACGCGCTCTGCCAGGCGCGCGCCCTTGGCCCTGAGGTCGGCTTCCTCCCTGTAAAAGCGGGGAAAGCCGAGAGGAGCCATCCACCAGGGGCAGCTTCTGCGCACATGGCAGCCAACCATGATATTTTCCAGCACGGTCATCTGCGGCGAGAGCCGGATATTCTGAAATGTCCGTGCCATGCCCAGCCGGCAGATCTCGTATGGTTTGAGGCCCTGGATATTCATGCCATCAAGGACGATTGCGCCTTCCTGGGGCGTGTAAAAGCCCGAAAGCACATTGAATACCGTGGTCTTGCCCGCGCCGTTCGGGCCGATAATTCCGGCAATCGCGTGCCTCGGGAGGGCCAGGGTAAGGTCGCTTACGGCGGTCACGCCCCCGAAGCGCATGGTGACATTTTCGGCCAGAAGCAATGCGCCCTCATATTTTGGGGGGGTTGGCAGCACAAAGTCGCTCATGGCTTATGCCTCCTGCAAAATGCGAATATCCGGTTCCAGGTAAGCTCCCTTGTGCCCATCAGCCCTTCGCGCCGTTTGAGGATAATGGCCAGCAAAACCACGGAAAACACGACCATGCGCATTCCGGGAATGCCGGGAATCTGGATTATGCCAATATCCATCGGCTCCTCGAGAAAACGGAGCCATTCCAGCAGGATGGTGATGATGGTCGCGCCGAGTATGCTGCCTGTAAGCGAGCCGAGCCCGCCGGCCACGACAAACATGAGCACGTTGAAAGTCAGCAGGAAATTGAACATCTTGGGGTCGATTGTGGAAAGATGGCTGCCGAGCAGGCCGCCGCCGATGCCAGCGAAAAAGGCTCCGATGCAGAAGGAAAGTACCTTGTACTGAAAAACGTTGATGCCCATGACTGAAGCCGCGATTTCATTGTCGCGGATGCAGCGCAGGATATTGCCGAAATTGCTGTAGCACAGCCTGGCCAGCAGGACGAGCGTAATCACCGCCCAGCCATAACAGACAAGCAGCGTGGCATGCGAGGGAATGCCCTTGATGCCCAGCGAGCCGTTGGTAATTGGCGTTGCGTTGACTATCAGCACGCGGATGATTTCGGCAAAGGCCAGGGTCGCCATGCCCAGGTAGTCATCGCCAAGGCGCAAGACGGGCACGGCAATGAAAAAGGCGAAAATGAAAGCGATTATGCCCCCGAGCAGCACAGAGATCCAGAAGGGCGTGAACAGGTCCGAGACAGGCCAGATAATTGGCTCGAGAATCCACATGATTTCCTTCTGGGCCGGCGGCAATATGCAGAGCGCCGAAACGTATGCCCCTATGGCGATAAAGCCGGCATGCCCAAGGGAAAAGAGGCCGGTGAAACCGTAGATCAGGTTCAGCGAAAGCGCGAGAATGATATTGATGAAAATAAGCTTGGCGATGTAAATCTGGTAATCGCCCAGAAAGCTTTCACATTGCCATAAAACGCCGGCAAAAAGAAAGATGCAGATAATATTGAGGAGAGTATCGCGATCCGGACGCATCAGATTTTCTCCTCGATTTTCTCGCCAAGCAGGCCGGTCGGCTTGACCAGAAGCACAATCACCAGGAGCAGGAAGGCGAATGCGTCCCTGTAGCCCGAAAGTTCCGGCATGAAGGCGACGGTCATGATTTCCACAAAGCCAAGGGCCACGCCGCCAAGCACCGCGCCCTCGATTGAGCCGATGCCGCCGAAAACCGCGGCAATAAAGGCTTTAAGGCCTGGCATTACGCCCATGTAGGGGTGAACCTGCGGATAACGCAAGGCCCACATGATGCCGGCAGCGGCGGCGAGTGCCGAGCCAAGGCCAAAAGTCAGGGCAATGATATTGTCCACCTTGACTCCAAGCAGGCGCGTGGTTTCAATATCCTTGGAAATAGCGCGCATGGCTAGGCCGGGCTTGGTTTTGTAAACAATGTAGAGCAAAATCGCCACCAGCACTATTGTCATGCCGGGCACAAAGGCGGCCAGATGGGTGATGCGCAGGTTGCCGATCTGCCAGGCATTTGTCAGCCATTCCGGCTGAAGCACGGGGCGGGGCTGGCCGGTAAAGACCACCACGGCCACGCTCTCTATAAAGAATGACATGGCAATCGCGCTGATCAGGGCCGAAATGCGCGGCGCGTCTCTCAATGGCCTGTAGGCCACCCGGTCAATCAAAACACCCCGAACGCCGGCGGCCAGAACGGAAAGCCCGGCGGCCACGCCCCAGGGCCAGCCAAAGGCGAAGGTGCCGAAAAATATGAAATAGGCGCCAACCATCAAAATGTCGCCGTGTGCAAAGTTGATGAGGCGCAGTATGCCGTAAACCATGGTATAGCCGATGGCGATGAGCGCATAGAGCGATCCCAGGGTCAGGGCGTTGAAACAATGCTGGAGAAACATCTCGAAGCTCATGGGCCATCCTTGCGAAACTTGGTTGAAGCGGTAATTGCCTGGTTGGGACGGGTTTGGCCCCGGAAGGGCGGGACGCCGGCTGGCGCCCCGCAGAAAACGTTTTCAGGTTTCAAGCCGGTTTACTGTTTGGGTGTAACCTGCCCCACATAAACGCGCTTGCCGTCCTTGTACTCAATAATGCCAACGGGCATTTCGGCGTCATGGGTCTTGTTGATGGTAACGTTGCCAAGAGCCGTGGGCAGCTCCACGGTCTCGGCCAGGGCCCTGGCGATGGCTTCGGGATCGTCCTTGCCGGCGCGCATGATGGCGTCCATGATCAGGAAATAGCAGTTGTAGCCAAGGGCGCCGTTAACATTGGTATCCTTGTTGGGGTAGGCTTTTTTCCAGGCTTCCGTAAACTTTTTGGCCTCCGCGCTCATATCCTTCATGGTGGGATCGTAAGGGAAGGTGGTGTGCAGGAATCCTTCCACAGCCTTGCCGCCCAGTTTGACGGTATCGGGATTATCCATGGCGTCCGCGCCCATCAGGCGGAACTTCGCGCCAAGCTCGCGGGCCTGCTTCATGATGATCGCGCCTTCCGCAAAGTAGGCCGGCATGAAGACGACATCGGGATTCTTGGCGATGAGATCCGTAAGCTGGGCCGTGAAATCCTGGTCGCCGGAGCTGTACTTGAGGTTGGCCACAACCTTGCCGCCAAGCTTTTCGAAGCTTTTGGTGAAAAAGCTGGAAAGGCCCACGGCATAGTCATTTGTCATGTCCATCAGGATGGCGGCCTTGTCCATGCCCAGGTTTTCCTTGACGTATGTGGCCGCGGCAGCGCCCTGGTAGGGGTCGATGAAGCAGGCGCGGAAATAATATTTCTTGCCCTGGGTTACCAGCGGGTTGGTGCAGGAAGTGCCTATGCCGGGCACCTTGGCCTTTTCGGCAATTTCCGCGCCGGCCATAGCCAGCGAGGAACCGTACGTGCCGATGAAAGCGCAAACCTTGTCGCGTTCGATCAGGCGTTTGACCGCGTTGGCAGCCTCAACCTTGTCGGACTTGTTGTCAACAACAACAAGCTCGACGGGACGGCCCAGAACTTCCGGCATTTCCTTGTGCGCCAGGCGCACGCCTTCCAGCTCGAGCTGGCCGCCAAAGGCGTTCTGGCCAGTAAGCGGGAGATACACGCCGATTTTTACCGGCGCCTTGCCATCCGCAGCCTGCGCGACTGTGTCAAAACCCATAAGGAACGCGGCGCAAATCGCCAGCAATCCACCCAATTTTTTCATAGATCCTCCAAATTGTCTAAACTTTCCCCGTAAAGTTACTTTATTTTGACATCTTTGGCAAATACCGGAATCCAGCACTCCATTAGCCTGCAAACAAGGCCTTGTATCCGGTTTCTGTTCGTCATGCCCGACTTTTGCCCCGGGCTTCCTCCTGACCCTGCCTCGCGGCAACGCCCTTGCCTCTGGCTGCCGGTTCCGCTCACAACGGCCCGGAGTGGATTTGCACCGCCTTGAAACGCGCCATGTCCGGCGCACCCAAAAAAAGGCCGTTCAGTCGAACGGCCTTTCGGGATATTTAATCCATTCCGTATTTCCGCAATTTGTTATGCAGCGTCGCGCGCGTAATGCCAAGGCGCCGCGCCGCCTCGCTCTTGTTGTCGCCCGTCTGGCGCATGGTGCTTTCAATGGCATGCCTTTCGACCATATCCAGCGACATGCCGGCAAAGGAGAAATCTTCCGGTTCCCTGACGGGTTCGGCAGCCGGCGACGCATTGAGAATATTGGCCGGCAGGTCCTTTTCGCTGATCAGGTCGCCCTGGCAGAGAATTACGGCCCGCTCCACCGCGTTTTCAAGCTCACGCACATTGCCCGGCCAGGAATAGCGGTTGAAGCTGTCCATGGCCTGAGGCGCGAAACCCTTGATATTCTTGTGATTGCGCTCCGCGAAACGCTGGGCGAAGAAAGCGGACAATACCGGTATGTCCTCGGTGCGCTGGCGCAAGGGGGGCACATCGATGCTGATGACGTTGAGCCGGAAATACAGGTCTTCCCGGAAACGCTTTTCGCTAGCCTCGTGCCGGAGGTCACGATTGGTGGCCGCCAGCACCCGCACATCAACATGAATCGGCGTATCCGAACCAACCCTTTGCACCTCGCCCTGCTGGAGAGCGCGCAAAAGCTTGGCCTGCAGCGAAATGGGCATTTCGCCGATTTCATCAAGAAAGAGCGTTCCGCCATCGGCCTGGACAAAGCGGCCGTCCCGCCTTCTTTCCGCGCCTGTAAAAGAGCCTTTCTCATGGCCGAACAATTCGGATTCGAGCAGGTTCTCGGCAAGGGCCGCGCAGTTTACCGTAACCAGCGGTTTTGCGGCGCGCGAACTGGCCCTGTGCAGGGCTCTCGCCACCAGCTCCTTGCCCGTGCCGGATTCTCCAGTAATAAGGACTGTCGCTTCCGTGGGCGCAACGGTTTCGATAAATCTGAGCATGGCTTGCATGGCCGGGCTCTTGCCCAGAATCTCCGTGTCCTTTTCGTTCTCGCTCAGCTGGCGCCTGAGCTCGCGGTTTTCCACGCTGTGCCGCGAACGCTCGATGCTCTGGCTCAGCGTTTCCCTGAGAAGATCGAAATCCAGCGGCTTCACAAGATAGTCATAGGCCCCGATGCGCAGGGCATCCACCGCTGTTTCCACGGAAGAATACGCAGTCATGAGGATTACCGGCAAAGCCGGATTGTACTCCAGAATAGCCTTGAGCGCGTGAATTCCATCAACTCTTGCCATGCGCACGTCTGTGAGAACCGCGTCGAAAGGCTTTTCACGAACCAGTTCGATGGCCTCATCGCCATCGGTAGCTTCATCGACGGTAAATCCCCATGAGCGCAGCATTGTCCTGAGCATGCCGCGATGTGCATTGTCGTCATCAACCACCAAAACATGATTGCTCATGGCCAACCCCCAAACATTCTCCCCTGGCCTTCCCAAACCGGAATACAGGCCTCGCGGGATCTTCTCCCGCCCGGGGTTTTATAGTATATACCCAAATCCTGGCTTCATTTCCTGATGGATCATTGTTTTTCCACGCCGGCTACAGGCAGCCATATCCTGAAAATGGTCTCACCGTGCCCACCCTCTTTCGCAAGATGTGAAACAACTTCCATTTCCCCGCCGTGGGCCTGGACAATCTTGTGAACCATTGGCAGCCCAAGCCCGGTGCCGCTGCTCTTGGTCGTGAAATAGGGATCGAATATGTGCGCCATATTCTCCGGCGAAATTCCTTCCCCCGTATCGCGCACAATCAGGCAAACCTGTTTCCTGCCTCCCGCAACGGCAATTGTCAGCGTCCCGCCATCGGGCATCGCATCCAGAGCATTGAGGCACAGGTTAAGCAATGCCTGGCTCAGACGCTCCATGTCCGCCATGATGTCCGGCACGCGGGGAGCGGTTTTGGATACAATCCTGACGTTCCTGGAAGCCGCGTTCTGGTGTATGAGCTTGATTACATGCGCCACGATATTTTCCAGGCATATCGGCTTCTGCCTTACGTCGCTCGGCCTGGAAAGGCCAAGCAGATCAGTTATGACCCGGTTGAGCCGGTTGACCTCGCTCACCATCACGTTCGCAGCCTCGCGATCATCGCTGCCCTCCGGAAAACGCTGTCCGAAATAGGTGGCATAACCCTTGATGGAGCTGAGCGGATTGCGAATTTCGTGGGCCACCCCGGCCGCAAGCGTGCCAATTGCCGCCATTCTCTCGCTACGGCGCATTTCTTCTTCCAGGCGATGCACCTCGCCTTCCGCCCTGTGTTGCCGCCTGCGGGATTCCGCCGCCCGCTGCGCGAAATTGAGCGCCACAAGGCAGACCATACCCACAAGCAGCATTACAAAACCGAGCGCAGCGATATAGCTTCTGTTCTGGCTGTTGGTGATTTCGAAGGGATCAACGTCCAGACCGAGAAAGATGGTTGGCTCCGGCAGGCCTGAACCTTCGGGTCTGTTTCCCAGCATGAAATGACGGTAGACAAGAAAAACCCTGCGGCCTTCCATACGGATGATTCTCCACTTCGGAGTTGCCGTGGGCGCTAGTTGGGCGATACGCGCCGCATTGATCTCGCGACCCTGCAAATGCAGGATCTCGCCAATGCGGTCACGCTCCGAATGGGCCACAATGACGCCATTGGGCATCGTGACTGCCACAAACTCCATATCCGGGCTTCTGGTCATCTCCTCCAGAAGCGCTTGCAGCCTCAGTCCGCTTTCGGAATTCATGCCGGTCCGCAACGCGCTCTCAAAAGCCATGATCAGAGATGAGCCCTTTTCGGAAAGGAGTTCGGCCATTGCGCTTTCGCTGCGCCTTATGGCCATCCATGCCATCAGGCTCACCACGAGGATGAGAATGATCGCCACGCTGCCCAATGCCCAGCCAAGGGGCATCTGTTGTGGATGCCGTTTGTTTCCCTGCGCGGTCCGGGGGGACTTTGCGGGGCTGACTGACGCAGCCCAGATATCCCTGAAAAAAGGCGCTCTGGCAAAAAAAGGGGAAGAACCCTCCTGCTCTGCGTTCATGGATTTAATTATAGACCCCTACTTTGAATATGTCGATAGAATATTTAAAAA
>VSMX01000024.1:18186-21126 GCA_009773975.1 Desulfovibrio sp. | reverse complement strand
TCATAATGTTTATTTGCCGTATTGTTGTTTCAAGAGGTGTTTATGGCTCGTTTTACTGGTTTTGATGAAGTTTATAGTTCTCTTTATGTTGATTTTGACAATATTTATACTCGCTTTCTGGAGGCAGATCCCGAGGCCGCAAAATCTTTTGGATATGCTCCATATCGTTGGGTCCGATGGATTGAAAACCACGCCCTGCGCATTCTTTATGGTGATGGTGTGAGAAGAAGAATTCTCAAACGCACATGTTATTTAAATCCCCAAAGATACCAGGAATTCAGGAACTCATTTATCCGGAGCGCATTTCAGGTTGTTGATTGTCCGCCACTGACGACAAGGGGCAAAACCAGCACGGACATCCATCTTGTTATGGATTGCATGGACGATCTTTCCCATTCGACACATTTTGACGAATTTATTATTCTTTCAGGCGATGCGGACTTTACTCCCTTGCTTATACGCTTGCAGGAACATGCCAGAAGAACCCTGGTGCTTTCTGTTGGCTATTCATCACCAGCCTATACGGCGGCGGCATCATGGCGCATCCGGGAAGACTGGTTCATCCAGCAGGCTCTGCGCGAAGAGCGGCCAGGTGACGATGAGAATATTGAACCGAATCATGCAAATAATTTGCCCCGGCACTATATGGACGATACTGCCATTCGCGAGGAATATGGCAAATTTGCGGATGAAGTTTGCCCGGATGAAATATGAATGTTCCGCGAGGTTGGACACTATTCGGCTTGACGCAGGGATATTGAGGCATTATTGACAAAACTTTCAGGCATTATGGGAATCTTTAATAATTTGTATTTTCAGGAGGTGAAAGATGCGTCTGTTAACATTTGCTCTTTTGGTGCTGACAATGTTCGGCCATAATGCTTTTGCTGCCGGCCCCTATAAGGTTGCCAGCGATTGCACCTGGCCCCCAATGGAATTGCTGGATGATCAAAAACAGCCCACTGGCTATTCTGTTGACTATATAAAAGAAGCCGGCAAGGCGGCAGGATTTGATGTTGATGTCCAGAATGTCGCATGGGATGGTATTTTTGGCGGTGTGGCCACAAATAAATATGATATCGTGGCAAGTTCGACGACAATTACACCAGAACGCCAGAAACAATTTGATTTTTCAGATCCATATTATGAAGTCGTACAGGCAGTCATTTTGCCTGCCGGCCAGAATATCAAAAATCTTGCAGACCTCAAGGGCAAGAAAGTTGGCGGCCAGATTGGCACTACAGGTATTTTTGTAATGCGCAAGGCCGATGCCGGCGCGGATCTCAGGGAATATGACGATATTGGCCTTGCAATTCAGGATCTCGTCGGCGGTCGTCTTGATGCCGTTATTTGTGACGATCCGGTTGCCATGTATTATGTAAATAAAAAACCGGATACCGCCGGCAAGCTTAATCTTTCTTTCAAGACCGATGACAAGGAGTATTACGGTTTTACAGTAAAGAAGGGCCGTCAGGATCTTGTTGAAAAGATCAACAAGGGCATCAAGGCCGTGAAGGAATCCGGCAAGGAAGCCGAACTCAAGAAAAAATGGATGGGCGAATAGAGTCCGGGCCGGGAGGCATTATGTTCAAGCTCAAGCGGTTTATGCCGCGACGTGATGGGCAGGCCGCGCCTCGTCACGCTTTCAAAAGAAAACGCATCTTTCCCGACATGGAAGATATGGGCGACAGCAAGGGCAATGTTGTTATGATGGTGACGGACGGGGCTTCAATTCCCAATCCACGGGAATGGCGTCTTGTAAATGCCTGGTCAATTTCCATAGTGGGCGCAATAGGAACCATTTTTGCACTATGCGCAATCTGGCCTGAGCCCTATTTGCGTATTTTACGTTATTTGCCCGATGGAGTGCTGGTTACTTTTGAAATAACCATTCTGTCCATCTGTTTTGCCGTTCCGCTTGGCTTGCTAACCGGTCTGGGCCGAATATCGCGCAACCGCTTTATCTGTCTTCTTGCTTCCACCTATGTGGAAGTTATTCGCGGCATTCCTCTCCTGGTACAGCTTTTCTATATTTATTATGCGCTTTCACGTTTTTTCCAGGTCAGCGGCATAACCAGCGCGGTAACTTCTATTAGTATCTGTTATGGCGCATACATGGGAGAAGTGTTCCGGGCAGGCATAATGGCAATTCCAAAAGGGCAGAGCGAAGCTGCGCGGTCGCTCGGTTTCAATCGGTTCCAGACCATGTTTTTTGTCGTATTGCCCCAGGCCTGGCGAACTATCCTTCCGCCTGTAGGAAATGAATGCATTGCCATGCTGAAGGATACATCACTGGTATCCATTTTGGCAGTTCCAGATATCATGCAGCGTGCCAGAAGTTTTGTCGGCACGACCTATCTTTATTTTGAAACCTATACTGTGGTAGCCCTTATTTATCTTGTGATTACCCTTATTCTCTCCAAATGCGTAAGTCATATGGAGGGCAGATTAAATTTTTACGACGGTAAATAACAAAAATCCGGGCATTGACAATGCCCGGATTTTTTCTGGAAGATATTTGAACAGGAGCAAGGACGATGAGACGCACGGACAGGGAAAATTCCACCGAAGAATTTTATGATCTTGTTTTTGCCCACGCGGAAGAAATCTTTCTTGCCATGAACGATGGCGTTTATCCATATGGAGTGATTCTGAACTTCGTTCGTAAAGACAAGATTATTTATCTTCATTCTGCAAAAAATGGCGAAAAATTGGATTGCTTGCGCAAAAACGGCCATGTCGCTTTTTGCCTGGCTTGCAATATCCGGATAGACCAGGAAAAGTCCTCGACCTACTATAAATCCGTTTATGGCAAGGGACTGGCTTCCATAGTTGAAGATGCGGCAGAAAAACGTCATGCCCTTGAGCTGCTCGCCATCAGATATAATGCAAAATGTCCGGTTCCAGCCACAGACGCCATGGCAGACAGGGTTGCCATTA
>VSMX01000024.1:0-18176 GCA_009773975.1 Desulfovibrio sp. | reverse complement strand
ATTGAAGAACTCTCGGGAAAAGCTTGCCTCCCGGAAGCACAATGATCTCCCAAAGCGGTCACAAGCTAATGCATTTCTTTAGCTGAAGTTGGCATCATGGCAAAAATCATCCAACAAATAGGCAAACCAATTAAAAGCGCATGGTCTTTTTTTGCTATAGGAAAAAGATGGCAAGAATGGAAATATTCTTTTCTTGCAAGGTATAAAAGCAGTCCTGCGGATTTTTGGCACGGCTGTCTTTTTGCTTCTTTCTGGATTTCCCTCGCCATATTTCCAATCGGCTATGGCGCGCGTGAGGCAATGCCTCTTTTATGCCTCCTTTTTCTCATCCCATATTATTGCCATAACTGGAAAGATTGTGTTTTGAGGCGCCTTGGTCCAGTATGGCTCTTTTATTGCGTCGCAATCATGGTTGCACTGGGTATAGCGTTCTCCATCAATCCCTGGGCATCCTTCCTGCATGCTGGTGCAAATTTCAGCAAGGCCTTTATCTTGCCCTTTATTGCCATGGAATGTGTGAAAAGCTTGCAGGACTTGAAGCGGTTGGTGTGGGCTTGCGTATTTGCCTGTTTCTGGCAGGGAATTGATGGGGTATGGCAGGCGGCTACCGGTGAAGATTTCGTTATGGGATACAAGCCGCATAGCGGGCGCCTGACAGGCAGCCTTGGCGATTACAGCGTTGGAAATTATCTTGCGCTTGCACTGGTTCCCGCATTTTCTGTCTGGTATATTTTGCGGGATCGCATGGATGCATGGACTACAAGTTTTTTGATGCTGGCTCTTTTTTGGCCGGCCTTGTTTCTTTTTCAGGGCGCATCCAGCAGAAGCGCGTTGCTTGCCGTGGCGGGAGCGTTTGCATTGTGGGCATTTATGCGCCATGGCCTGAAAAATTTGCGAATACTATTTTGGCCAATCCTTGTTATCGCAGCATTTATGTCATTTCAGGGGATTCGTTTAATGCCGTCGGGCATAGTAAACGACAATCGTTGGGATTTATGGAGTCTTGCCTGGAAAATTTTTTGGGAGCATCCCTGGTTTGGAGCCGGCGCCGGACAGTATAACCCGGCTTTCCGTTCACTTGGTCTTGCTCCCGAAAGAGAGGTAATCACCATAAGCCACCCACATGACCTTTATCTTGATATACTTTATGCTCACGGCATAATTGGCTTTTGCCTTGGAATGGTTTTCATTTTTGGTTTTCTTTATTGGGGGTGGAAAAATATTCAGCCTCATATCAGACAAGCAGGCACGAATCCCAATAAAAATCTTTACTGGACTTTATGCGCCTGGTTTTGGCTTGGCTACGCCGCCTGGCTGATAAATGGCATTTTTGGACACGATTTTTACCGTATTTGGTGGCTTGCGCTTGCAATGTGCAATATGGGAATAATGATAGGCGCTGTTGTAAACGGTAAAAATTTGTCATGGCAATAATGAATGCCTGTCAAAAAATTATTTATCTGGACGATTGGCTTTCAGAATTTCCAATGCTTTATCCTTTGTGATGATCTTGTTGCGGCATGCAGGGTTCTGCAGCCCATTTTCTGGACAATAACCAAGTTGAACACAACTTGGACCTGCGTTTTCAAAAAGATCGGGAGCGGTTTTTCTGCAAATAGAAAGCATTTTCAGGGCCAGATCGCGAATTTCAGCTTGCGCGTTTTTGCAGGTTCTTATTGCGAACCAGTCATACAGGGCATGAGCGTTCATGCCGATAATTGCCCTGAATTCGGTGGCCTGAGGCTTCAAGTAACGTAAATCCTCTTCCGGCAGGCCTTTATCTATTCCTGCTTCATACCATTGTCTGGTAAGTTCTGCCAAATCTCTCCCGTTAAGGAATGCTTCGTGGCCATCGGGCAGTGTGACTTTTGCGCCGAAATGGGCAACATTTTGTGGATAAACAACATTAAAAGCCCTTTTGCCGCCAAGTTCGGCACGTCCCGACTTTATCAGATATGAAGCTATCCGTTTACGCACAAGTTGAGTTTCTGTAACACGGGAATAACCTTCAACGCCAAATAGAAAAAAATCAAATTCAAGGGCTGCGCGGTGATTGCTGTCCAAAATATTACGAACGATTTGTTTTGAATAAGGCGAGGCTGCAATTTCTTCAAGACTTCTTTCACTTCGCACAAATCTGGCTGCGATATCGGTAAATATCTTGCCCCCGCCGGCAAGAAGCACAACTTTTCCCTGTCCGGTAAACTTTTCTCCAAGCATATTGTTTCCTTATATTAAAATAAAATGCCCCAAAATTTTGCTGACTTGAGTACCTTTCCTGATATACAGGATTGATGGCTATTCCACAAGCAACTTGCCAGTAGCCTGCGCTATGGGTATAAACCGGGGTATAGGAGGGTAGAGTGATCATAACCTGTCCGCAATGCGGTTTTTCACGTGCGGTTGCTGAAAACAGGCTGGCCGGAAAATCTGTGGTAGCAATCTGTCCCAAGTGCGCTTGTCGTTTCAGATTTTCTGCTCAAAAAGGAGTAGGGGAAATTTTGCCTCCAAAAGGATGGAAACGTATAGAAGAGCCAGTCTCGGAAGAAGCCCCGAAGAATGAAGCAAATTCACCGGAAGAGGAAGAAGATATCCGCCAGGTTGCAGCGGAGGCTTACAGAAAAGAAGCTGAACGTTTTGCCAATGAAAAAGGGGAAGATAACACCGACACGGAGGAGGAAAGTGAATATATAGAAGTCAATCCATGGGATACGGCACCACGCGATGGCGGCTGGCTCTGGTCTTTTAGCCAGGTCGTATTACGGGTCATGTTTGCGGCTCCAGGATTTTTTGCCGGCCTTGATCCGCACGCCAGACAAGTCAGGGCTCTCGCTTTTTATCTTGTTATCTGCGTGTTCCAAACCATTGTTGAAAAAATGTGGGGAGGAATGCTGCAGAATGCTCTTGTTTCATCAAATACCACAGATCCGGAATTGCAAAAGATTATTGAACTGATGGCCTCCCAAAGCGATCTGGCCCTTAATCTTCTAATACGCTCTGGTGTTCTGCTATTTCAGCTTTATGTGTTCAGTTTTCTGATGTTTTTGGTTTATCGCATTGTTGCCCGTGAAAAGGCAACTTTTTCACTGGTCTTTCAGATTATGGCATATAGCGCAGCACCGTCACTCTTGTGCGTTGTGCCTGCCATTGGCTCAATAGTTGGTACTTTTTGGGGCATTGCGTGTCTTGCTGTTGGATGCAAGGCAGCCATGAATCTTGACTGGGCAAGGACATTGCTGGGATTTTTGCCGCTTGTTTTCGTTTTTGCGCCCATTTTGCTTCAGACATTGACTCTTTTGCAGTCCGCTACATGAAAACATGCTTGATTGCGCCTGTCGTTCTATTGTCATAATCATGATTTTGGCACATTTTTGGCATATAAATACCAATACAGAAAAATGGCATTTCTTTGGAGAGCGACATGAAATCAATTAGAATAACTGCGAAGAGCCGTCGCCGTGTGCTGATGACTGGAATCATGTGGATTTTTCTGCCATTGATGCTCCTTGGCAGTCTGGGCTGTGCCCGTTCCCCTGATAACAGCTATCATTCCATATCATTGACAGGCGACCTTGCAACTCCATTCCAGATCCAGGTGGATAATTTTGTTAGGCGTCAGCCGCCCGCAGTTTACGTTTCTGCATCTGCTCCACTAGATCACAAACCGCGTGGAATGTTTGTTCCATTGCGCATGATGCAACAATTGAGCAATAACGCAGTTACTTTCAGCGATCTGCTTTCCAGGCAGATTTGGCAGGTCTGGCTGGGACAGGGAGCTTTCCAGACATTGGAATTTGCGCCAAATGCCGGACCATTTGAGGTAAACAGGGCATTGGCTCTTGCTCGCAGCCAGGGTGCCGAAGTTCTTGTAGGTGGGTATATTAATCATTTTATGGATGGCGGCACAGGGGGCGAAAGTTCTCTTTCTCTCACAATTGAAGTTTATGATGTCAAAACAGGAAATATGATTTTGCAGATTTCGCAGGCTGGGATCAAGGAAAAACAGAACAAACATGATTTCTATCTGTTTACAATTAATGAAAGGAATCCCGGAGATCCGTCGGGCTTGATTACCAGAAGTCTTGCCTGGGATATGGGCAAGGTTATCCAGCGTTGGGTAGATCCCTATGCGGGACGGAACAGCAAGTCTTCGGTCTGGGACAAAATCTCGGGAAACCAGGCTTTCTGATTGCATAATCCTTGAGCCAACACAATTTTTTAACCCAATTTCCACAATGTGGGGTAATTGGGTAAATCAATATATGGCCGGCAATCGTCGGCCATTTCACATTTTTGGCATAAAAAATTAGAGCATTGCCTCAATGAAATTGGGCAATGCTCCAACGCGGCTTTGCCTTCAAAGGCGCGCATGAAAATATCTCAAGGCAAATTTACATTACCGTCAAGATATATTTTCAATGTGAAAATGCTATAGATTTTTATAAATTGTGATGGGTTATGGGCGGCGGGGCAAAATTGTCATTTTCCTGGGCGAGATTGCGATTCCAGGCCCTGATGGCTGCCCCTTGGGAAACTGACCATTGCTGCAATGTCTGGCCGCAAGAGAAGACAACTCGCCAGACTTCCTGGCGGCGGCCAGGAGGAAGGATTGATTCCATACGCGCATCCGTGCGGCCACATGCAAGGCAGGGACGAATAGTGTGTGGATCGAGTTCTTTCATAAGCCGAATCTAATCTTTGGGCTTTTGGAATACAATAGATGCTATCGTGATCATGCTGCACCTGACATTCAGAATATTGTAATTTAATACGAAACTATCCATGCTTCCGTAATGCCTTGCGTCTTTCCCTTGCAAGCGCGCGCAAGTCGGCAACATTATCACTTTCGTCCATAATTTCGCTACCAAGAATTTCTTCCAGCACATCCTCAAGCGAGACCACACCAGCCAGACCGCCATACTCGTCAATTACTGCAAATAGATGTACCCGTTCCTGAAGTAGCTCCCGAAGCAGGAGATCCAGGGGCAGACTTTCCAGCACAAAATGCAAGGGACGCATTATTTCGTTAAGTTTGGCTGATGTCTTGCCATCGGCATAGCATTGCCCCAATGTTCTTCTTTCCACAAGCCCCACCAGATCTTCATTGTCTTCTCCGTAGGCAGGTATACGGGAAAAATGCCAGATTCGCGGATCTCTGTATGCTTCCTCCACACTAAGGCTATCCGGAAGAGAAAAGACAACCGTTCGTGGGGTCATGATTTCATATACTCTTTTCTGATCCAGTGTAAGAACATTACGGATGAAACTTTCCTCATAAGGCTTGATACGTCCTGCCTGGCGGGAAAGGCTCGCTATTGCCCTGATGTCGTCTTCCGAAATTTGCGGACTGTTATCCGATGGTGAAAGCAGTCTTGTCAAAAGACTGGTAAGCCATAAAAACGGAGTCAATAGTTTTACAGACCAGGCCAATGGCCGCGCAAGAACCAGGGCTATCGGAGTTGCGTGAGCCACACCTAGTGTTTTTGGCACAATTTCGCCAAACGCCAGGATAATTATAGTGAAGAATGTGGCGAAAAGGGCCATGTGATCAGGCCCAAAAACAGCAAGAAAAGCTGCGCCCGCAATTGTTGAGCCTGCGGTATTGGCAACTGTGTTCAGGGTGAGAATGGCTGCAATAGGTTTGTCAACTTCAGTGCGCATATTGTACAAAAGTTCGCCAGTGGAGCGCCCTGATTTTCGCAAATTTTCAATGGCGCTCCAAGGTATCGCATAAAGCGCGGCTTCAGCCAGGGAACATAAAAAAGATACAAGAACTGCCACACTGATTGCCAATACTAGGGTGACCATAAAACCATCCTGAAGTGCAATTACAAGATATTTTCCTCTTCAATCTTATCCTGCGGGATTATGTATTGCAATGCCGGAATGGATAAAATTTCCGCTTGCCCAAATGGGGTCCCTGTTGTTAATAGTATTGAACAAATCGGATCTGTGAAAAATTTTTTAACTTTGCCTGTCGCGGTTCGATTTTTGTTCTATCTTGTCTTTTACTGGCTGCCAGGATTATTCCAGATCATTTTTATCAGGCACAATGGATTTGGAACAGATAGTTATTTTGGAACAATCATGATTTGCAATGCCAGGATCGGCTATCTTGTCCCAGCGGTGTTTTTTGATAATCCGCATGAAACTTTTCTGGAAATCAGAAAAAGTCGCTTTCTGGCTCAGGGTTTTCATGCTGAAAGTCCGGCCAAGGCAAGGGCTGGCATTGAAGCAAGAAAAGTCCTGTATCCGGATGCAACACATAATTGCTGGGCTTACCTTGCTGGTCCACCAGGAGATACGGCCCGCATAGGATCATCCGACGATGGCGAACCCCACCACACCGCAGGGCGCCCAATGCTCAATGTGCTTTTGCATGGTGGCATTGGCGAAATTGCAGTTGTCGTAACTCGCTGGTTTGGAGGAATAAAACTCGGTACAGGCGGTCTTGCGCACGCCTATCAGGAAAGTGTGCAAACAAATCTTCTTGATTTGCCGGTTAGAAATTTTGCTCCGGCTTGCAGGGCTGTTATAAGGATAGCTTATTCACTCCTCGAGCCTGTAAGACGCGTGTTAGCAGCGCACGGGGCAACAATTGAAGAAGAAAAATACTCGGATTCTGTTGAAATATTTTTCAATTTACCTCTTGATTGCACTACAGGACTCACCGAAGAACTTGCCAGACTTAGCAATGGAAAAACGATTTTTGAACTTTGCTAATTAATTTAGCAGCCAAGCTGTTTTTTGCTGTTTCTGGTTTTTTTATTGGTTTTTTTGTAATTTTTTATGTAAAATAAGTTTTTTGATTTTATTTTACATTTTTGATAAACAAGTCATGTTTTACACCGAGCCTGATTTTGTATAATGTAATTTGTTGGTCAGGATGGCGGCACGTTTAATTTGTCAGGAATGAATCCATGCAGGTAAAAACCTTCACCGGCTCCACATCGCAAGAAGTGCTTGCAATGGTCAAGGCTGAAATGGGGCCGGATGCAGTAATCCTGGGAAACCGCACCTATCGCAAGAATGGCGAGGTCTTTCATGAGATAACAGCAGGACTGGAGAGAGAGGAGCAGGGCGCTTCTGGTTCAATTGCTTCCGCAAGCGGAATGCCCAGCGGTTTCAGTGAATGGCACCGGGATTGGATGAAAATCAAGGATCAGCTTTTCGCGCTGATGAAACCGGCAATCCAGCTTGAGCGCCTTACGCCGAGGCAACGCATTGCCCTGGAATACCTTCAGCGCGAAGGTGTATCCGATGCTGTGGCTGTTGAACTTTACAGACGGCTTTTGGCCAATCCCAATTCGTCAGTCCTGGAATGTCTTTCCGGGATGGCACCTGTCAAGGCGTTCAATGCTGTTAATTGGCCTCAGCACATACAGATCATGGCAGGACCTTTTGGATCCGGCAAAACCACAACCGGTTTGAGATTTGCATTACTGCTGCGCAGGGCCGACCAAGCCTGCCGCATTGCCTTTATCAATGCGGACTGCCTACGCGGCAATGGCAGAATGATTTTGAGACATTGGGCCGAACTTTCCAATCTTATTTATTTGGAAGCGCCTGATTCTGATGCCATGGCGAGGGCTCTTAAAAGCACTTCCCATGTGGATTACGTTTTTGTCGATACGCCAGGTTTGAGTTCGGGCAGGACGCTTGAAGCATGGCTTGGAGAAATGGGCCTGGATACCCAGGATTCCGCGACACAAATCACAATGGCTCCATTTTGCGACCCTCTTCAGACGCAGGAATTTTTACGCCGTTACAAAACCTGCGGGCCAGGTGGCATTGTATGGACAAAACTGGACGAAGCTGCAAGCTTTGGCAACATAGTCAACGTTGCCAATGAATCCTGCCTTCCTGTTTCGGCGCTATCTTATGGACCTGAACTCAAGGAAAGCCTGGAGCCTGCTACCGAACCTCTTGTCTGGCGTCTGATTTTCAAGAGGCAGCTACCGGGACCTGGCCCGGAGGCGACCAGGAATCAGGTAAAAAGTGTAACCGGTCGAACCGTTTGAATATTTTGGCGCGTTATGGACGGTTGGTCCCACGAAACAGAAAAATATGGTGGAAAATATAATGGATGGCACGTTCCCCCTCGTATTTTCGGTTACTTCCGGCAAAGGTGGGGTGGGCAAAACAAATCTTTCTGTCAATCTTGCTCTTTCACTGGCTTTGAAAGGCAAACGTGTTGCGCTGGTAGATGCCGATCTTGGGCTGGCCAATGTAGATGTTCTTCTTGGCCTTACGCCCAGAAAAAATCTTTTCCATCTGTTTCATGAAGGTGCATCACTGCGTGACATCCTTTACCCGACACCATATGGTTTTTCCATCCTTCCAGCGTCTTCTGGAATAAGCGATATGCTTATCCTTTCTACCGGGCAAAAACTGGAGCTTCTGGAATCTGTAGGAGAGCTGGAGGATGAACTGGACTACCTGATAGTTGATACTGGCGCCGGTATCAACGATAATGTGCTTTATTTCAATCTGGCTGCCCAGGAACGCCTGGTTGTGCTGACGCCCGAACCAACATCTTTGACCGATGCCTATGCATTGATCAAGGTTTTGAAACTGAAACACGGTGTCGAACATTTCAAGGTATGCGTCAATATGGCGCCAGACCAGAAAACGGCAAAAGATATGTTCTCCTGCCTGTATCAGGCCTGCGACAGGTTTTTGAGTGGGGTTTCCCTGGATCTGGCTGGAGTAATTCCCAGAGACAACAATGTGCGTAAGGGTGTTGTCAATCAAAAACCCTTTCTTGCAGTAGATGCACAGAGCCCGGCATCGAAAGCCGTGGATCAGCTTGCGCAATCCATAACAAACTGGGATTCGCCACGCGATACTGACGGCAATATAAAATTTTTCTGGAAGAAACTTCTTTTCAGATAGGTGTTTTTGTATTGGATTCGGAGCACGATAAACCACAATGCGGGTGAATGATAATGAAGAGCGGCACAGCGCGGGCAGAGGCTGTATGTCCCTGGGAATCCCTCGAAACCGGCATTACATCCTGGGATGACTTTTCTCCTGCCCAGCAAGAACAGATAGTACGGCATTATGCGCCCAAGATCAGATTCCTGGCGCTCAGGCTTAAAGCCAAGCTCCCGCGGAGTGTGGAATTGTCCGAACTTATAAGTGCTGGCACTCTTGGTCTGATGGAAGCGCTGGGCAAATTCAGGCCGCAATTGGGAATACGTTTTGAGACTTATGCTGAAAACCGTATCCGTGGCGCAATGCTTGACGAATTGAGAAGGCTGGACTGGTTTCCCCGTTCATTGAGGCAACGTGTGCGAACTATAGACGAGGCCATGCGCGCATGTGAACACGAAAAGGGCCGTCCAGCAACAGAGGATGAATTGTGCCAGATTACCGGTCTGGATGTGCGTGATGTCCGGCAGGGGCTTGAGGCCCTCCAGAATCAGATGTGGCTTTCACTCGATGCTATTCAGGATTCTGTATCAATCGACACTGTGGAAAATGGAGGCGAACCATACTCCAGAACCGCGATGAGTGAATTGGCTGAAAAAATTGCGCCTCTGATCGAAGACTTGACGCCAAGAGAAAAGTTGGTACTCTCCCTCTATTACACAGATGAGTTGAATATGCGGGAAACCGCAGAAATAATGGGTATTACGGAAGGTCGCGTATCCCAGCTGCATTCCCAGGCATTAAATCGTCTTCGCCGTAGTTTTATTAATATATACGGCGATTCCGTGGAATTCTGAAAAAGGAGTGTTTCATGGCTTATGATCCCAATATGCGCGTCCTGATTGTGGATGATTTCTCCACAATGCGGCGCATTGTCCGCAATATTTTACGCCAGCTGGGTTTTAATAATGTTGTGGAAGCTGATGATGGCACAACTGCCTGGGATACAATAAATCGTGAAAAAATCGATTTTATCGTATCTGACTGGAATATGCCCAAAATGACAGGCATAGAGCTTTTGCGCAAGGTCCGTTCAAGCGAACAGTATGCTGATACCCCATTTCTTATGGTTACAGCAGAAGCACAACAGGAAAATATTATTGAGGCGGTGCAGGCCAAGGTTTCAAACTATATTGTAAAACCCTTCACTGCCGATACCATGAAACAGAAAATTGACAAAATTTTCCCATAGGGCATGACGGCGGCTTTTCGTGGCTGAAGAAACAGAACTGCAAATGCAGCAAGAAGAAACCGGCTCTGCTGGCGCGCAAAAAAAGGTGGAGCTTGATCTTGATGACGCTCCTTTTCTTCAGACCGAAGAAAAGGCTGCTCCTCCTGCGCCGTTTGATGAACAATTGCCGGTTACTCCTGATGATGGCGCAGCGGAAGAAGCCGCAAGGAAACGGAAAAAGAAACGCCTTATCGTTATGGCAGCTTGTGGGGTACTTGTGCTTGTTACAGCTGCCGTGTGGTGGTTCTTTTTTCGTACTCCCCCACCGCCCCCCTCCGAAGGCCCAAAACCGGAAGTTATTGTTGTTCCAACCCCTGCGCCCGGCGCCCAGGATAATGACATTGTCAGAGAATTTGCCACCTTTGTGGTGCCAGGCAAAGACAGTCATGGACGGACTGATTTTCTGATTTGCAAATTTGCCGCTATCACACATGATCCAAATATACAACGTGAGATAGAAAGGCAGCTTGTGCCATTGAGAGACGCCATTTATTATTATTTGCGCAGCAAGGACAGAGACTTTATTTCTGATGCAAGGAATGGGGCTGAAATCAAAAAGGAACTTTTATCCGTTTTCAATGATTATCTTACACAGGGAAAGGTTGAAGATATTGTCTTTGAAAGCTATTTGAGTCGTTAAATTCAGGCAAGGGATTTTCCATGAGCGTTGATACAACAATGGCTGTATTATATGCCCAGAGCGGTCTTTCGAATATGGCCAATGTCGCGGCTACTGCGCCGCAGGCATCCCTTGCAATGAGCCGTGTGCTTGCTGCCGAACAGGCCAGACAGGAACGGCAGCAGGTGGAAAAAAGTGACAAAAGCGAAAAGTCCAATATAAACCCGGATCGCGAAGGCAGCAGGGGGTTTTTCGGAAGTAGAATGCGCGCCAGGCACAAGCCGGATATCAGCGCAGAAGAAGAACCACCCAGGGCAACTTCGCCAATCGTGGGTAATTTTTTAAATGTCAAAGTATGAATGAAACAATTTTTCTTTTATTGATTATTGCCTGTTCGATTTTGGAACTGATTCTTCTTTGTGGCGCATTGCTTTTCTATTGGCGGTTGCGCCGCTCTGAAAAACTTCTCAATAGTCTCCAGGATAATCAACAAACTCTTTTGGCGCGTATAGAAATGAATGCGCGCCTGGAAAAGGAAATTGTTGCCACATTCGCGCAGCGACAGGCGGAATTGCGTGAACTTGACAGCAAACTGGAGCAACGCGCCAATGACTTGAGACGCCTTATGGCCCAGGCCGAAGGCATTACCAGGTCACCTCAATTTTTGAGGGAAATTATCCTTAACGGTAAACGCAAGGGCTTATCCAGCCGGCAAATTGCCAAAAATGCAGGTATAAGCGTCGATGAAGTCGAGCTTATTTTGGCCCAGAATTCCTGATTTTTCCTACCAATCCCTGTTATCGGAATCTTCCGCATAATCGTCAAAAGAAAAGTCTGGCGCCATCTGGTAAAGCTCGCGCATGGTAATTGCTTTTACATTATAGTTTTCATTTAACCAACGCCCGAATTTGAAGATTTTTTCAAGAAATGCATTTGCTGCCTCCTCGTCTGGAGTATGCGGGGACGCACCTGGAAGCATTTCCGAACTATGCCAGAAAATGCTGAGAACTTTGCCACCGCGCATGGAGTGTAATCTTGTTGCAAGACGCATTATGCCAGGGCCATGCCAAAAAGGATTGGCGCTTGCTGCTCCAAAAAAGTGGAAACGGTCTCTCAAATACTGATTTTTACCACAAAGAGAATCCCACATTTTTGCAATGGCGCCATTGAGGGGAATTTGGGTAATTGGCGCTTCAAGCAATAATTTGTCCTTACCCCTGACCCAGTATGGATCTGACGGAGCGGAAAAATGATTTGGTCCACCGGCGAAATGTCGCAATGGGCAGATTGAGCTGTCAATCAAAATTCCTGATTCACTCAACATTGGGCGCCATGAAGCGAGTAAATCCCAGCGTCCCATACGAAAGCATTCAAGCGGAGCGCCCTGAAAATCCCGCCCGGCATTCAGCAGAACCTCAAGACGTTTTCTCAGGGTATCACGGGACAAAACCTCTGATCGTAAAGGCGGACTTTGCAGACTGCTTTTATCGTATGGCGGTGTACTCCAGTGATGAAGATGGGCTCCTATTTCAGCGCCGCATGTGTCTCTCATGTATTCAAGTGTTTTTCTGGCCTCAGGATTGTCAAAAACTGAATGTGTGCAGAGCAGGGTAAGAGGAAATCCAAGTTCCCTGCAGAGAGGCTCCAGTTTCCTGAGTCGTCGCACGTTAGTTACGGAACAATTCCAGGCCTGATAGCTGCCGGAAAAAAGTCCTTCCTCTTCAACATCCAGGCTGATACAGACAGCAAGATTCTTTTTTTCTCCCATAAGACTTTTCATAAGCCAATTTTGCTTCATGAATAAAGAAAAGTAAATATTTGCCTGAAATGCTCAACAATTCTAATTTTAATGTGCATACACAATTTTGCAAATTTAAAACAGATACCATCCATTGGGAATTGTGAATTTGCAAGTGCAATTTGCCTGGCTATTGGTATTGCACTAAACAAAAATAGAAACACTGTGGAATGTTTGCAAGGGTGACGCATCATGGCTATAACTGTCTGAATTTATCGAAGTAAAAAATTTTACACCAAAAACTTTAGGTAATAAATTCTGATAGTTATCCGACTAGATGCCTCGTCCATAGAAATGCTTGCGCATGCAGCAAGATTTTGGCAATGTCCTTAACGCGGCAAATCAGGAATAATTCCTGTTTTTGTTTGGACGTTAAATATTTTTCATCATGATTCATGTCAAGGCAGGAATAAATGGAAACCTTTCTTCTGGTGCTACATCCAATTATTCAAGGATTTGCAGTGCTTTTGGGTATCTATGCCATGTGGCAGGGGTGGAAACGTGTTGAAATGACCGTTTTGAAGAAAAAAATTATATTCCCCTGGAGATCACATGTGCATTGCGGCACAATTGCCATGATTTTGTGGCTGCTGGGCGGCCTGGGTTTTTATACGACCCACTCCATTTTTGGCGAAACTCATATCACGGGAAGCCATGCTCATCTTGCATGGGTAATTTTCGCTTTCTGCATATTCGGCCTTGCCAATGGCTACATAATGGATAAATACAAGAAAAAGCGCACCTGGCTGCCTGCTGTTCATGGCGTTGCCAATGCTATTTTGCTTGTTCTGGTTTTTTACGAATGCTATACTGGCTTTGAATTGCTGGATACATTCCTGTAGCAACCAATGAATATTGAATTTGCATTTATATGTTTTTTTTGATATGGTTATTAGCCCAATGCGATAAAATAAGGAGCAAAAATGAGCAAGAAATGTGATTTTTGTGGCAAAAAGCCGCAGGTTGGAAATTTAGTTAGCCATTCCAACATAAAGACCAAACGTCGTTTTAATCCAAATTTGCAGAATGTGCGCCATCAATCTGCGGATGGAACGGTTCGTACCATGACTGTATGCACACGTTGTCTGCGTTCAGGCAAGGTTACCAAGCCTGTGGTACGGAATAAGGATTAAGCTTTTAGAGCATATTTTGCATGATATTATCCCCAGACTGCTATTTAATATATCACAAATATGCGGTAGTTACTTTCATGGGGATATCTTTCCGTTTAATGCGGAATAGCGTCCATTGCGCATCAATGCAAGCAAAACACAATTGGAATTCGGGCAACTATTGGCATGTCATTTTAGTGGCGCGCAATCCATTGAAGGATTGCGACAAGCGTCGCTTGAATCGGCGGGAGGCTGCCAATTTTCAATTGTTTTTTGCCGTTGATATATGCGTTTTCGATCAGGAAGCCATCACCATCAAACTGGTGAGTGTTTCTACTTGATAATCGCCGCAGTTCTATAGCATTTTACGCATGAGAATATCTCTTAACGGCAAAGCAAGTTTGCCTCGAGATATTATCGCGTGCGCCATTGCAAGCAAAGTCGCGTTAGAGCATTTACGTAATTTCATTGCGTAAATGCTCTAAAATGACGAACTGCGGCAAGTTTTTTGCCCCGTATAATTCGGGGCTTTTCAGTTTATTTCAGGAGCTGATATGAGCGAGAATGACGAAAACTGTCGCCAGTCCGGAGAAGTGGAGATTAACGAAATTATCGAGCCAGCAGGAGAAGCTGTTTCTGTTCGGAAAAACGAAGGTGATTCCGAAGACTTTGCAACCATGCTTGCCGCCCACGAACTGCAATCCCAAAAGATCCAGCCAGGCCAGAAAGTTGGTGGCACCATTATTACAATTGATGGTGATTATGCTTTTATAGACATTGGCCTGAAAGAAGACGGCATAATGGAATTGAAGGATCTTCAGGATACCAATGGCGAAATTAACGCAAAAGCCGGAGATAGTGTGGAGGCTTTTGTGGTTTCCATATCGCCCCAGGGCATTCGTCTTTCACGTTCCATGAGCGGCAGCGGACTTGCCGCGCTTGAAGAAGCCCGCGATTCCGGCATACCTGTAGAAGGGCGAGTAACTGGAGCCTGTAAAGGGGGTTACATTGTTGATGTTATGGGGCAACGCGCATTTTGCCCTGGTAGCCAGATGGAACCCTCACCAACAGGCGACAATGAGGCCAATATCGGTAGAAGCATGGAATTTTTAATTACGCGCCTGGAGAGCAGGGGGCGCAACATAGTTGTGTCAAGACGAGCTCTTCTGGATCGTGAACGCAAGGAAAACCTGGAAAAGCTTCTGGATAATCTTTCTGTAGGCGATACGGTGGAAGGACGCATTACGCGTCTGGCGGCTTTTGGTGTCTTTGTGGAACTTGCTCCAGGCATTGAAGGCATGATTCATGTTTCCGAACTTGGTTGGTCGAGGGTTTCGTCTCCTGACGAACTGGTGTCGGTAGACGATGTTGTGCGCGCAAAGGTGCTTTCCATAGCCCAGAATGATAAAGGGCAGATACGCATAGCCCTTTCACGCAAGCAGGCTCAGGGAGACCCATGGGAAGAGGCCGGCAGCCGATTGCAGCCAGGAGCAATTGTTACAGGCAAGGTTCGCCGACTTGCCCCATTTGGCGCTTTTGTTGAAGTCCTTCCCGGTATTGAAGGTCTGGTGCATATATCCGAAATGTCATGGACAAAGCGCGTTACCAATCCGGAAGAAGTTTTGACTCCTGGCGAAGAGGTAGCTGTAAAAATCAAGGAACTCAACCCAGAAGCCAAAAGAATCTCCCTTAGCCTGAAAGAAGCCGAAGGCGATCCCTGGCAGGATGCAAGTGAACGGTTCAAACCGGACCAGATGATTGAGGGGACTGTCGAAAGTTTTGGTCCACACGGTCTTTTTGTGGCTCTTGCGCCGGGCATAACCGGGCTTTTGCCGCAGGGCGCACTGAAAAATACAAAAAAATCCAGTAATTATACCGGGTTAAAGAGTGGTGACAAGGTGAAAGTTGTGATCAGAAGTGTTGACAGCGGGCAAAGGCGCATTAGTCTTGTCCCAAAGGATAATAACGATGTCCAGTCTGTGGACGACACTTCCTGGAAGGAACACGCAGTTGTAAAGCCGGCATCCAGCGGCAAGGATCTTGGTGTTATGGCTCAGGCACTGCGGGATGCTTTTCAAAAGAAAAAATAGGAGATAGTTGCGCATGAGAAAATTTCTGGCTGTTATATTGGCAGCATTATTCATGGCGGCCTCCCAGAGTGCCTGGAGCGCTGTTTTGCCCGATTTTGCGGAATTGGCGGCAAAATGTGGCCCTGCTGTAGTCAATATCAATACAGAACGCAAGGCATCTGGCGATGGCGGAGATGATTTCTTTGGAGAAATGTTCCGCAATATGCCCCCCGGCTTCGAAAAATTTTTCGAACAGTTTGGCAAGAATCCAGGCAATAGGGGGAAACAGAACCGCAGGCCAATGCAGAAACAAAAATCTCTTGGTTCGGGATTTTTTGTCTCTGCCGATGGTTACATAGTAACCAATAATCATGTTGTTTCCGGCGCTGATACGATAAAAGTTACCATGGACAGAAATGGTAAATCAACCGATTTCAAGGCCGTTCTTATTGGTGCCGATGAAGAAACGGATCTTGCGCTGCTCAAGGTGGATTCTTCCGAACCATTGCCTTTTCTGGTCTTTGGCAATTCGGATACACTCAAGGTTGGCGAATGGCTTCTTGCAATCGGCAATCCATTTGGACTTGATCACAGCGTAACAGCGGGTATCCTTTCCGCAAAAGGACGCAATATTCGTTCTGGTCCGTTTGACAATTTTCTTCAGACGGATGCATCCATCAATCCCGGTAATTCCGGAGGCCCACTTCTGAACATGGCAGGCCAGGTCGTGGGCATCAATACCGCCATTATTGCCAGCGGCCAGGGAATAGGCTTTGCCATACCCAGCAATATGGCTGCCAAGATTATTGAGCAAATCAAGGATGGCAAAAAGGTAAGCCGCGGCTGGATAGGCGTTACCATCCAGGATGTTGATGACAACACAGCCAAGGCTCTGGGCTTGCGGAACCCAGGCGGAGCGCTTGTAGGCAGTGTTCTGGACAAAGAACCAGCTGCGAAGGCCGGGATCAAGGACGGTGATGTCATTCTGGCTGTTGACGGAGAGAATATAGAAGATTCCGCAGCGCTTTTGCGATCCATTGCGGACAAGCATCCCGGCAGCAATGCCGTGCTCACTGTCTGGCGTGACGGCAAAACACAGAACATCACCGTTACGCTTGGCGAACGCAAGTCCCAGGGTGCAACACTAAAATCAGCCCAAAAAGATCATGCCGATGATACTGCCCTTGGCCTGACTGTTCGCCCCTTGAACAATGACGAACGCCGGGAAATGGAAATTGGCGGCAACGATGGCCTCCTGATAACCGAAGTCGATCCTGACAAGGCAGCGGCAGAAGCTGATTTGCGTTCAGGGGATGTTATTCTCAAGGCCAATCAGCAGCCAGTTTCTTCGGCTGCGGAACTTTCCCGCATTGTGCGTGAAGTTGGTATGAAACGTGGAGCAATAATGCTCCAGATTCAACGCCGCGGGGACATTTATTACCGTTCCGTCCCGCTGAATCTGGAAAATAACAAGAAAAACAAATAATACAACATATTTAAATAATATATAAATCGAGAGAGGAGGAGTCTCGCGACTCATCCTCTCACCACCGTACAAGCTCATCGCCTACGGCGGTTACCTTTGAAGTTTTATCATATCGGCTATCTTTTCAGGGCTATGAGGTCCGTCTGCCTTAACCAGGCAAGATTCAAAGGTTGTCTTCACATAGTGAATTTTTGTTCCCTCGAGAGTTGCTGTCCATTTGCGTAAGGCTCACTTCGCTTGCCAACGCAAACTCCCGTTAGGCGCCTCCGGTGGCCAGAAATTATGGCGGAAAAACTTTCGGCCATGCAAGAGGCGCATGACTAGATTGCAGCCTTGAATGAAAAGGTCATTCAGATTCAGGCATCTCATGCAAAGGAGCTTGGGAAAAAGGACGAAAAAGTTCGCCTTCCGGCTTGGCTCATACAAGCAGCTGCCGCAATTGCGCATGGCCGAGGCCGTCCAGTATCTTGTTAACTTGGAACTCCGTCCGGCAAAGAAAATCGCGCCCGCGCAGGAGCAGAAGAAGCTGGAAGCGTGAGCGCGTTTCCAGTTTCGTTTATTGGAAAAAGCCCCCGACTGGAATTGCACTTCCGGCGGGGGCTTTGTTATCCGGTTACCATGCGGAGAACCACAGCAGCTCGCCATCCCCAGACTAACGGGATATGCGAACGCTTCCACAAGACCATTCTCCATGAATTTTACCAGGTTGCCTTTCGGCGAAAAAAATATAAATCCCTGGATGAGCTGCAGGGCGACCTGGATGAATGGCTTGAATACTATAACAACGAAAGGACACACCAAGGCAAAATGTGTTGCGGAAGAACGCCCATGCAAATATTTCTTGATGGCAAAAAAAATCTGGGAGGAAAAGGTCGGACAGTTGAATTTATCTGACTAAAGAACCGCCATCAAAATGGAGCCATTGTC
>VSMX01000231.1 GCA_009773975.1 Desulfovibrio sp. | reverse complement strand
CGGAATAGGCTGTGGGCCGTCTTTGATACCGGAGATTTGGTTAAGATTTATCTGGATATAATCTGAACCAGCACCCCGCTCGATTCTTTCAGTGTGCCACCAAGGTGTCATGGAGATCTTGTCAGCGGCTGCGCTGCCGGTAAAATCAATATTGCTTGCAGTTATACCACCTTTCTGCATATCGATTCCGCCAGCCAAATTTGAAGCATTGACTGTAATATCCTGACCGCCTTTACCAAAACCAACATACGTTACTACATTACCTTCGCCTTCAAGCACGATATCGGTAACACTGGTGAAGCTCGCAGTCGTTGCCTGACCATAATCAATTCCACCAGAATTAATAGTCTGGCTTGCGCCGCTAAGTAAAGCAGTGCCATCAGCATTTGCAACATCTATATTAAGAGTTTCCACTGCCCAGTCTCCAGAAGTATTGGCGGCAGCGGAATTTGAACCAGGAATAGACGCTGTAACAGTGGTTACGCCAGCCCCATTGACGGTAAGATCAAGAGCGTCAGGGCCATCCATGGGTTGGCCAGTCGTTTTGGCACCCTGTTGAACAAAGACAGTTTGATCTCCATTACTGGTTGTTGTTATTTTCAAAGAGCCACTTTGGTTTTCTGCTTCTACAATGGCTTTATCTCCGCCACCAAGCATAACTTCCTTGACAGGATTATCAGGTGTTAAGGGCACAATAGTGGTTCCTTTTCCTCCATCAAAATCCAATCCGCTCAAATTGTAAACGCCGGGCGTGGACGGATTTGGCGCAGCCGTAACAGTGGCATTTGCCGGGGCTGTTTCGGTATCACCGGCTGATATGCCGGGATTCAGCGTATAGGAAGGACCTGTTCCGGAAGGACCGGACGGAGAAACAGATACTACTTGAGAATCTGTAATACCCAGGTCTTTTGCAAGCTGGCTCATCGCTTCCTTTGTCCAGCCGCTTCCCATTACACGCACGGTGTCAAAACGGTCAAGATTGCCTGTAATTGTCTGGTTCGGATCGTAGTTGCCCTGCAAGTTAATGGTATCATTGGTTATACTGCCATTGATTTCAATTGTGGAATAACCATTTGTATTTATAAGGATGCCATTGGACTGAAGGTTGGAACCGCTCACGGAAAGTTCGGCGTCTGCAACCGCAGTTGAAAACGCGGCGCTGAACTGCGCGTTCAATGCGCTTGCGTCAACTGTCAGATCAGCTACATTGTTGCCGATTTTGGCATTGCTCAAATCTACCCAGCCATTGCCCGTAACAGTAAGCTGGGCAACATTTCCCAAATTGGAGGTTTTCGCATCCGATATTGTGGCGCGGTTGCTGGGGTCATCAAGCAGAACAGTCTTTGATGAAGCCGTGTTCAAATCGTTTCTGGTAGCATTAATGGTCAGCTCTTCAAGGTTTGCCGCCTGAATGGAGCCGGTGAACCTATCCCCTTTTTCGGTAGTGCCCCCAACATTCATTACCAGAGATTCGGTGTCTTCCAAGATAAGATTGCCGTTATACGTTCCTTCGACAGTCATGTTTACGGCATCCACATCAGCAAGCTCGACAGTGCCGCTAATCCTGGATGTATTGAGATTTAAATCACCAGCCTCGTAGTCGCCCATCCGCACTGTCTGGTTTAAATTTACGCCATTGACTTCAAGCGTTTCAAGGCCGCTGATGTTTTCCCCTCCGATAACAAAGGTGTTGCGGGCAGACCCGACGCCATTTACTGTCATCGTTTCTATATCCGCCATTTCTGGATTGAAACCGCCGGATATGTTGTTCAACACAATCTGGTCATCGCCCTTTCCGCCATCGATACTACTTGTTTCTTCAATGTTGTTTACGGTAAGGACATCATCGCCAGAGCCTAAATTTGCGCTCTGGAAATTGGTCTGACCAAGATTCAGATCCAGATCTCCGCTTGCTTCCGTGGCTTCGATAACGCCAAAATTTACGCCGGTGGCAGTGAGATCTCCAGAACCATTTATGGTCAGCGGTTGCGTCAGGCTATTGGAAGGCACTCCCGAAAGATCAACAAAATTGTTTCCGGCAATATCCAGAGACACATTTTCAATGCCGGAATCGGTAGCAATGCGGCCAGCCTTGTCCGCAAGACGCCCGTTGCTCAACACCGCAACATTTTCAAGTCCGATAGTAAGGGAATCTTCCGCGCCATCCGTAACGCCTTTGGCGAAGTTGATTGCGCTCGAGGCACCGCCCTGGAGACCGGAGATATTGACTGTGATATCTTCAGCGCCAGGCAAATCGGCCAGCTTGATGGCACCCTTGCTTTCATCAAGGTTCCAGGTGCCAATGCCATCGGTGCCCTTGGCATTGAATGTACGGGAGGATTTGCCCCCATTTACCAGATCAACTGTTTCGATATTGGTGAGGCCGGCGTCATCATTGAAACCACGGAAATTGCCTGTCATGTTGACGGTTACCTTGTCGATGCCACCGTTTCCGTCTATCGTTGAATCCGGTAACAGCGTGGACGCGTTCTGCGATCCTGCGACAGTTACAATAAAATTGTCATTGCCTGTTGTTCCTATGGTGTCTGTCTGTCCAGCGGGAATAACGATATCGTTATACTGGATTTGCGCTTCCTGCCAGGGTGTCTGTCCCGCCGGCACGGTCACCTGCTCCAATGGGGGCACAGAGACAACATTCGGATCATCGGCATTGACAGCTACTTCCACCGCATTGATGCCGTGAGTCTGAAAATAATCCTTTACCGCTTGCGCGTCCCAATCGCTTTTGCCGTCAAATTCCATGCTGTTGCACTGTTCGGCTTTCTTTGCAAAGAAATCGGACAAATCGAAACTATTGGAAGGATTGATATCCTCGAACTGGCCGGCAGTCGTGAAATGATCCCAGGCAGTGATGTGGTGATCGTTGAAATACTTGAGCACGGATTCGGCTGTCCAGGCATTGTTGCCTTCGTAGCCAGCGCCGTCATTCATGTCGTTCAGCTGATTCGCCTTGGCGGTCAGATACTCCATCACGTTGAACAACGGATTCGGGCTGCAGTTTTCCGCATTGCCGTTGCTCACGAAATTTTCGTAGCCCATCCACGGCTGGTAGTCTGCCTCGCCGTTGGCCGCCGCCAGAAATGAACGCACGCTCTCCGCCGTCCAGGGAAGCTGCTCCGCATCCCCAAAGCGAATGACGTTGCATTCGGCTACTTTGTCTTTGATGTAGGTGTCGTCATTGTACCAGTTAGGGGTAGTTAATCCTTGTGGCATTCCAGGCCACCCGGATTGCGATGAAGAAAGAAAAGCTGGCTAACGTAACTAGTTGAAAAAAATGAAATATTTTTACAATGTGAGTATAGCACCCTGATTGCAAACACAAACTTGGTACATGTGTGGGTACATACCGGAACATGCCGGGGACTCGAAAATTTCATCTAACATGTTGAAAATAATGGGATATGGGAGATTGAAAAAGGTACATGTGTGGGTACATATTCCGGGAATGAAAATGATTTCCAAAAATATTTTACAATGATTTCAGCTAAATACAAAGTCCTTGCAA
>VSMX01000230.1 GCA_009773975.1 Desulfovibrio sp. | reverse complement strand
ATATTAAAAGTCATGGAGTTCTTAGATGAAACGAGGCAGATTCAACCAGGATGACGCACAGGGAGAAGTAAAACCAAGTCGATCAGCCAAAAAAAGAGACGCGCTTGCCTTGCAAAAATTGGGGGAAAAATTAATTCATCTTTCCGCCGCTGCAAGAAAACAAATAGATTTGCCGGAAGAAATTATTCAGGCGCTTGAACTGCTTGATAAGATAACAGACCACGAAGGAAGACGCAGACAAAAGCAATATATTGGCCGACTTATGCGTGATGTGGATTCAGAGCCAATCCAACGGGAGATTGATAAAATAAGGCATATTCATTCAAAAGAAATAAATGCTTTCCAGGAAGCGGAAGAATGGAGAAGAAAATTTCTGGAAAGTGAAGAAAACGAGATCGAACATATCTTGGAAGAATTTTATAGTGCCCAATCAAATGATCTTTCTGCAAATCCCTCAATGGAAGAATTAAGAGAAACCGCAATCAGGGCAAGAAAGCAAATGCGCGGCTCGGGGAATAAGACTGGCTCTATTAATTATCCCAGAAAACTTTTCAGGATGATAAGTCAGATAATGAACAATCAAGGCTGAATGGAAAAGCAAAAAACTCTTTGTTATTCGTATCCTTCTCTCCATATTTTCCAGTCTTTTATGCTTATGTCTATATTCACGTTGCCGTTATAAAAATCAAAACGGGGGGTATAAGCAAGTTTTATTGTTTTGTCCACTATCTCGGCTGGAAAGGATGAAGCCATTCTCCAGGCTTTTGCATACAAGGTATAGCCGCTTTTAAGGTCTTTCAGCTGCAGGCGAACATGATCCCTGGTTCTGCCAATAAAGGAACGAGATACAACCTTGAGGGGCGGAGAGACAAAGAGCGGCTCTTCATTACCTGGCCCGAAAGGCTGCATAAGCTCCATTTCCTGTAAAAACTCATGGTTGGAAGCCTGGGAAAAATCCAGTTCACAATCCAGTAAAAGCAGGGGTTGAGGTGGTTTTTCTCCCAATGAGTTAAATGCCTCCTTGTCAAATTCCTCCCTGAATTCTTCAAGATATTTTGCATCAAGGCGCAGTCCGGCCGCAAGCCGATGACCACCAAACCCCGTTAGGCAATGAGAAACATTGTCAAGAGCATTATAAAGATCAAAACCTTCAATTGACCGCCCTGACCCTTTTATCAAGCCATCATCATCACACAAGACAATTGCAGGCCGATAAAATTCATCAACTATCCTGGATGCGACAATACCGACAATGCCTGCATGCCAATCTGATCCGTAGAGCACAAGAGAGGAATAATCTTTTTTTTCCAACAGGTTGAGCGCTTGTTGTCTTGCAGCATGGTAAATACGGTCTTCTTCCAGTTTGCGCGCCTTATTGCATTCTTCAAGCTGGGCTGCGAAATTTGCCGCTTCAAAATGATCTTTGGCACGCAAAAGTTGGAGAGCCAAATTGGCATGGCTCATCCGCCCTGCCGCGTTTATTCTCGGAGCCAGCCGAAAAATTACTTCTGTTTCGGAAATTGCAGCAGCGGCATTAATATCACAAATGGTTTTAAGCGCAGCTATACCTGGTCTTGGATTGCTTGCCATTTGCGTCAGGCCTGCTCTCGTCAAAATCCTGTTTTGTCCTTCAAGCGGCACCACATCAGCCAATGTGCCCAATGCGACAAGGTCCTACGCCCTGTCCATTTTATATTTTTTTCCTGTAATTCCAGACAGAAGTTGATTAACCGCGGCCATTAAATAAAACGATACCCCCACCCCGGACAGATGGGGACATGGCCAGGTATCCATATTGCCAATTTTAGGATCACAAATTGCCTTTGCAGGCGGTAGTGCTTTTCCTGGCAAATGATGATCTGAAACAACAACAGTCATGCCAAGTTCATTGGCGCGGGAAATGGCGCTACAATCGGCAATTCCACAATCCACGGTAAGCAGGACTTCATATGCTTCGCGAGCGAATTCCTCAATGCCGGCAATGTTCAGCCCATAACCTTCATTTTTGCGGTCAGGCAAATGATAGCCGGCCTCAATCC
>VSMX01000023.1:8373-21230 GCA_009773975.1 Desulfovibrio sp. | reverse complement strand
GCTTGGTAGTTCCATGCCATGCAGTGTAGCAGCTTTGCTAAATATTGTTTAGTAAAAATTTGGAAGATCAGTAATTGACACTCTCATATACTTTTATCATAATTATCCGAGTGATCGTTCCGCCTGGCCTTTTCCCTTATCACGTCAATGCCGACAAGTCTGTCGCCGCGCCTGACGTGCCAGAAAGTAAAACCATTAAGACGTTCGGCCTTGCTCTTTTTGGCCAGCGCTGCGCCCGTGTGGATATTGGTGGTGTTACCGTCAGGCAGCCTTATCCGGCCGTCTTCCAGGAGCAGGGACTTCGCCTCTCCAGATTGCGTCTGAAAATATTCACCAACATGCAGAAAGCCGCGCTCAATCATTTGCTGAAGCGTGATTATGGGCGGCTTTTGGTCATAAACAGCGTTTTCGAGCGCGCCGTTTTTGTCGCTACATTGCTCAAGCCTTTTTTGTCCGTGCCTGCAATAAATAACGTTGCTTTCAATGCCGATGAAGCGCCGGCCACTGTCCAGGGCGGCCGCACCGGTCGTGAACGTGCCGCCGAAAGGATCAAGAACCAGATCCCCCCTGTTTGAACAGAGATTGACTATCCTGTGCAGCAGCGCATATGGCTTTTGCGTGGAATGAAGCTTTTCGCCATTTTCGTCTTTCAGGCGCTCCTGGCCGCTGCAAACCGAAAAACGCCATACGCTGCCGAGCTGCTTTCTCACGCCGCGAAGGAAGTCGGCCTCGCTTACGGCCTCGCGGTTCATTTCCTTGCCCGTCCTGTAATGAAAGGTGAATTTGGCCTTTTCATCCTTTACGGCCCAAATCAGCGTTTCATGGGCATTGCAAAGCCGCGAGCCCATCATGTTGGGCGTGGGGTTCGTTTTCCACCAGACAACGTCATTGATCAGCCAGTAGCCAAGTTCCTGAAGCGCGTTGCCAATGGTGTAAACGCACTGCATGGAACCGATTACCCAGAGGCTACCGTTCTTTTTCAGTACGCGGCGGGCTTCAAGAAGCCACGCTCGGGTGAAAGCTGTATAATCTCCGAGGTTTGAAAATGAATTGTCCCAGGAATCGTCGCAGCCGTCGTAGTCCGTTCCCTCGACCCGCTTCAGCACTCCAGAAACCCGCATCCAGTAGGGCGGATCCGCGAAAATCAGGTCCGCGCTTTCGGCATTGAGCTTGCGCATGGTCTCAATGCAGTCGCCGTTGATAATCTGAAATTGCCGCATGATTTAGACGCCCCTGTTTTGCAAGACGCCCGCAGTGAACGAACTGATATTTTCGGTCATGATGTCGATAATGCGCTGGCGCGCGCTTTGAGTGGCTCAGGCCATGTGCGGGGTGATAAAGGCATTGGGAGCGGTCGGGAACTGTTTCTGTGTAAACACTGTATTCATCCGCGCAAAACAATTCAACATTCCATTTTTTCAAACGATTCCATAAAGTTCGGTTATCGCGGCGCGTGGTGTAACGGTTCTTTGTTTGAGAGCGCCCCGCAGATCAGCGGCGCAGTCCCGTTCGGCTCTTCCCGTGGCAATGGCATACCGGAAAATGAGGGAACATATTCCTCTTCCCCGATGAGCCTGATCGACTGAACCTCGCGCCTCAATTTTACGAAGCACCTCAAGAAGCTCTGAGGCGGTAATGTCCGATATTTGCCTGTCGCCCAAATAGGGAAATATATTTTTGCCGATGCGCTCCATAACATCTTTGGCGTAGTTCGCTGTCCAGCCGTCAAGCTGATTCGTATGCCATTCACGGGCAATTTTCTCAAAGGTATTGTTTGCTATCTGGCTGGAGCGTTTCTTTTCCCGCGATGGATCAAGCCCATCAGAAATTTGCTTTTTTGCGGCAACGCAGGCGGCGCGGGCTTCCTTGAGCGAAAGCTGGGGGTATGTGCCAAGGGTAAGCAGTTTTTCGCGGCCTTGAAAGCGATATTTTACGCGCCAGCTTTTTGTGCCAGTTGGCGTAATGAAAAGGAACAGGCCGTTGCGGTCAAACAGCTTTTGCGGTTTTTCGAGTGGCTTGGCAGCGCGAATGGCGGTATCGGTAAGAGGCATAGGGGTATTCTCCTGGCAAGGGGTTTTACAACCCTTGAAATACCCCTAAACTTGACGGGTGGCTATGCTTTTTAATGGTCTTGGCTGGACAGCCACTTTTGCCTAATCCCTTGCCAGGCAAGGCTTTTTGGACTGTGCCAGACCAAGACGGACAGAAATCTGGCGGAGGAAGAGGGATTTGAACCCCCGGATGCCGTAAAGCATCAACGGTTTTCAAGACCGCCGCGATCAACCACTCTGCCATTCCTCCTCAAATAAACCTATATCATTTTTTCTTGTCAATTTCAAATGAAAAACAATATGCCCGGCAATTCCAGGTTTGTTAAGTATAATGACAACATTCATAAAAATTATATTTGCAAATCCACAATCCCCAATGATTAAAATTTACTCAAGCCATGACATGTTTGCATATTCACAACATAATTGGACTTGCTGCAATATGCCCCAATACACTGCATTTCCAATGATCTTGGGGCATTAGAAATTATATTGAAAATTGGAACCTTAAAATTGCCTGTATGAAATTCCAATTATTTTGTTGCCCCAATCGCCATTTGTTTGGCCTGGTCATTTGACGGCCCAATGCCCTGAGCTGATTTGGAAGTAGACATAATATAAATTTCATGGGGATCCAGAATGAGGATAACTGAACCATCCCCCATAATTGTGGCTCCCGAAATACCTTTCAGGTCTCCCAGATATGCGCCAAGTGGCTTGATAACAATTTCCTGGCGTTCAAGTAGCTCATCGACAACCAGGCCCAGCCTGCGTTCATTATCATGAATAACCACAACAGAAAGAACTTCCGGTAAATTTTCATTGCGCTGAAGGCCAAGCATTTCTGAAAGTTCAACAATTCCCAATACTTCACCTCGCAAGGTAACCGCCTTGCGTCCCTTTACATCAGTCAGTCTAACAGTTTCGATCTTGGTTGTTTCGGAGACAGCATCAAGGGGTATCGCATACATTTGGCCCGAAACATTTACCATCAAGGCATCAATAATTGCCAGTGTAAGAGGAAGGCTCAATGTAAAGCGCGTCCCTTTACCAATTTCCGAATATGTGCTTACACTTCCTTTCAGGCTTTTAATATTGGTTCGCACCACATCCATGCCAACGCCTCGGCCGGAAATATCTGTAATTTTTTCGGCTGATGAAAAACCTGGCGCAAATATTAATTCAATAGCTTCCCGATCATCTAGTTGTGCGGCCTCTTCGGGGCTGATAATTCCTTTTTTAATTGCAACTTCCCGCATTTTGGCTGGATCAATGCCCTTGCCATCATCTTCAATTTCGATTGCAACAGAATTGCCTTTATGAAATGCGCGAAGGGTTACACGCCCTTTGGGTGGTTTACCAGCAGAAACTCTTGTTTCTTCGGCTTCAATGCCATGGTCGACCGAGTTTCTGATAAGATGCACAAGAGGATCACCGATTACTTCGACCACGCTTTTATCAAGTTCTGTCTCCTCGCCTTCCATAATCAAATCGACTTCTTTACCGCTCTTCTTGGAAAGATCGCGCACAAGCCTCGGGAATCTGGAGAAGACCGAAGATACAGGCACCATACGAACTTTCATTATGGTATCCTGCAAATCATCGGAAATTCTGGCCATTGCGTAGGTTGTTTCGGAAAGGCTTTGAGCAACTTCCGCAACATTGATATCTTCTTCCCGGCCTTCAAGAGAGCGTGCAATCAGGGCATACCTGTTACGGTTAATGATCAATTCACCAATCAGATTCATCAAATGGTCAAGGCGTTCATGATCAACCCGGATTGTTGAAGAACTCTTATGCGCTTCTGAAGCTGATCCGCCAGGCTTGCCTGGTTGGGCCGGTTTGGCTGCCCTGGCAGGTTCGGCAGGCTTGGCTGCAACTGGCGGTTTTGACGCTGCGGGAGCTTTGGGAGCTTCTTTTGCAGGGGCTGGAGCTGGCTGGGCCGGTTGTTGCGCTTTTGGCGCCGCAGGTTGTTCAGGCTGTTTTTCAACCGGTTTTTCGGCTGCAACTTTTGCTTCACTGGCAGGCGGGGCGCTTTCGGCATTTCCGGCTTCACCAATTTTGCCCTCTTCGAGAGCTTTCGTGATCATGTCGTCAATAATGCCTACTTCCTGCCCAAGCAAATCAACCATCAATCCAAAATCAATGCCTTGCTTGCGTCCCTGATCCACTATGCCGGCAGTACGTTCGGCGTAGACCTTGATTTCATTCTGTCCCACGAAACCGCAGGCATTTTTTACCGCTGTCAGGCAACGATAAATTGCGTCAATGGAATCCTTGTGCGCCCCATCCTTGCGCAGGGTTGAAAGGCCTGCGCGGATAATTTCCATTTGCTGGGTAACCGTAAGACGAAAGACTTCAGCATCGCTGTCTTCCTTGCCGGCAGGAATGATATTCGGCTGTACGACCTCGACTTCGGCAGCAGCTGGTTTTTCCGCGGCTTTGACAGGGGTTGCCGGCGAGGCTTTGCCTTTTGTAAAATCCGCGGGCAACTCGATTGCGCCCCCGGTTACCGCTTCGCGCAGCTGCTTGAGCAATGGGTCTATATCTACTGGAGTGGCAGAACCTCCTGCGACATCGATGCGCTGAACCAGGCCTTCCATTGTATCCACAGCAAGCAACAGCAAATCGACAAGCTCTCTTGACGGAGACAATTTGCCCTGGCGAACATTGTTGAGCAGGGTTTCCGCTTCATGAGTCAGTGCATTTAATTCATTATAACCAATTATACCGCTATTTCCTTTCATATTATGGAAATAACGGAAAAGATCATTTACAAGAGTGCCGCCTTCCTCACTTGTTTCCAGTTCAAGAAGGCCTTCATTCAAGTTTTCGATAATCTCGAAAGATTCATCTATAAAATCCTTGAGATGGCCTTCTCCAAAAGCCGTGAGAGCATATTTGGGCCGCTCCGGCAACATGGCAACCCATTCCTTGCCACTCATGCCGGAAGATTCAACAGCAGGCTCCTCGGCAGGAGGGGGCAATTCCGGTTCAGGCGCTGCTGCCGGAATGGCTGGTTCCTCCACGGACTCCGTGACTGGTTCTTCCGGCGCGGTAGCTTCCTGCGCTTCAACAGGCGTATCCGGCTCTTCAACAGTTGCCTGCACCTGGATTGGCGGCGCGCTTTCCCCAGTCATCAATGCGTCAATCTGTTCAATGATGGAATCAATTTCCACATCGCCTTCCGAATTGGTGGCTTCAAGATTGTCGATCATCTGGCGAAGAGCGTCTGTGGACGCCAGTATGACGTCCATAATCTCGCTTGTAACCTGCATGGAGCCTTTGCGCAGTTCGTCAAGAATATTTTCCGATTTATGGGCCAGGGTATTTATGCGATTGAGCCCCAGAAAACCGGAAGCACCCTTGAGCGAGTGCATTGGCCTGAAAATATCATTCAACAAGGCCAGATTGTCTGGCGCTTTTTCCAGTTCGAGCAGGTTTGGCTCAATAGTTTCGAGATGTTCCTTGGCTTCGGTTATGAAATCCGCAAATAATTCCGGATCAAAAAAATCCTGACTCATATCCGCACCTTCATTTGACAGGCATTTTTGTAGAGCTTTCCGACTTTGTATCTCTTAACGGTCAACCCAGAAGCATCTTTATATTTCTTACCATTTTTTCCGGCTGCGCAGGTTTTACCATATAAAGATTAGCGCCCAGGCTCATGCCTTTCTGGATATCAGCTTCCTGCCCTTCTGTTGAAAGAACAATGATTGGCACGTCCTTGTATGCTTCTTGCGCCCGCAATGTTTTGATAAAGGTAAAGCCATCCATGCGCGGCATATTGACATCGGAAACAATAAGATCCACAGGGTCAAGATTATATAATTTTTCGATGGCATCCAGGCCGTCCTCAGCCATGCTGACCTTGAATCCTTCCGCCTTCAGAACAAAGGCAACCAGATTGCGGATGGTCTTGGAATCATCGACAACCATGATATGTTTCATTATAAAAATCCCGTATTTGCCGGACTTGTCCGGCGTGAATAAAATCTGCCCCTTACAATGAAAGCAAATTCTGAATTATCATATCCGGGGCTACAATTCCGCAAACCTTGTCATCCAGGTCCGCAAGGGCGCAAAGATTATCTCCCCGATCGCCGATGCTGGCTTCCAGATTCCAGATAATCTTGTCTCTCGGCAACATATGCATTGAACTGACTTTATCTATAATCAAGCCAATCTGCATCTGATCGTTGCCACAAACAATCACAAAATTATCAGGCCCATATTGCAATTTTTCACTATTGTTCAACAATGAGGAAAGATAGACAAGCGGAGTTACCCTGCCGCGCAAATTGATTGCGCCGGCCACAAAATGCGGCGCAAGAGGGATTTTTACAAGCTCCATGTGCCTCAATACTTCCTGAATTCCTGCCACAGGCAAAAGATATAACTGGCCCTCGACATAAAACGATACCATCTGGATAATCTCCTGCTTCTTGAGAATATCCTTCATGGTAAGCGGATGAACCGGTTTTTCCGCAACCGCGGGAGGTTTTGGCAATGAACCAGTTACAATTTCCGGAGTGATGCTGTCCGGACTGGGCCTGGAAACAACCCGTTTTGGCGCATCAACAACAGGAACATCAATCGTTGGTCCGGAAAGATTGAGCGCAGCCAAAGTCTCTTCGCCAAGATATTTTTCCACAAAGGCCTGCTCCGCAGACGATAATTGTGTAATCTTGACATTCTGGACAGGTGAGGCAAAGCTCAATTCGGAAAGATATTCCTCCGGAGTTTTTACCATAGCGCCACCACTTCTCCTGCAAGGGATTTATAAGCTGCCGCGCCCTGAGTCTCGGCGTCTATATCGAAAATTGAACATCCCCGCGCGCTTGCTTCACGAAAATGCGTATCAACTCCCACTATTGTGGAAAAGAGAGCGCCAGCCAGCTTGATTTTCAAAAGTTCCAACACTCTGGTGCACGCCCTGGTCCTTTTGTCGTACATTGTCGCAATTGCCCTGTAATTCACAGGTTTTGGCAAAACCTTGTTCAAGGTATGCAAGGTGTCAAACAGCAATTTGAGTCCGTGGAGCGCCAAAAAGTCAGTCTGTATAGGAATTATCAGCAAATCTGATGCCACCAGGGCATTTATCAGGATAATTCCCAGATGCGGAGGACAGTCAAGCATAATAAAGTCATATTTCTGTCTCATGCATTTTATGCTTTCCTTCAAAACATTCCCTTTATTGTGCCTGTCTCGAAAATCCGCATCAAGTTCGGAAAGCCTTATTGCGCCGGGGACGATATCCATCCCGTCCATTGCCTGGTGCTGGATAAGTTTTGGCCAAAGCCTGCAATAAAGCGATGGATCTCTTGCCAAAAAAACTTCTCTCAAACTTAATTTCTGCTCTTCAAGATAAATGCGGGCATGCAATGTGGCGCAGGCATGCGGGTCAAGATCTACCAGCAGAACTTTTTTTCCGAGGCGGGCAAGCGCGCTTCCCAGATTGATGGCAGTGGTTGTTTTTCCTACTCCTCCTTTCTGGTTGGCTATGGCAAGAACTTTGGCTTCCATGTGCCCTTTTAACTTTCCTTGCGATATAGAATTGTGCCCTTGTGATGTTCAAGGGTAAAGGCACGGCTGATATTATGCAAAGACTCCGAGTGCCCAATTATCAGAACGCCTTTTGGCAGCAAATTGTCATAGAAAGCATTGATAACTTTTCGCTTCATTTCATCATCAAAATAAATAATAACATTTCTGCAAAACACAATTTGGGATTTTTCAACTCTCTTTAGCTGTTCACGATCGCTAAGATTGATCTGACCAAAACTTACCAATCTTTTCAGCGCCGTATCCAGTTTGTAAACATTTCCATCCTTGTGGAAATATTTGTCCACCATTTCTTTTGGGGTGGTGCGCAAGGCGTATTCATTATAAATACCGCGCCTTGCCGCTGTAAGAACCGCTTCGGAAAGGTCATTGGCCGTAATTTTTATATCCCAGCTTCCGATATCGCTTTTCAATGTCTCATGCAAAATTATGGCAAGAGTATATGGTTCTTCGCCTGTGGAACAGCCTGCCGACCAGATACGCAATTTTTTTTGGCCGCTTGCCCTGGCCTTTTCGATAGCCTGGGCAAGAACAATGCGTTGAAAAACTTCAAGCTGGGGAGGATTGCGGAAAAAGCTTGTCTCATTTGTGGTTACAACTTCAAACAATTTGGTCAATTCCTGGCGGCGACTGTTATCGAAACGCAGGAAGTTGTAATATTCGCTGTAACTTTTGAGGTTTAGATCCTTTATGCGGTTAGATAGACGGTTTTCCACCAGATATTTACGATTTTCCGCAATGAATATGCCGCATTGCTGATAAATAAAATCGCGCAGCAACAGAAATTCTTCATCCGTGATCTGCAAATCCTTGCGGAAAGGCGAAGACGACCGCCCAAGAGGAGAAGCCGGTTTTGCAGATGGTTGGGGCGCCTTTGAGGCAAAAGTCGAAGGACTTGCCGGTTGGGCTGCAGGCTGCACTTTGGCAAAACTTGAAAAACGTGATTTTGCGGAATTGGCATCGGGAGTCTGGGTCTGGCTCCTGAGAGAAGAAAATGGCCTTGGAGTCTGCCCCGTATTTAAAAGCGGATTTGTCTGCCGTTGAGTGGCAGTTCCGAGTGTCTGGGTTCTTTGGGCAAAAGAAGATGGTTCTCTTGGCTTGTAGAGAGACGTTGGACGATCATCTTTTTTTTCAGGACTTTTACCGGCATCCGAGGTTTGAGGCCTGAAAAATGGTCTATCTGGCTGCATTGCCATATTTACTCCTGTTCAGCCTGAATTGCGGACACTGCATCAGCGGCAGCCCGCTGTATTTCTGGGTCTTCATTATCCGCCATGCTCAACAAAACACTGAATGCCACATTGCCGCCAATCCTGCCAAGGGCTTCAATAATCCTGAATACGACCATCGGGCTGGCATTTTCCAGCATTTCCGAAAGTTTTGGCACCGCTTCAAGGTTTTTGTTTGTTCCAAGAGCCTCGATTGCGCGAATACGCACCCATTCATTCTCGTCGCGCAGGGCGGATATCAAATGAGGCATAACAGCGGAGGTGCCTATCTGACCAAGCAGGTCAACGAGAGCCAGGCGCACATCCTTGTCCTCGTCATAAAGCCTGGGCATGAGCCTTGGAAGATAGCGTTCCGCAGCGCCGCCCATATTCTGAAAAGCTTCAACCGCAACCCTGCGAATAGAGGAATCGGCATCTTCAAGCGCGTCCGTTATCTCGGAAATATTCTCGGTTACCGAGTAACGGCCAAGAGCATAGACGCTCATCATCCGCTGCATGGCATCGTCGCTTTTGAATCGCTCGCGGAAACGCTCATTAAGCATTGGAGAATGCAAATTAATGCACGCTTCAAGCGCCATTTCCTTTACATCAACGTATTTATGGTCAAGTTGGCTGAAAACGACATCTTCCACATCAGGACAGGCATGCTGATTGCCAAAAAAAGCCAACGCACTTTTCAACGCTTCCGCATCATTGCACTCGTCTATCACTGAAAGGAAAAACGGAACATCATCGCATGTGCCCATCTGGGCAACCTCTGCCACCGCCGCCCTTTTCAGATCCCTGCCCACGCGCCAGAAAAGATTTTTAATCTCTTCAAGCGGAGCACGATCATCCATCAACTGGCAAGCTTCCATGGCAATCATGATCATAATCTCGTCATCACTGCGCAAGGCATCCTTGACTACCGAATTGTAGCCAATGGAAGCAATGGCGCGAATGGCTGCCTCATAAAGATCCGGGTTGCGGTCGGGATCGATCTGGTGGGCAAGCGACATGATATCGTTTGTTGCTTCTGTGGTGCCAATGGCTGAAAGCCCCTGCAGCGCAGCTATCTGAATTTCTTCATCATTATCGGAAAGCGCTTCCAGGAGGTAGCAGCGCAGCCTGTCCTGGGACTTGGTGGCAAGCAGGGAAAGGGAACGGCCGGAAAGAATTTGGACAATCGCCTTTACAATCTTGTGCCGAAGCACGACATTGACATTTTCCAATGAATTGAAAAGCATTGGAATTGTTTTTATATCCCCAAGCTCGCCAAGGGCATCCACTATGGCAGAACTAACAAGCACCGATGACAATGGCAAGAGCTTGATCAGGGCATTGATTGCCGCCGGGTCATTTATCCTGGCCAAAGCCTCCACCACTGCAAACTGAACCCATTCCTCATCATGCATGGCCTGACACAAGGCGCCAACAGATTCGGGAAAAGCCAAATTGCCCAAACTTACCGCGGCCTGATAGCGAACATTCACTTCCGGATCTTTAAGAAGCGCCTCCCCCAGTAAAAGAGCAGATTGATGGCTCGCGCAATAACCAAGAATATCGGTTATGAAAATACGCAAATCAGGATCTTCGCCGCGAAGATACGGCTGCATGATTTCAATGCCGTCCACGCCTATTTCGCGCAAAATATCCATTGCCACATTGCGCACGGGAGCATCATCGCTGGCAAGAAGTGGCATGAGGCCATTAATTGCTTGCGGACCGCGTATTTTCCGTAAGCCGTACTCTGCGGCTTCCTGCACCCCGATATTCTCGCTTTTGATTCTTTCGCAAAGCAGTGGGATTGCCGTTTCAAGACAAGCGTCCCCCGCAGCGAAAGCAGCGCTTCTTATGGTTTCATTATCACCATTCTCGAGAGCATCAAGAATTTCTACGTCATTGTATGAAGAATTTTCCATGTTCGGTTTTCCCGTCCGTGGTTCAGCCTCTGACTGTGGCGGTAATTGCGGCAGCAATATCGTCCGCATCCAGAATCAGATTGGCAAGATTGGCGTCTATAACAGCTTTGGGCATCCCGTAAACAACACAGGAAGCCTCGTTTTGGGCAATCAGCAAGCCACCTTTTTCCCTCAAAACCTTTGCTCCGTCAATGCCGTCAGAACCCATGCCCGTCAGCATCACGCCCAGTGTGCGCCGCCCCATTATCTTGCCGGCTGTCTCCATAAGCACGTTTACCGTAGGTTTGTACAGCGCATCTTTGGGCTCCTCGCCTACAGACACTTCCGGCAAGGGTCCGCGCAGCCTCAATCCAATATGCTTTCCGCCGGGGCAAACATAGGCATGGCCGTTTATGAGTTTATCTCCATTTACGGCTTCTGTAACCTCAAATTTGCTCACACTGTTCAACCGTTTGGCAAAAGGCCCCGTAAATGTGGCGGGCATATGCTGGGCAATAAGAATACAGGCGGGAAGGTCTTCCGGCAAAGCCTGGAGAATCTTCTGCACAACCGGCGGTCCACCGGTGGAGACACCGATAACGACAAGATCCCTTGGTCCCATTCCCGCTGAAAGCCTGGCAGGTCTGGGCGTCGGTTTGCTTGCTCCGAAAGAGGAATGAAGACCGGAAGCACCAGAAGGGGCTGTACCAGTACCGGCGCTTTTGCCCACGCCGGTTGTGAGATGGTGGCGATACTTAAGTTTTATGATGCTTTTTCTGCGCGCCATGGCCTTTACCTTTTTGCGCAGTTCCAGCCCGAATGCGTCACGGTCATTGCTCAACGTTTTGGGAATAAAATCCTGGGCGCCGTATTCCATGGCTTTAAGCGTGCTCTCGGCCCCGCTTTCTGTCAGGGAACTGACCATTATGACAGGCAAGGGATTGGTCTTCATCAACTCTTTCAAGGTATCAAGACCATTCAGTTTCGGCATCTCCACATCAAGGGTGATTACATCAACTTCTTTTTCTGCAGCTTTTGACAGGGCTTCCCGACCGTCTCTGGCAGTATCAACCACCTTGATTTCCGGGTCAGTTTCAAGCATTTCCGTAAGGGAATGACGCATGAATGTGGAATCATCCACTATAAGTACGCGAATCATACAAACACTCTTCAATGATGTTGATACATGTCCATGGGATTTCCCGACATATTACTCAAGACCATCCACTTTGACAAACAAAAAAAACCTTGCCTAAATCTTTTATCTGGATTATTAAATCTGAATACGGGATGTGGCTCAGTTTGGCTAGAGTGCTGCGTTCGGGACGCAGAGGTCGCGCGTTCAAATCGCGCCATCCCGACCATATTTTGATGGCTTGCATTTTCTTGCGAGCCTTTTTTATTGCCTCGTTTATGGGACACAATAAAAAAGCCCCGGTCAGGGGCTTAAAACCAGGACAAAAAAATAACTATTTGTTGCCATCGGGCTTTACAGCATTTTCCTTGCCAGTCTGTTTTTTGTCACCTGTTTCGGAAGCTTTGGCATCATCCTGATTTTTTATGGCATCGCCAGTTTGGTTCTCATCATTTTTCGGTATTCTGGCTTCCGGCAATGGCTTGAATTCAACTTTTTGCTTGTCCACCTCGGCAATAACAGCGTCTGTTATGTCAATTTTCTGATTGAAAGCAGCCGCTGCTTCCGAACCCAGAATTACATCATAGCCTTCACGTGTGCAATAGTCATTAAGAGTACGTTGAATCGTGTCAAAGAGAATATTCACCACATTCTGCTGTTCCGCCTGCATCCGCTGTTGAGACACAGCATAAACGCGTTGAAGCTCCTGCATGGCTTTTTCATCTTCAGGATTTTTTTCCAATTTGTCCTGAATGGCGTCAAGCTGTCCCTGGAGGGCGGTCTGACGGCTTTCAAGAAATTTGACACCCTCTTTTCCCGGAGTGCTGTCCCTCATTACTCTTGCCATATCAACTACAGCAATTGAAGTTTTTGAGGACTGCTCTTGAGCCTCGCAGGCAACAATAAAAAAGCCTAATAAAAGAAGCAGGGGCAGGGTTAAACGCATTTGCATGAAATTCTCCTTATTGAAATTTACATTTGAAGTTCCCTTCGGAAA
>VSMX01000023.1:0-8363 GCA_009773975.1 Desulfovibrio sp. | reverse complement strand
AACGCATTTTCCGGGAAATTATCCAGCATGGCCGGACAAGCGGGAATATGGTCAAAGCAACCAAATTGGTAGCAAAGCCATTCAGGCTTTGCGTCTTGCTCCTGGGAGGAGCTTGAGCCCACTTCCGGGCTTAACCGCCCGCGTCTGATACCCCGCCCGGGAGCGCGGGGTGCGGGCTTATTCGGCCTGAAGGTCGAGGTCTCAAGCCACAAAGGAACTTGCGGATGAAGCTAGTTGCCATTATCGCACTTTGACCCGGGCATCAAGCAATATTACGGAGTGGAAACAGAATCCTCACCTCCCAGCAAGGCTGTGTAATAATTTTTCATCTTTTTTACTTTTGCGATGTAATAGCGCGTTTCCCGCGCTGGAAGCCGCGCAATCAAATCCCTGTAAAGCTCTTCGGGTGTAAAACTGTTCAATTTCTCAACTGCCGCGTCATTTGTTGAGCCATAAAGACGCAAAAAACGGTTGGGGCCCAGATTATAGGCGGCAATGGCGCAATATTCCCTCGAAACAGGGTCTGTTACTTTCTGGAAATAGCGATTGAAAAGAATATGCAAGTAGGCCGTACCATAGCGAATGTTAATCTCTGGCACCCTTAACTCATCATAGCTAACTTGTCCGCGACGCCCATAAAGAAACCTGTGAACCTCATCGCTGGCAGTGCCGGGAAGAATTTGCATCAGCCCCATGGCTGACTTGCTGCTTACCAGGGTGGGCGAAAAATCACTCTCGCTGTGAATAATGGCATAGACGAGCTCAACGCTCAAATTGTAACGTTTTGCAAAACGTTCCACCAATTCACGATATTGGCCGGGCGATCTGGGCATGGAATAATTTTTTAAATTGGCCAAATCCGTCTCGCGTTCTTTTTTCAGATTTGTAACCGGTTTTCTGGGAGGAATTGCCGTATACCCGGCCAAAAAATGGTTGGGTAAACGCCAGCGCAGGGGATGTCCATAATTATCAAGCACATCGTTGTCGCGCCCTGGTAACGAACCATATAGCTGGGGCGCGGAAACTCCGTCCAGGGCGAGAAGCGGCGAAAGATCATGGGGAGAAACCTCATGCATTTCCCAGGTCAGGTTTGGTATCATGTCACCCGATTCGGGGGCGAGCGCCGCTCCGTCAAAAAGAGATTGCGCGGATGCATAATACAATGCATCCTGCACAATTTCAGCTGCTCTTATTACTTTCAAAATGACTTCACTGTCCTCGACGGGACGACGAATGGCCCATTGACGGCCACCATATTCACGTCCCTCAATTTGTCTGGGCATATCTTCCTGACGCAAATCAACTAGTTTACGGCTGATTGGACCGCGCACCTCAAAAACCGCCTGTTTGGGCATAAAGCCTGAAAGTATGACTACCGCGACAATACAGGCGGATATACCAAAAAATAAAATATAAAAAATCGGATTATTCAAATTTTTCACAGCGCATATCCCCGGCCTAGACTTCCCATATCCGGATCCGAAAAAGCCATTGCACATGATATAATCACTTTTTGACAATAATCTGGGATTTGTGTCTTTCTTTTTGTATATAGCAATTATTTTGCCAGCGCAAAAAATCTTTGTTATAAACCCTTGGACTGCGATAGGGATAAGAACAAGAAAATATTATTGTAACTTTTTATTTTTATTATGTTTTTTACCGTTACCACATAAAAGGACGAATTTGTTCCGATTTATGAAATGAAAAGACATTTTTTTTTGCCTCAATATGTTTGCGGGACAAGATGTGACAAATTGCCCATAGGACCAGACAAACCTTGGCTGGCGCCGCTTGCAGGCTATAGTGATTTGCCCTTCAGGCTTCTTTGCCGGGAATATGGGGCCGCAGTGTGCGAAACTGAAATGGTCAGCGCAAAGGGATTGCTATATAAATCTCCCGGAACAGGTGATCTATTAAAAAATACCTCAGCAGATCACCCGTTGGTTGTGCAGCTTTTTGGCTCTTCACCATCCGATTTGGGTGAGGCTGTGACCACGCTGGGCCGTAATGGCTATCGCTGGTTTGACTGCAATTTCGGTTGTTCAGTTCCCAAGGTCATGCGCCAGGGAGCCGGAGCAGCCCTGCTCCAGGATGAAGATCGTTGCCTTGATATTGCAAGCGCCATGCTGAACGCCACAAAAAAAATGGAAGATACGGCGGGCGCGGGGTTCAAAATGCGTCTCGGCATCAAAGCAGGCAAACCAGTACTCCCTGATCTTGCCTTGCGCCTTGAAGATTTGGGCGCAGCCTGGATTTGCGTACATCCTCGCTGGGCCAGACAGGGTTTTGCGGGAGAAGCGGATTGGAAAGTCCTCGAAATGCTGGCCAAACGGCTTTCTATTCCACTCATTGCAAGCGGGGACCTGATTGAAGCGGAAGATGGAATTAAATGTATGCGGCAAACCGGGGTACACGGGCTTATGTATGCCCGCGGAGCCTTGCGGAATCCAGCAATCTTTTCGGAGCATCTTGCCCTGCTTGCAGGAGAAAAACCTTCCGTAAAGACAAAAAAAGATATGGCCAATATGATTATCCGCCATATGCAACTGATTTCCCAATCATGTACTCATGAGGAGACCATTTTCCGCATGCGTTTTATTGTGCCGCGCTATGTGAGGAATTCGCCCCATGCCAGGGTCATTCGCCAAAGGCTTTGTGATTGCAGCGGTTGGGAAGGATTTGAAAATATTCTGGAGGAATTTTTTCTTTCAGGAGGGAATTAATGGATATTATTCGCGCGACGACAGCCGGTTTTTGTATGGGCGTAAGTCTTGCCCTGCAAAAACTGGAAGAAGAATTGACGCAATCCCGTAACCTGGCTAATTCCCGTATCTGCACTCTGGGGCCAATTATTCATAATCCGCAGGTTCTTGCCGATTTTGAAAGCAAGGGTGTGGTCTGTATCAATAATGAAAATGAAATCGGGCCTGACGACAGGGTTCTTATACGCGCCCACGGGGTACCCCAAAAAACAGAGGCTTTTCTGAGAACAAGAGGCGCAGCTGTTCGGGACGCGACTTGTCCGAGGGTAAAAAAAGCTCAATTATCCATTGCCTGCGCCACGAACAAGGGAGCAACCCTTTTGCTTTTTGGGGAATCCGAACACCCGGAAGTGCGGGGGCTGGTTTCTTACGCTCATGGAATGTCCCATATTTTCAGTAATGAAAGCGAGATTGATAGCATTGAGCTTTTGCCTGATTCATCTTATGTTCTTGCATCACAAACAACCCAGGATAGAGAGGCCTTTGCAGCCATTATGGAAAGGCTTTCAAAACAATTGCCAAAGCTCGTTGTTTTACAGACTATTTGCGATGCCACCAAAAAACGCCAGGAAGAGGCCCGCAGGATAGCCCGGATGGTCGAGGCGATGGTTGTGGTTGGAGGCAAACAAAGCGGCAATACAAGAAGATTGGCACATCTTGCGGCCCAGGCGGGAATCGACACTTTTCATGTTGAGGACAGTAGTGAAATGGCTCGCGAGAATTTTTTGAAAAAAAACCGGATAGGCCTAACAGCTGGAGCTTCTACGCCGAAAAGCCTCATTGACGAGGTGGAAAACTGGCTGAAAAACCTGGCAAATTGTAGCGATTGATAATTTTTTTCATCTTTTTGAAGTCATTCATACAAAAAACGGAGTGGCCAAATGGCTCAAACCAATATTCTGCTTGAATCCGGCACAAATGAGCTGGAAGTGGTGGAATTTTATCTGGACGAGTCAATATTGCCTGGCGCCGATAAAATGGAAGGGCTTATGGCGCAGGCAGTTGGTTCTGACAATGTCGATCAATACAGGGGCTATTACGGCATAAACGTTGCCAAGGTTTTGGAAATCATACGCATGCCAAAGGTTACCGCCCTCCCGGAAGTCCAGCACAAAAGCGTGCTTGGGGCATTCAATTTGCGGTCGCGCATTATTCCCCTGGTTGACCTTGCGGTCTGGCTGGGCAAGACTCCTGCCCCCACAAAGGAAGAACCGAAAACAATTGTCACCGAATTCAACAATGTTACGACAGCATTTATGGTGTCCGGTGTTAATCGCATTCACAGGATAAGCTGGGAACAGGTTGAACAGCCCAATGCCTACATGGCTTCTGTTTCAAGCAACACGATTGTGGGCGTTGTGAAACTGGAAGGCAGAATTGTTTTCCTCCTTGATCTTGAAAAAGTTGTTGCCAACCTGAATCCAAAATTGAGTTTGCGGCTTGATGATCTTGGAGAGGATTGGAATGCTTCAACAGGATACAAGGCGCTTGTTGCCGATGATTCCGCTCTTGTGCGGGAAATGCAAAGGGATTTGCTGGAAAAGGCCGGTTTTAATGTCATAATCACAACAAATGGACGCGAAGCCTGGGATTGCCTGACAACATTTCGCCGCAAAGTGGAGGAAGAAGGCCGGCCCTTGCGGGAATTCGTTCAGGTTGTTATTTCCGATATAGAAATGCCCTTGATGGACGGTCTGAACCTTACAAGCAGAATCAAGAATGACAACATTCTGAAACAATTGCCCGTTCTCCTCTTTTCGTCCCTTATTACTGAAAAGCTTCGGCACAAGGGCGTTAGCGTGGGAGCGGACGGCCAAATATCCAAACCAGAGGTGGCAACGCTGGCCAGAAGGGCAGCAGCCCTTATCCGGGAGCATGGACTGGACGAGACAACGGAGACTGATCAGCAATCAACGTAGATCAATAACTCTTTTTGATTTGCCAAATGTTCGCGGCAGTGTACCGTAATCGACAATCTCCACATCTATGCGTGCCAGAATACTTTTATGCAGGCTTTTCTCCAGCATTGCGCCCAAGTTCGCATCATTGTCTCCTGCAACTTTCTGATTTCTTTCCACTTTTAATTTGAGATGATCAAGGGATTTTTCATCTCTTGAAAGTTCGGCCTGATATTCGCCACCCAGCTCGGCAAACTTGCCAATGACTTCCATAATCTGGCCAGGATAAATGTTTACTCCCCGGAAAACAAACATGTCATCGCTGCGTCCAAGTATACGATCATGCCTGGGCATATTCAGGCCACATCCACATTTGCCGGGAATCATCCGCGTAAGATCGTGGGTTCTGTAGCGCAAAAGCGGCGTTGCTTCCTTGCGCAGGGAAGTAACGACCATTTCGCCAACTTCCCCCGGCTCTACAGGCTGGAGAGTTATGGGGTCAAGAATTTCTATAATGAAAAGATCCGCCCAGTAATGCAATCCGTTATGCCAGTCACAATCAATTGCCGTGCCAGGTCCATACATTTCTGTCATGCCGGCAATATCATAACTACCTTCAAGACCCAATTTTTCTTCAATGGCGAGCCGCATTTTTTCACTGCGGGTTTCTGCTCCGCAAATCATCTTGCGTAATTTCAACTTGTCTTTCAATCTGCCCCTCTCCACCTCTTCCGCAAGCAAAAGAGCCATCGAGGCTGTCGCTCCAAAACAGGTCGCGCCCAGATCGCACAGAAGCTGCAAGTGCATTTCAAGATTGCCGGGTCCCACAGGTATAGTCATCATGCCAAAAAGCTCACTCCCAAGTTGAAAGCCTGCGCCTGCGGTCCACAAACCATAGCCAACTGCAATCTGCATTCGGTCTTCGGTGGTGAGTCCAGCCATTTCATAACATCTGGCCATTTGCAGACAAAAAGTATCTATGTCATTTTGAGTGTAGGCAAGGATTTTTCTTTTGCCTGTTGTGCCGCTTGAGGCATGAATACGAACAATATCTTTTTCCGGCACACATAGAAGCGGCAAAGGATAACCTTCCCGCAAATCATCCGCGTCCACCAAAGGCAAATGATGCAAATCATCCAGGTTGACAACATCATTGGTGGCGATGCCAAAATTTTTCAATTTCTGGCTATATTGCCGGGATTTTAATGCCTGGCCAATGGTTTTGCGTAAGCCTTCAGTCTGGATGCGGACTATTTCCTCGTCTGAAAAATGGGGGATAAAACGATGCCCGGGTGTTGATAGAGATTTACGCATTTTGCAATCCTTAAAATTGTTGCTGCTTTACTGTAATTAAATAGACAGATATTTTTAATTCTTACAATTAATAAATATTTATCACAATAGCGCAAAAAAATAAATATTGTCGTCAGGACAGGGAGTTTGTCATGAATGCGCAAACAATTGCACGATTGTTGGAGTATTTTGATTTCAAACAATTTTTTGAACAAAATCCCCCACTCCGCCTGGTGATAATCTTCCTTTTCATGTGCCTTTTTGCCCTGGTTGTCAGATTTTTATGCTCAGTTCTCCAAAAGAAACTGGAAAAAATTTCTGTCGCCAAGTATCATTTCAATACAAGCTCTGGTGTAAAATCCATCATGGACACGATGGATTTTGAACTTTTTGAAAAATTTGTCCAGAACATCAAAAACCTGTTTTATCTTGGGGTATGTTATTGGGGTTCCACGCAATTGAATCTTGGACCAATTTATGTGGATATCAGCAAAATAATCTTTACCGCTCTGGGCATACTGTTTGGCATAAAATTTTTCTCTTCGTTCATTCCATTTAATATTGATCTTTCTCTCAGAAGACGCGGCGCAACGTTAAAAACATCACAAACACAATCTCTTATGCCCATTGTCAAAGGCGTTATCTGGGCAATAGGCATTACTTTTCTTCTTGACAACCTGGGTTTGCATGTTTCGACCATTATTGCTGGCCTTGGCATTGTTGGTGTTGCAGTTGGTCTGGCAGGCCAGGCAATTCTTGCGGATTTTTTCAGCTATATTGTAATACTGCTGGACAAGCCTTTTAGGATTGGCGATTTTATAGAAATATCCGATGGCCGGTCAGGTGCGGTGGAATATATGGGTCCCAAGACCGTTCATCTCAGAAGCCTTGAGGATGATCTCATTATATGCGCCAATTCCGAATTGACGAAAGGCGTGCTAATCAATCAGGGAAGCATCCATGAGCGGGTAGTCATAGAAGAAATAGGTGTGGCTTATGATACCCCACCCGACCAACTCAAGCATCTATCCGATTTGTTGCGCGATATCGTCAACTCTTTTCCCCAGTGCAGTTTTGACCGCGCATGCCTTCTTTCATTCGGTTCTTCAAACTTGATTTATCAACTTATTTATCTGGTTGGCGAGCAGCGAGGCGGATTGAGGGACTTCATGAATACGCGCTCACAAGTGAATATCGCAATAATAGAACGTTTTGCGGAAGAAGGCATCGTCATGGCCTATCCTACAGAAACTGTCATCATGAAAGGTCAGGGCCATTCCGAAGAAAATGCGTTCTCCACTGCAAGCGCTGGTTCGGATAAAACGACTCGTTCCACAAAAATAATAAAAATTCCCAAAAAAAATTAAATCGGCAAATATTTCAAGTGTTGTTCGGGGATTGTCCCCTTGAGAATCATTTTGCTTGTCACGCTTTCAAGCCCCTGATTGCGCGCTTTGCCGATATACTTTTCAAGCATTGCAATATTTTGGCAAATGTGCTCATTGAATATGCCTTTTCCACCATATTCACGCTTTGCCTGAGCCAGCATACGCGCCAATTCCCTGTCATCAGCGTCAAGCAAAACCCCAAGGCTTTGCCGATAATAGTTCGCGCCCATTTGCAAAGATTCCAGATAATCATCGAGATCGCTATTTGCCTCTTTCAAAATTTGTTCGATTTTTTTCCTGTCTTCCCTGTCTGTAGACTTTTCAAGCAAATCACGTGTTTTGTCCGCCTGTTTTTTGGCAGCCGAATACCTGAAAGCGAAAGCGCGCAAGGTCTCGGCCTGGTATAGCAAAGAATGCAGGGAATGTTCGATGCTTTTCAAATGCCTGTCGTTTTCCGCATTTTGCTGATCTTTCAATAACGCCTTGAGTTGTTCAAGACTGGCTTTCATTGACCCTTCTGTTCCGGCTGCAAGCATTTCGATTGCTTCCAGCGGGTCATTTTGTTCCTTAATAGAAACAGCTTTCGGAATATTTTGCTGGCCGGAACAATCTTCTTTCCTCAATTCTGCCAGACGTTGGGCATTTGGGACATTCAGGCCGGACAAAACAAGCCTGATGCCCAGATCAGACGGTCTGGCAGGGCCATTTGCCGTAAACAGGGGCACTTCATCGCGCCAGCCAGGAATAACGCTTTCCTCGCCTCCAAGATAGCTGCCACCCTTGCTCAGTATCCCCCCAGAAGCTCCATGCAAACGCCTTCCAATCGAGCCCCCCTTAAGATCGACAATTGAAAAACGGAAAAACCCATCCATCATTTCACGGAGATTGCCGACAGTATCATAAAGACCCAGGGGGTTGGGCTTGCGTGTGCCAATTGGCGCCGGCCCGTTGAGCGCATGGCCGGCATTGAAGATTCCATAATCCTTCAATTCCTTGTCCTTTTCGAGGGGGAAAATATC
>VSMX01000229.1 GCA_009773975.1 Desulfovibrio sp. | reverse complement strand
CAGCTTTCTTGTTGGTTTCTGCCATATTGATAAAGGTGAATACGCTGGCTAAAATCATTTAAATAAAAAAGCCCACAAGATCCGGTGAATTGGTGAACTTCATTATTGGCCCTGTTCTATTCATTGGCTCTATGATGCTCTCTGAACCACATAATCAGCAAGTGAAATCAAAAATTCTGCATCGTTTCCTGTGAATTTTGAAAGTGCATCTTTGGCAATCATGGCATATTCTTGAGCTTCTTGCCTGCTGTTTTTAACACCAATTATGGAAGGATAGGTATTTTTGTCGCTTTTTTCATCCGAGCCTGCTGGTTTTCCCAAGGTTACAGTATCAGAAGTTATGTCCAGAATATCATCTGCAATCTGGAAAGCCGCTCCCAATGCGCTGCCATAAGAGGAAATTGAATCAATGATTTCTGATTTTGCGCCAGCCAAAAGCGCTCCACAAACACATGATGCCCTGATTAATGCGCCTGTTTTCATGGATTGCATCACCTTGATATCATCCAATGAAAGGTTTTTTTTGCCCGTGAACAACATATCCAGTTCCTGTCCCCCTACCATTCCGGAAGAGCCCGCAGCAAAGGACAGTTCTTTTAATGCGGAAAGCAAAAATGTTAGATCAGTATTGGTTGTACAGGCCAAACCGAAGGCATCCGTCAAAAGGGCATCCCCTGCCAGAATGGCAGTTGCTTCATCAAAAGCTTTGTGGTTCGAAGGTTTACCCCTTCGAAGATCATCATCATCCATTGCAGGCAAATCATCATGAATCAATGAATATGTATGAATCATTTCAATTGATCCAGCAAAAGGCAATACATTATCTTCATTCATGCCGCAAAGGGAGGCACATACAAGGCAAAGAACCGGTCTTATTCTTTTGCCGCCTGCTTGAAGACTGTAAAGCATGGAAGCTTTCAATCTTTCAGGAATTTCCCGTTTTTCAAGACAAATAGATAGCCAAGTTTCAACTTTTGCAGCTCGCCTTGCCAAAGTTTTTTTCATTGTGAAGATTGAATTTTCATCTAATACCATTATTTTGCCTTTTTATGTTTAAAATAAGCAATTATTCATTTATTATTCAGTTCCAGGGCAATCAATGCCCGCCTGCCAAATTTCTATTTCTTTCCTGGCATGCTCAAGACATTCTCTGCAATGACGAGAACATTCCAGCCCTTCTTTGTAAAGTGCAAGACTTTCACTCAGGGGCATCTCCGAAGTCTGTAACCGGGAAACAATATCTTGAAGGCGTTTCATATAATCTTCAAAGCTTTTATCGTTATTTGGTTGCTCTTTTGTTTTTTTCATCTGCAAGAACCTTTGTGGTTGAAAATCAGGAGGTCATATAAGCCCGCACCTCCCACTCAGGGAGAATCAGCTTGGATAGTAAGGGAGGGGCTCAAATTCATTCCATGGCGCGAAACACAAAGTCCTGAATGGCTTTCTTATTAATTGGGTTTCTTATTACCCGATTTCGATGACTTGTGTTGGAGTTCGGAAGTTTCAAGGAGCGGCAATGGATCTATTGATTGTCCTTGTGCAAATATGGAAAGATGCAAGTGAGGGCCAGTTACCCTGCCTGTACTGCCCACAAGGCCGATAGTTTGCCCACGAACGATAGTTTCGCCAGGCTGTACAAGTGGTTTGGACATGTGAAGATAAGCGCTGAAAACTCCATCTCCATGATTTACATATACTGTATTTCCCGAGAAATAGAGATTGTCTACCAGAACCACTTTTCCGTCAGCGCAAGCTTTTATGGGTGTTCCTTCTGCGCCGCGCAAATCCAATCCCTTATGTATGCCGCGTGGTTGTCCATTAAAAACCCTTTTTAAACCAAACAAACTTGAAACACTACCAGGGACTGGTCGCTCCAAGGGAATATCCCACAATCTGCCAGGCAATTTTTGGGATAGCGCCTGTTGAACCTTTTTACGATCTTCCTTGATTCTTGCTTGCTGATCAGGAGGCGGGGAAACAAACTTTTTATCAACAGTTAATTTTTGAACAGGTCGCTTTTTCTCATATATTGTTATGGTTTTTCTTGCCGATTGTTGTGAGGC
>VSMX01000228.1 GCA_009773975.1 Desulfovibrio sp. | reverse complement strand
ATTATTAAGCATTCTTGGTGGCATTCTTGGGAATTTTTGTTCAATATATTTACATAAAATGTCAGTCGCAAGTATTGGATATTCAACGGCCTTATTTGCAACTATTGGAATTTTATGTGGTTTTCAGGCAGGAAACCAATTCAATAGCAAAAGTATATTTTTATACCTGGCTACGGCGTTTGCATTATTGGCTATACTGGGAGCGGGCAATGAAAGGACAGATTATGCAGCTCATATCTGTGGACTGATCATGGGTATGTTACTGGGAATTGCAATTGTGCCTTTAATAAAAATATTTCGATTACAGGCGCTTCAATTTTTTTCAGCTTTGGCTGGAATTATGATTTTAATTTTTGCATGGGTATTGGCAACTTTGTACAATTAAAGAAATGTTGAGTCATGCACCCCCGGCAAAGCCGGGGGAGCATGACAGAAAAAATACCTTGAAAAATCACAGGTACTGGACTGCGGCTCCAGCTTGCCGCGCATCAGGGCGCGCACGGCAAGCTCCGTCAATCCATTGCGCATCAAAACAACAGAAAAATGCCCTATAGGATTTTACGCATGAGAACATCTCTTAACGGCAAAGCAAATTTACCTCGGGATATTCTCGCGCACGGCTTTTACAGCAACGTCGCGTTAGAGCGTTTACCCAATTTCATTGCATAAATGTTCTAAAACTCCAGCGGGAAGGGCTTGGCGCCAACGTGGTGGAGCAGACTGCAGCCGAGATGAAAGATCAGTATGTTAAAAGCCAGCCCATACCCCTGAACAAATAGCCAATATGGTAAAACTTCAAAGGAAACCGCCGTATGCGATGAGCTTGTACGGTGGTGTGAGAGGGAAGGAGTCGTAAGACTCCTCCCTGCTTGATTTTAATTGGCACACTTTTTTGATAATTTATCTGGGCGCCCGATACAAAAATATGCAAATCCACGTTCGGCAAGCGCTGAAGGAGAATAAAGATTTCTTCCGTCAAAAATAATTGGGGCTTGCAACAAGGATTTTAGTTTGGAAAAATCCGGATTTCTAAATTGGTTCCATTCCGTAATTACCAATAAAGCATACGCATTCTCGCAAACTGCATATTGATCATCCATAACTTCAACCAGGGCATTATCATGGAAAATATTTCGTGCATTACTTCCTGCAACCGGATCGAATGCCTTTATTTTCATGCCAGCTTTTGTAAGCTCATTTATTATTACAATTGATGAAGCTTCCCGCATATCGTCTGTATTTGCTTTGAATGCCAGCCCCCACAAAGCAAGTGTCTTTCCTTTTACCCCACCCTGCATGGCAAAATATTCTTCTATCTTTTTTGCAAGATGGATTTTTTGCTTTCCATTAACTGCTTCTACTGCATTAAGCAGTAGTGGTTCAACGCCACAATTTTCTGCTGATTGAATTAATGCTTTAACATCTTTGGGAAAACAGGATCCTCCATAACCCACGCCCGGATAAATAAATTGATAACCAATTCTGGAATCTGAACCAATGCCTGTCCTTACATCCCGAACATCAGCACCCAAATTCTCACAAATTGTGGCTATTTCATTTATAAATGATATTTTTGTGGCGAGCATACAATTGGCGGCGTATTTTGTCATTTCTGCGCTTCGTATACTCATGACAATTAATTTATCCCTTGTCCTGGCATACGGCGCATAAAGTTCTTTCATCAATCCAGCAGCATAATCGGAATCTGTACCGATTACCACGCGATCTGGTTTCATGAAATCTGCAATGGCATCCCCTTCTTTTAAAAATTCGGGATTTGAAACAACATACGCTTTGTAAGATACATTCCGTTTTTCAAGTTCATCATCAATGATGGTTTTTACCTTGTCTGCAGTTCCTACCGGCACGGTAGACTTGTCCACGACTACAAGGTCACTGGTCATATTTTGACCAATTTCCCTGGCTGCTTCCATAACGTAAGACAAATCGCATGAGCCATCAGCCATGGGGGGAGTACCAACACAAATAAATACACATTCCACCCCTGCAATGGCTTTTTTTAAATCTGTGGTAAAGTTTAATCGTCCGTCGTCTTTGCTGCGTTTAACCAAAGTAGTTAAACCTGGTTCATAAATATGCACAATTCCAGAAT
>VSMX01000227.1 GCA_009773975.1 Desulfovibrio sp. | reverse complement strand
TCCCATCCGCATCTGATTCAGGCCTGTTTTGCGCAAGCAGGATGTGTTTAAATATAAAATAGATGATCAGTAAATAACAAGGGGCCGTATGGCAATCGCGGTTTTTGAGTCCCCGGGCCATTTCCAAGGCCAAAGGGGAGATGCCCGGATGGGGCTTGCTGCCTGGCTTTCCCTGGCGGCAAGCATGGCAAGGGGCTTTGGCGGGCCGGGATTTCAGGGCGTTTACGCAATTTCATTGCATGAACGTTCCATAGATGTCGGCATTGAAATCCAGACATTTCAATGCCGACATCTATAAGTCTGAATTTGAATACTTGCCTGATTTCCATATATTCAATACAGTTGGTCTAATGGAAAATCTCAATGATATTCGCACGGGAAGACATTGTGTTTTTATGCTTCATGTCCATTTGGTCTTTGTTACCAGATACAGACGCGGCGTATTCACAAAAGAGATACTTGACGAGCTGCAAATCATATTTTCGGGCGTATGCAAGGATTTTGAAGCCGAATTGGTGGAATTTGATGGAGAAGACGATCATGTGCATCTGTTGGTTGCCTATCCACCGAAAATTGCTGTTTCCCACCTGGTCAACAGCCTTAAGGGTGTTTCAAGCAGACTGATCCGCAAAAGGGATTTTCCCTCAATCAGACGAAAGCTATGGGGCAAATCTTTGTGGTCGCCAAGTTATTTTGCAGGCAGCTGCGGCGCTCCCCTCTCTGCACTGAAACAATATATTGAAAGTCAACGCGCTCCAAATTGAAAAGACAAAAATTCCATAAGTATCAATTGGAGTAGTTTCGACTTGACCGGACATTTTCCTTGCAAAAAGAAGGGAACTCCGTTTTGATGGATTTCAGCAATTCACCATCAACCGGGCGCGATGCCCAGGGAGTCCCCATGTGCAGTTTTAACCAAAGCGCGATCAAATACAAGACAGGTTTGCTCAATCTTGCCGCCCCGTGGCACGCGCCCTCAAATATCCGATTTTCCATACAAGAAAACCGGCCAGAATTTTCATTCTGACCGGTTGATTTCATTGCTCCTTAAATGCAGACAGCCTCCGTTTGACTGGAGGCTGCCTTCTGAGTTATAGTTCATTATGGAGGTGATAATGCCGTCAACACTCGTTGCCATTGATCAATCCATCGTTGAACGCCTGGATTCAATAGCCAATTCCTTGCATCTCTCAAGGGAGACAGCCTTGCGCCAAGCCATTACAAATTTTATTGAGGACAAGGAGTATGTTCAGGATGTGGCACAAGGTCTTGCTGATATTGAGGCAGGAAACGTTCATTCCAATGTTGAAGTGAGCGCATACTTTTCTGCCAAACGCAATGCGTTGAAAGCCACCTTCCAAAAGTGAAGTCAATTGTCTGGTCAGATCGTGCCCTGACACGGCGCGATGAGATATTTGATTATATTGCGGAAGATAATCCCGAAGCAGCGATTGATCTGGATACATCTTTTGAAGTGGCTGTAGAGCGTTTGCGTGATTTCCCATTGTCAGGAAGAACAGGTAAAGTGGAAGGAACAAGGGAGCTGATTGTCACCTCCAATTACATCGTTATTTACCAGCTATCCGATAAGACTATTGATATTATCACAATTCGTCATGCGGCGACAAATGAATGAAGGTTCATCCGGTAAAAGCGTACTTTGCTTCATGGATAGCCATTATTCCAAGTTTGAAAAACTCAACATCCCTATAACCATACGCCATTCGTTTGAGTACCTTGATTTTATTGTTTGTTCCTTCAAGACGCCCAGACGAGACAGGATGGTCATACCAATTCAGAATACCGAGCTTGAACATCGCTACAGTCCCGGCCATTTTGCGTAAAGGGCGAATTTCAGAAGCTGTATTCATAACTGAAAATATTTTATGTAACTATTTGATTTTGCAACACAATTGGCAAAATGACCTTCCATTGACGCGAATTATCTTTAACTGGCTGCCGGTATTGATTTTTTTGAATGCAGACGGCCTTATGGATACAGCTTCTCATATAGGCTTGCTGCATCAAATGCATATATCCATGTGGAGATTTTACTGATCTTCCAAATTTTTACTAAACAATATTTAGCAAAGCTGCTACACTGCATGGCATGGAACTACCAAGCA
>VSMX01000226.1 GCA_009773975.1 Desulfovibrio sp. | reverse complement strand
GCTTTTCATTGGCCAGAACATATATCCCATAACATATGTGCCGCTGTTTTTTGGCGGCATAGGCACAAAGAAGATGCCAAATGAATGGAATGTTCCCGGCGCCCCGAAAGGCATAAAATTGCGCATTCCGAACGATCCCGCATTCGCCCTCCATGCCGAGAGCATGGGCTACCAGCCAACTCCGATTCCCATGTCTGACACTTTCACGGCTCTCCAGACAGGCATAGTGGACGGAGTCATGGGGTTTGGCGCAAATGGCAACTATGTGAATTATCGCGACCTTATCAAATATTTTATTCCCCTCAATGATTTTGCCCAGCTCTGGCCCGTGATGATCAATCTGCAATTATGGCAAAAGCTTGATGACGGGCAAAAAAAAATACTCACCCGGGCGGCCAAAGAACTGGAAGAGCGCCGTTACAGGGATTTCATGGCCCAGGCTGAGGAATATACAAGGAAATTAAAGGAGGCCGGAATCGAAGTTATTGACGTCACCCCGGATGATATCAATATACTTGCCGCTTCCGCGAGAGAAAAATGCTGGCCAGTTCTGTCTGAAAAAATTGATTCCCAATGGATAAACAAGGCGCTCAAGAGTATTGTCGAATAGTTTTCCGATATAGATCGCAACGTTCCACACCATTTGGATGGGACGTTGCGAAACTGGAGTTTGCATGACAAACAATGTGGATGAATTTCTTGATTTTATTTCAGAATTCAATCTTGTCGAGCCAGAATGCATTCATCAGACTATCCGTTGTCTTCTGGATGATCTCGGAGCGATCCTCGCCGGAAGCCGTATGCCAGCCGCGGAAGTCGCTGCCAAATTCGCGGTCGAACACCTGCCAGCCACTCCCAAAGAAAGATGCACTGTTTTAGCCGGAGGGAACGCATCCCTGCTCGGCGCTTCCATTGCCAATGGTTTTGCCTCAAACGCGCTGGATATCGAGCATGGATCACGACCGGCTCAGGGGCGACCGGGAGCCTGCCTCTTGCCTGTAATGTTGGCGCTGGTGGAAACAATGCCTCATCAGCCGACAGGGCATGAATTTTTGACTGCTTTCGCGGTTGGCTATGAAATAGCCATCCGGGCAGGCATTGCGCGCCAGAATGATCCGCTCAATATTCTGACTTCCGGCTCATGGGCCAGTATTGGCGCTGTTGCCGCCGGTTGCCGACTGATTGGCGTGAAACGGGAAATCCTGCTTCAGAGTCTGGGTTTGACTGATTTTTTTGCCCCACTTGGTCTTGTAATGCGAAGTGTGGAAAAGCCGAACATGGCCAAAGACTGCATCGGATGGGGATCATATCTGGCGATGTCTTCGTTGTTGCTTGCGGAATCCGGTCTCACAGCTCCTCTGCCATTTCAGGAAATGCGATTCAGTCCGGGGAGTATCTCGCGGCCAATCCCGGATTTTCCCCCAAAAGGCAGATTTTTGATTCATGAGTTGTACTTCAAACAGTATGCTTCATGCCGCTGGACACATGCGGCCATTGATGCCGCCCTTGGTTTGCTGAGGCAATACAAAATCAGGCCGTCAGATGTTGACTCCGTCCTTGTCCGGACGTTTTCCCACGCCGCGGCTTTGTCGAGAAAAGTGCCATCTTCGCCTGATGAAGCAGAGTATAATCTTACATGGCCTTTGGCTGCGGCCATGATTGATGGCAATCTCATGAAAGAACAGATTTCTCCGGAGCATTTTGACAATCCGCAAATTCTGGATTTGCAAAAAAGAATTTCGGTTGAAATTGCCCCTGAATTTGAAAATGAGTTCCCGGCGCGGGTAATTTCCGAAGTGATTATCCATGCTGGCGGTAAAACATATTCATCAGGCCCCCGGGAAGCACGATGGGAAGCATCATGTCCGCCAACAGATCAGGAGCTGGAGGACAAATTTGTTGCCCTGTGCGAGCCTGTTTGCGGACGGGAAGAATGTATGAGACTGATGGAGGCTGTGTGGAATATTGACGAGGCAAAGAATTGCGCTGGTTTGTTTTTGAAATAATTGTTTTCATAAAAATAAAAATTTTTAACAATCAATCAGCAAGCCTTTTCCTTGCCAAAGCGAAATTTGGGATAGTTTTGATTTGATCTGACATTTGCCCTTGCAAAAGGAGGGGAACTCAGT
>VSMX01000225.1 GCA_009773975.1 Desulfovibrio sp. | reverse complement strand
TTTCTGGACAATATGGGCGATCTCATGCGGCAGTCGCGGCTCATGCGGGATAGCGTGGCCAGGCATGAAAGCCTCTCCCTGCTTGCCGGCGGTTTGAAATTATCAAACAAGCACAAAAAATGAAAAAGGTTATTATTCATACTGACGGATCCTGTCTGGGCAATCCCGGCCCAGGGGGCTGGGCTGCAGTCCTGCGCCTTGCAAATACCGGGTATCGGCGCGAAATCTGCGGCGGCTTTCGCAAGACGACAAATAACAGGATGGAAATTACGGCCGTGATTGAAAGCCTTTCCGCCCTGAAAGAGCAATGCGAAGTCGTGATTTTTACCGATTCCCAATATGTGAGCGATGCAATCAACAAGGGCTGGATTTATGGCTGGCTTCATAAAAACTGGGTGCGTAAAAACGGCGAGACCGTGCCCAATGCCGACTTGTGGAAAAAGATTCTGGCCCTGCTGGCACGGCATCAGGTTACATTCAACTGGCTGCGGGGGCATGACGGCGATATGGAAAATGAACGCTGTGATGAGCTTGCGCGCAATTGTGCCGCCCGAAAAGATTTGCCAGCCGACCAGGGCTACGAAAGGAGCTCTGGCCCACCCCTGTTTGACGGATAATTCATGCCTGATATCTGGGCCTCTCTTTTCCTGCCCCTGATACGGCTGCTTGTTGGTCTTTCCATTGGCCTGCTGGTTGCCAATTTGCTGGAAACCCTGCAATGGACGGCCACGTTGGCCCGCTTTGCAAAGCCCCTGGCCAGGCTGGCCCATTTTCATCCTGTATCAGGCGCGGCATTTTCCCTGGCCTTCGTCTCGCCAGCTTCAGCCAACGGTCTGCTTTCCGATGCCTGGAGCAGGGGGTGGATTTCATCAACAGAACTTGTGCTGGCCAATCTTTTCAACAGTTTTCCCGCCTACCTTGTTCATTTGCCGTCATTATTCCTTCTGATCTGGCCTGTGCTCGGTTTTCCCGCCGCCATTTATGTCGGTCTTTCATTGTTGGCTGCTCTGGGGCGCACAATCCTGACACTCATTTTGGGGCATTTTATATTACCGGCGAAAGCTGGCTGTGTGGATGAAAAGATTTTACCTGAAACGGAAAGAGCCACAAAAGCCCCTGTATGGCGAAAAGCCCTGCTGAAAGCCTGGAAAAGATTTCTGGGGCGTTTGTCAAAATTGCTTTTGTACACAATTCCAATTTATATTTTGATGTATATTTTGCAGCGCGGGGGTTTTTTTGCTATTGCGCAGGGATGGTTGGCAGAACAAATGGCTTTTCTTTCATTTTTAAAACCGCAGATGATGGGCATTATCATCTTTCACCTTGCGGCCGAACTCGGGCCAGCTCTGGGCGCGGCCGGCAGTTTGCTGCAGGAAGGCGCGCTGACCAGCCATGAAATTATTGTGGCTCTTCTTGTTGGCAATATCGTTTCAACGCCAATGCGCGCAATTCGCCATCAGCTGCCCGCCTATTCCGGCTTTTATAGGCCGACAATGGCTCTATGGCTCATTATCATCAACCAGGGTCTGCGCGCAATAAGCATGATAGCGGTTACAGTCATCTATGTGGCTTTGTGCGCATAGTTGGCCAAAGTTGAAGGCTTGTTATCCAATGAAAACACCAAAATGAAAAGGATAATTGTTATGGCAAATGAACTTGACGCAAGGGAGGAACTGGCACCGCTTGTTGCAATTGCGCGTAAAGATGCCGAAATCATCAGGCCGGATTATGGCGGTCCGCGCATTTATGTTTTCCTGCAGCCGGAAAACAAATATTATTCGCTGCCCAGGGTCAAGACCGCGCGCCAGTTATTACAGGCATTCAATCTGGAAGAGGAAAGCGCCCTGGTTGCGCGCGGCAACGAACTTCTGACGCCCGATCGCCATATTTCGCCCGGCGAGGAAATTCTTCTCCGTTCTGTTGGTTCGCGGGGATAAAAAATGCCCGGCCATTGCCGGGCATTTTTCAGGAATTCAACTACTTTTTGACATCCTCCGCGCCTTTTTCGCCATCAGGCTTCCATTCTGGAAGTCCGCAAGCGGAAAGATAGGCATTGATGGCCGCAATGCCGCCAATATTGTCCATGGATTCCGGCCATACCCTGACCATGGCCGCATTCTTCCACGGTGCCTCATCATCAAGTGTGGTGATGTGAACTCCGCTTGCAATAAGGGCCCTTTTGGCAACGTCATTCATTTCTTTCTGATATTGCAGGGAAAGATCCTGAATATGCCGACCAGCGTCCACGA
>VSMX01000224.1 GCA_009773975.1 Desulfovibrio sp. | reverse complement strand
CGTTGCTCACATTATTTTCAAATTGGTGTATTGTTCAATTGACTTTATTAATATTTTTTCGTGGCGTAATGATCCAATTTTATTTAATATACCACCCTTGACATGAATATTTTTATCAAAATTGATAATTCCTTGCAGAATTGCGGCAATTGTCCTTGTTATTTTGGAGCAATCAATACCAAGAATTATGGGAATATCAATAATTTTGCATAATTCAGCAGTGGAACAGGAACCGCTTTCATCAAGACCATCAAAAATTCCCCTGTTTCCCTCAACCAGGGCAATAAGGGGTCGTCTGTCATTATTTTGGGCATTGGCAAGACTGTGCGCAAAAAGAGTTTTGATTTGATTTCTGTCCTGGAGAAACAAATCAAGATTTGTCGCTTCCTTTCGCGCAGCCAGGGAAAGCCATTTGCTATCTATATAATCAGGGCCTTTTTTAAAGGGTTTGACATTATAACCTTTGTTGGCAAGCAATCTGGCAAGCCCCAAGCTTATCAGCGTTTTGCCGCCGCCACCGCTTAAAGCGGATATGCAAAATTTTTTACAGGACAACACAGCTATTAAAATTATTTGTTTTGAACAATGCTGCAATATGTGAGACAAATTGTGATTGATACTTTAAAATAATTTGCCATGAAAACAGGTAATTTAATGCCTGAAAGAACGTTGTCCGGTAAAAACCATGGCTACCTGGGGAGTAGCCTCATTGCAGGCCATAATAACATCGGCATCTCTTATGGAGCCGCCGGGTTGGGCGATTGCAGTTACTCCTTCTGAAATGGCAACATCAACACCGTCCCGGAAAGGAAAAAAACCATCCGATACAAGCCGGGAACTTTCAAGCCCCGCATGGTTACGTCTTGTTTTTTCTTCAATATCTGACAACTTGTCTTTCATTGAGGAATCATCATTGGATTTTTGCCTTAATTCGTAAAGGGATAACCCTGTATCCCGAAATGACAATTCATCCGCATATTTTGTATAAGCCTTATGAATGGCAATCTCCACGCATCCCACCCGATCTTGTTCACCTGTGCCAATGGCAACTGTTGTCCCGTTTTTGGCAAAAATAACGGAGTTCGAAGTAACGCCTGCTTCAACAGCCCATGCAAAACGCAAATCATCAAGCTCTTTTTCTGTAGGCTTTCGTGTGCAAACTTCCAGACCCTCTTTTGTAGTTGCTTCTGCTGGAAAAAAATCTGAATTTGAATGAATCCGATTTTTAAATGCCTTTTGAATTATCAGGCCTCCGTCCGACAGGCTTTTGATATCAAGAACCGCTGAAGCCAGGAATTCTTCAAGCCGGCCCAGAGCAGGCAATTCCAGAATTCTGAGATTTTTTCTTGCCTTCAGGATTTCAACGGTTCCTTCTTCGTACGAGGGGGCAGCAATTACCTCAAAATAATTTGCAGACAGGATTTGGGCGCAATCCTGATTAATGGGGCTATTGACGATTACAGCGCCTCCGAAAGCCGCAATGCGATCTGACCAGAAGGCGTTATTCAAGGCTGCAAAAATGCCGCCTTCCTCATGTGCTACCCAGGATGCGCCGCATGGATTATTATGCTTGATAATAATTGCCGCCGGTTTTTCCCAGAGGTATTGGAGTATGTTCGCGCCATTATCAACATCGGTCAAATTTGTTTTTCCGGGATGTTTTCCGGCCTGAATCATGTGTTCTTCATTTAGGGCCGAAACAAGCGCGTTCCCCGGACCGCGCCATTCAATACCCCCAAAATTCAAGGAACCTTTTTCAAGCTGATACATGGCTGCAGGCTGATCGGGGTTTTCACCGTAACGCAATCCTTTTGTCTGTTCATCAATTTCCCATACACGTTTTTTGTATTCCAGTTTTTCGCTACCAAAAACAATCGTCACATGATCCGGGAAATAATCTGTATTTATAGCAGTATATGAAAGTTTATTGTTTTTCATCCGTAAGTTCCTTTGTGGTTTGAGGCCTCGGCCTTCAGGCCGAACAAGCCCGCAACCCGCGCTCTCGGGCGGGGTATCAGACGCTGGCTGTTATCCTGGGAGGGGTCTCAAATCCCTCCCGGGCGCAGGACGCAAAGCCCTGAAGGGCTTTGCGACCATTTTGGTGTAAAAACGTGTTATACAACATAATGGTAATCCGCGAATGAAAAAATATGCGGTTCTCTATCGCGGCTTTGCCCAGGCAAAGACGCGCCTGGCCCGCTGCGGGGGAAATTGGCGCGAGGCTAACTTGCCGAGTGCGGGATGCCATATTGATAAACCAAAATTTTAAAAAAATCTACAACAGCTAATAGTCCATAATATAACGA
>VSMX01000223.1 GCA_009773975.1 Desulfovibrio sp. | reverse complement strand
GATGCATCCTTATACAGATTTATTTCTTAAAGAATAGGGTCAATCAGGGCGTAGCCAGAAACTCTACGTTTATAAATTACATTTACACGGTCATTTTCGGCATTAAGAAAAACAAGAAAGTCGCTTCCAATAGAATTTAGCTGCATCAAAGCTTCATCTATATGTAAAGGCTTTGGAGCAAATCTTTCGGTTCCTACGATCTGTTGATCGTTTTCATCTTCTGCTTCAACATTATAGGTAAAAACATTTATGTCCGCATTTCTTTCTTTTCTTCTTTGTTCTTTTACACGCGAGACTTTTCTTTTTATTTGTGATTCTACCTTATCTGTAACAAGGTCAATTGCCGCATACATATCATCATTTGAATCTTCAGAGGCATTTATGTGTAACCCTTCACCAGAAACATTAACTTCACAAAGATTTCTGAATTTATCTACCGTCATAACTACGTTGATATCCAAACCCGCAGATTTGCCAAAAAAGCGTCCCAATTTTTCAATTCGCCTACGACCATATTTTTTCAAATGTTCTGATGGATCAAAATTTTTGAAGGCAAATGAAATATTCATAATTTCCTCACAATATTTGGGGTTACAATTAAAAATGCTTTTTTCTTCGCGATGATGAAGGTATATCAAGTGCGGTTCTATATTTGGCAACCGTTCTTCTGGCAATGTTGACTTTTAATTTATCCTTTAGCATTTCACCTATTTTTTCATCACTGAGAGGATTTTTGGGATCTTCTTCAGCAATAAATTTTTTAATAAGAACCTTTACGCTTTCTGAACCAACCTGGCTGCCATCATCAAGTTCCAGACCACTATTGAAGAAAAATTTTAATTCAAAAACTCCAAATGGGGTAGCAACATATTTATTGGTTGTTATGCGACTTACAGTTGACTCATGCATTGAAATATCATCGGCAATATCTTTAAGAATCAAAGGAGAAAGATGGGTAACCCCCTTTTCGAAAAAAGGTCGTTGATGACGCACTATGCTTTCCATTACCTTGTAGAGGGTGCGTTGCCGTTGGTAAAGGCTTTTAATAAGCCATGTGGCAGAACGCATTTTTTCATTGCAATATTCTTTTTCTTCTTCGGAAACCTTGTCAATATTCATTTCTGCCAATGAGGATAGCTGAAGTTGAGGCAAGCCTTCTTCATTCAGGAGGATGACAAATTCATCACCATTTTTATACACAAAGACATCAGGGCTTACATAAGTTGGTTCTCCACCCCCAAAACTTGATCCAGGCATCGGGTCCAGACTTTTAATAATATCAAGATATTCGCGTAAGTCTTCCATCTCTATTTTGAATTTGCGAAGAAGGGGCTTATAGCGTTTGGCCTCCAGATCTTCCAGGTGGGATTGAATCAATTCAGCCAGGACCGGATCCCGATCATAATTTAAATTTTTAATTTGAATAAGAAGGCATTCCCTGGCATCTCTTGCCGCAATTCCTACTGGATCAAAGTTCTGGATGTGGGCAAGGACTTTTTGAACCTTTTCGGGCGTTGATTTGGCAATTTCCGCAATTTCGTCAATACCTGCGGCAAGATAGCCGGCAGATGACAAATTACCGATAATAATTTCGCCTATATCTTTTTCTTCTTCCGACAGGGTCGAGAGCCTGAGCTGCCATAATAGATGGCCCTCAAGAGTAGGCTTTGAAGCATATCTGCCTTCAAAAGGAGAAAGCTCTTCGGAAGATTCGAATTCATGATTTTGAGATGCTTTGGGAGTACTTGCAAATTCACCAAGATAATCTTCCCAGGATGCATCTTTGGCAAGTTCATTGTCATAGGCCTCGCCAGATACGTCTCGCCTGTCATCTTGTACAGATTCGAAAGTATCATCATTGGTGGCTTCTTCCAAAAATGGATTTTCCAGCATTTCCTGGTGCACAGTATCCATAAGCTCCAATCTTGACAATTGCAAAAGCTTGATTGCTTGTTGCAACTGGGGAGTCATGACCAGTTGCTGGGAAAGTTTTAATTGTTGACGAAGTTCCAAAGCCATAATAATTATAATTAGTTATTTATATTGTTTGTTATCCTGAAAATATTATATTTATTTTCCTGTACTAAGCACCCAACAAAGATATTGTTCATTTCCCTCGGTAGCGTGGAAGTATTATAAAACTTTTTTGTCAAAATTCCTTATTGGTCATGAATATTTATTTAATACAAGCACTTGTTACAATTAAAGACACTTTAGATAAAAGAAAATATGTTATTAAACATCCTTGATTGTATTTTTTGCTGCCGAGATAAAATTTTTAAATAAAGGATGGGGAGCCATGGGACGAGATTTGAACTCGGGGTGAAATT
>VSMX01000222.1 GCA_009773975.1 Desulfovibrio sp. | reverse complement strand
CCCTTCCCGATCCATTCTGAGCCTTTAGCTGGGTAATCGTCACTTTCGCTTTTGGCGAGACAGGAACGATAAAAGATGTCTCCTTCCAGCTGAGGCCCGGAACAGCTTTGGCCATTGTCGGTCCTAGCGGTTGCGGCAAATCCACTTTATGCAAACTGCTTTTGGGCATCTGGCCTCCGACTGACGGCAAGATACGCATTGACGGCGCGGAACTCAAGACATGGGATTCGGAAAAGCTGGGGGCTTTTTTCGGTTACTTGCCTCAGGATGTTGACCTTTTTGCGGGCACAGTTGCCGAAAACATCGCAAGAATGAAGCAAGTTGACCCTGAAAAGGTTGTAAAGGCGGCCCAGCTTGCCGGAGTTCATGAGCTTATCCTTAAACTTCCTAACGGCTATGATACCCCCATCGGCGATTACGGACAGGGATTGTCGGGTGGACAAAGACAAAGAATTGGCCTTGCAAGAGCCTTGTACGGCGACCCCTGCGTCATAGTTCTTGACGAACCGAATTCAAATCTGGATGAGGAAGGCGAAATCCGGTTGATGCACAGCCTGAAGCGCCTGAAGCTTGCCGGAAAAACAATCGTTCTTGTAGCACATCGGCCATCTGTCCTTGCCGTGGTGGATGAAATTATGGTCTTGCAGGAAGGCGGAACAGTCTCCATGTATGGCCCTCGCGCTATGATAATGCAAAAAATGGCGGTAGCGAGGCAAAACCCCGGCATTGCCGCCCGCAGGCAGGAATTCCGAAGCAGGCCACAGGTAACTGTGAAAATGGACAGGAGAAACGCTGATGAACTGGCTGCTGTCTAAAATCCGTTCCATATTGAAAAGGTCTCCTAAAAATGTGGACAATGTGAAAGATGACGATGTTGAGAATTTTAATCCCATTATCCGCCAGGGATCTGTTGTCGTCTTTATTTTTTTCGGGATATTGGGCGGATGGGCAATTTTTGGCCAGATAAGCGGAGCGGTCGTCGTTCCCGCCACAATTAAAATTGATACGGAACGCAAGACCGTCCAGCACCTTGAAGGCGGAATTGTAGATAAAATCCATGTCCGCGAGGGAGACAAGGTGGTAAAGGGACAGCCGCTTGTAACCCTTAAGAGTGCCTCGGTGGATTCGTCGGTGGATATGGCGCAAAAAAACCTGATTCTGTTTCTTGCCGCGAAAAATCGTTATGAAGCCGAAAAAGCGCTTTTCCAGCCAATTGTCTGGGATGGGGAACTGCTGGAGCTTGTCCGTCTTTATGGCAATGAGGATGTCCTTGAAAGCGAACGCAAAATTTTTGAGGCCCGTCAATCATCCTATACCAGTCAGACCCGTTTGCTGGATACACAGATAAAGCAGATAACAGAGCAAATCCGGGGAGCGCAGGAAGAAATTAATGCCGAAAAAACCATTATTTCCACGCTTGCGGAAGAACTTGCGGCCAAAAGAACACTGGTCGCAAAAAGATTCCTCGAAAAATCACAGGTTCTTGAGCTTGAAAGGCAGCTTGCAACCCACAAGGGAGCGCATGGCAGGCTCAGGCAGACTGTTGCGGCTTCCGAGCAGGAAAAAGCCGGTTTGCAGTTGCAGAAAGAAGGCTTGACCATCAGCATTATCGAGCAGGCCGCGAATGAAATGAACGCCCTGGACGGTAAAATCGTGCAGACAAGGGAACAGCTCCGTCCATTGCGCGATACAAAAACCAGGCTTGAAATTCTCGCTCCTGTTGACGGGCGCATTGTCGGACTTCAGGTACATTCGCCGGGCGGCGTGATCCAGCCTGGACAGGCGTTAATGGATATTGTGCCCGAAGGCTCTCCGTTGGTGGCCGAGGCCCACATTCCCGTTGACAAAATTACCGAGGTGTATGTTGGACAGGAAGCCCAGGCGCAACTTGACGCTTTTGAGAGAAACACAACGCCCATGATTCCCGCGAAAGTGCTGCATATAGCAGCCGACAGGCAGGAGGAACAGACCTCGATGGGCAATGTTCCGTTTTACCTTTCACATATCGAAATAATGCCGGAAGCCGCCGAGGGAGCCGAACAGGTATATCTCTCTCCGGGAATGCCCGTGACTGTTTTCATCACAACCAAAAAGCAGACGATTTTGAGTTACATGCTTGAGCCTTTGCTCAGAAACTGGGACAGGGCTTTGCGGGAATGATTACTGATTTTTATCTTGATAAGCGCAAAAGAGTTGCATATTGCTAAAAAAATTCTTTTTCATAATCTTGCTGGCTTTGGGAATTGCGTTTCCTTCTGCCAGTATGGGCGCAACGCCCAGACATACTCTTGCTTCGGCCATAGACAGGGCGCTGAAAGCCAATCCGACAATGGTTGCTGTCATCCTGAAAAAAATTGGCTGGACTTGCCAGAAACCAGTAGTGCGCGCCACTCAACGCGATGAAGAAG
>VSMX01000221.1 GCA_009773975.1 Desulfovibrio sp. | reverse complement strand
AACTTACGCAAGGGGCCTACGGCTTCCTTTGCCGACGATACAGAAATATCCTTGTCAAATGCGGCATTGCCGCCATCTGCGCGCTGGCCTTGTCCGCTCCGGCACTCGCCGCTGAGGGCGCGGACGATCTGCCCGCGCCAGGAAGCTCGTTTACTGTCGACCGCGTCATGGTTTTCAAAAACCAGGATATTTCCTATGGAACAATCAATGGCCCTAACGACTCTTCCGATTATGCGCTTGTCCTGGAAGATTCAAAAATATCGGCCAAGGAAGTAAACTTGACGCATTTGCTGGTCAAGGCCACCAATTCCCGGCTCAGTTCCACTGATGTGATCACCATGGCCATACATGAAGGCTCGCTGGATAACAGCGAATTTTATTCTTCAGGCAATATGACTTTTAACGGCCCGCTTAATATTCTTGGCGGAGAAAACCTGCTTAAAAGCGGGAAGGATCTGGGTCTTCGGTACGGCACTGTCCTCACGGACGGCGCCACGCTTACCCTGGAGGCCAAGGAGCAGATTTTTTCAGGAAATGATTTGCGGGCCAATAATATCCGTGCGGACTATATTAATTCATCTACTTCATCTTCAAATCTGCATTTGAGTGATGGCATCTTTGTATCGGAAAATCTGTTGGAAGAAAAATATGGCCCGAGCATGGTAGGCGGCTTCATGTGGCTTGAAAATATGAAGTCCAGAATCGGCTCCATCGTGGTTTTTGGCGATACGAAGGTTTCTGGCGGCAATTTCGACGCCAAAAAAGCCATCTTTGGCGGTTCCGCGTCTTTCAGCGATTCCGCGGTAACAGTCTCCTCGCTGTCAGCCGCTGATTTTGCTGTGGATGACGGCAGCCTCAACCTTGGAGCTGATGGAGAGGAGAAGAGCAATATAAGCGGCAATCTGAATTTGAAAAAAACAACAAGCAATATCGGCAATCTGGAAGTCAAGGGCATGACGACTGTTACGGGAGGTTCCCTGACCGCCGATACCCTGACGCTTGGGGCAACGGTTTTCGACAATATCCAGCCGCAAATAGAAAATTTGACCCTCAACGGCCCACTCACGCTGCGAAACAAGGCGGTATTGGACACAAAAGGCGATGTCATCGGCAATAATCAGGTGTCCATCAATAGCGAAAGCAGTCTGAAGATTGACGGAAGCTTTGCCACCGAAAAGCTTTACATGGATCAGGGCACATTGTCCGCCAGCGGCTACGTAAATGTCTCCATGATCGATTTTGAGCTGAATTCAAGCAAGATAATTGGCGATTCCATTACAATGCAGGATATGTCCTCATCTGGCCAAAGCTTGCTGGATGCCCGGACAGGCATCAAGGCTGGCAAGGTAGATGTTTATTCCGACAGAATGGTTTTCCAGACCAGCGCCGACGCGCCTTCCGGCGCAGCTGCTTTTCGGGCTGGTTCCGAACCCGGCACAATCGATATCGATGCTCTCCGGCTTCATGGCGGCGCGATTGCCAGCCTGAATGGAGGCACAAACATAGTTGGTTCTGTTCAGGGCACAGGCAGCCTTGACGCCCGCAATTTGCAGGTAACAAGCGACTTGTCGCTCAATGGCGGCGAGTTGCATCTTTCCGGCAGCAGCAAGGTTGGCAATAATCTCTGGCTTGAGGAAGTAAAGGCTTCCGTGGGAAATTTTGAGGTTATAGGAGACGCCAATATCAAAAAAAGCTCGGTCACGGGCAATACAGTAACCCTCAACAAGGGCGCGACTCTCAAAGATTATTCATCTTTACAAGTCAATTTCTTGAAAGCTGGCGCGGACATCACGCTTTCGGGCAATTCCGAAATTCTGGCCGGCGATATGGATCTTGGCGGCGGCCACCTTGTGCTGGACGGCAAGCCAGGCGAGCCCGTGGTTGCGGCCGTTGGCGAATTTGGCGGCGGCGATCTGACAGTCGAGGCCAATTCGCTTTTGAGCATAGGCGCGGACTCCTCCGACTGGGCAAATATGATCATGGGCGCCCACAATGCATCCGCCGCCCTGGGCCTTTGGACTCCTTTCAGGCTTGGGGAAGGCTCGTACGCGGCCGTGGGCGCTGGTTCGCTTGCCCGCAATAATGGCAGTCCGCGCGCCAACCAGATCGTCTTCAGCGCGGATTCCCTGCTGGTTACCAACGCGGCTGTCGCTTCAAAAGACGGCAAGGGCGCGATTTCGTCCGTCAATTCGTCCCTGGCCACTGTCGAGGCCGGAGCGAAGCTGCATATTCTCCACGCCCAAAAGGACGGCCTTTACAGGGTGCTCGGTGACAACGTGGATGTCGATTATAAAGGTGATGCCTGGCAGGGCGATAATGTGAAAACCGATTCCGTGCTCATCAAGCTTGAACGCCTTGGCGGCGACAAGCTGGGCTGGTTCCAGGCCAAGACCCCGGGCGCTTCCACCGTTTTGCCCGGTCTTGATTC
>VSMX01000220.1 GCA_009773975.1 Desulfovibrio sp. | reverse complement strand
TGATGTGTATTAGAGACAGGCCGATGACCGTTTCAGGGGCAAGTAAGGCTCTTTCGCAAAAGCCCTGGAAGGCGTTGAAAATTGTCAGGCCGAAGGGCTGAAAGTTGGCCTGCGTTTTACAATCAACAAACGCAATGCGGGGGAAATTCCGGGAATTTTCAATATCTTGCGCGATATGGAGATCCCCCGCGCCTGTTTTTACCACCTCGTCTATTCTGGCCGCGGTTCCGAACTGATCAGGGAAGATCTTGATCATCAGGCAACAAGGGATGTGGTTGACCTGATAATTGATGAAACGCGAAAGTGTTTTGATGCCGGAAAGCCAAAGGAGATCCTGACTGTCGATAACCATGCCGACGGGCCCTATCTCTGGATGCGCCTGGCCCGTGAAAATCCTGAAAGAGCCGAAAAGGTTTTCGAGCTTCTGCAGTTTAACGAAGGCAACAATTCGGGCAGGGGAATTGGCTGTATTTCCTGGGACGGCAAGGTGCATGCCGATCAATTCTGGCGGGAGCACGTTTTTGGCAATGTGCTGGAAAGACCTTTCTCGCAGATCTGGGATGATCCAGATATCGAGCTTCTTGCCATGCTGAAAAACAAAAAAGCTCAAGTCGGCGGCAGGTGCGCCAAATGTCGTTACCTGCCGATTTGCGGCGGAAATTTCCGCGCAAGGGCCGAGGCTTATTATGGTGATATCTGGAGCGAGGATCCGGCCTGTTACCTGACTGATGAGGAAATTGGACTGTAAAATGACCAGCCACAAGCCACCGATGGCCAAAACGCTTGCGGATGGCACGCCCGCCTGCAGAATTGTCGCCCTGGAGGTAACAAGATCCTGCAACCTTGCCTGCCGTCATTGCCGCGCGGAAGCTCATCCCGAGCCTTTTGAGGGCGAGCTGACAACTGGGGAGATCAAAAACATTTTGGACAGCTTTGCGGAAGCGGGCTCGCCAATGGTTATTTTTACCGGCGGAGAACCACTGCTCAGGCCAGATATCTTTGAACTGATTGACCATGCGCACAAGAATGGCCTGGTCTGCGCCTGCTCGCCAAACGGCACCCTGATTGATGCCGAAAACGCCCGCAAACTCAAGGAAGCCGGCGTAAACCGCTGTTCAATTTCCATTGATGGCCCGGACGCGAAATCACACGATGCCCTGAGAGGGGTGCCGGGCGCTTTTGAAGCCAGTATGCGGGGGATAAGGCATTTGCGGGAAGCTGGCCTGCCTTTTCAGATAAACACCACGGTAACCAGAAACAATCTTGACAGTTTTAAAGATATCTTTGACTTGTGCCAAAACATGGGCGCCTGCGCCTGGCATATTTTTTTGCTTGTGCCAACCGGGCGCGGCAAGGAAATTACCGACCAGGTCATTTCCGCAAGAGAATACGAAGATGTTTTGCACTGGTTTTACGAATTTCGCAAAAACACGGATATGCATCTCAAGGCCACCTGCGCGCCCCATTATTACCGCATCATGCGTGAATGCGCCCATGCCGATGGCCTGGAGGTCAATCCGCAAAATTTTGGCATGGATGCCATGACGCGCGGCTGCCTTGGCGGGACTGGCTTTTGTTTTATCAGCCATGTTGGCCAGGTTCAGCCCTGCGGCTATTTGCCGCTAGATTGCGGCAATGTGCGGCAAAAGCCCTTCCCGCAAATTTGGCGCGAAAGCGACTGGTTTTTAAAGTTTCGCGATAAATCCTGCTATGAAGGCAAATGCGGCGTCTGTGAATATCACAATGTTTGCGGAGGCTGCCGCGCCCGCGCCATGAGCATGCTGGGCAATCCCCTGGCAGAAGAACCGCTATGCGCGCACCAGCCCATCAAATTGCGGACAGGAAAGTAAGATGGAAATTGCTCTCGACCAGATTGATAAACGCATCCTTGACATTCTGCAGGCCAATTTTCCACTTGTTTCGCGCCCTTATGCCGAAATCGGCCAGCGCCTGGGCCTTGACGAGGAGGAGGTTTTACGCAGGGTGCGGATCATGCGCAAAAATGGCATTATCCGGCGCATGGGGGCGAATTTCCAGTCCAGAAAGCTGGGCTACGCTTCAACCCTTTGCGCGGCCAGCGTGCCAAAGGACAAGTTGGAACAGTTTGTCGAAAGCGTAAATGCCTTGCCCGGCGTAACCCATAATTATTTGCGGGAACATGTCTATAATGTCTGGTTTACCCTGATAAGCCCCGGCAAGGAGGCCGCCAGCCAGACTCTTGCCGAACTGGAAGAACAGACAGGGATTGCAATCCTGAACTTGCCCGCGACAAAAATGTTCAAAATAAGGGTCGATTTTCCCATGGAAGGGTAAGGCAAAGAAAAACGGGACTTGTAATATTCTCTATAAATGGTACGGTTTATGCTACCTCTTAGTGAATTGGGAAACCCCCCAGCTTTGCTGGGGGACTAACAGAGTTTGACTTATGCGGAAGTAAGGACAAGCCTCCTCTTTGTGAGCTGCT